>JBBRSX010000003.1:0-95381 GCA_038244925.1 Hyphomicrobiales bacterium | reverse complement strand
GCACGGGGAAGACCGGGTGCACGCTGCACCCGCGGTCTCATGCGCAATAGTTGCATCTAAGTGGCGCGCACGAGCATACAGGTACAGACGGAACACTCCGGCCTTCCCCGCGCAATGGCTTTACGGCTTATACGTGGTCGTTCTGGTGACCGGCTTTCTTGCCACCATCGCCCGCAAGAAGCGTTAGCTTCTCACGGACTTGACGCCAGCACCGGGGCGTCGAACCCTCACGACTTCGCCGTACGCAACAGCCCGTTCGTCTTGCGTGCTGCCACGTCCATCACGACCCGCCCCACGTCCGCGACGATGGCCAACGCCCCTCAGGTGGGACAGGATGCGCGAAGTGATACAAATGATTTGCCCGACGCGCCAACCGGAATATTTTTGCACGCAGGGGTAGACAGCAGGTCAATCGACCATGAGTTGATCTTCCCGTCGGATTGATTTGCCCGACGGGTTGATTTGCCGAGCAACCCGCGACTGATCATTTGGCAGTTAAGTGCACTGTCACCGTAATGCGTAATGTTGTTGTTTGGCGCGCTACTGGAGATATCCAGCAGCATCGCGTTCCGATAGTTATCTCGAACATAGAGGAAGACCGTTGATGCCGCGAGAACACCTGCACGCAAGCAGTCTTTACCCGGGCGCAGTGCTGGCGCTTGGCTCGGCTGTGTTGTTTGGCGCGGCCGCGCCATTTTCGAAAGTGCTGTTGGCCAGTATTGATCCGCAATTGCTGGCCGGACTTTTGTACGCAGGCGCGGGGGGCGGGCTTGTCGCGGTCCACGGCATGCGCGCTGCACTTGGTATTCCGGCGCCTGAAGCACCTCTGCGCCGAACGGATATTCCGTGGCTTGGCGCCGTCGTCGTGTTCGGCGGCATTATAGGCCCGCTTTTTCTGATGATCGGACTCAGTCATACCGATGCCGCATCCGGATCGTTGCTGATGAATCTCGAAGGTCTGGCGACCATGGCTATCGCCTGGATCATATTCGGCGAGGGTGTCGATCGCCGGCTGATACTTGGGGCTCTCGCGATTGTCCTCGGCGCGCTGGTGCTGTGCTGGAGCGGGCAAAGCGTCACGCTCGACGCCGGGGCGGCATTGATCACCGGTGCCTGCATCGCCTGGGGCATCGACAACAATCTGACGCGAAAGCTGTCGTCCGCGGACCCGGTATTGATCGCGATGATCAAGGGGGTGGGCGCCGCGGTCATTAATATCGGTATCGCGGCTGCGCGCGGTGCGACTTTTCCTTCAGCCGCTGTGATAGGCGGCGTGGCGGTGCTGGGCTTCCTCACAGTCGGGGCGAGCCTCGTATTGTTCATCCTGGCGCTTCGACACCTCGGCGCTGCTCGCACCAGCGCCTATTTTTCGCTCGCGCCGTTTATCGGCGCCATGATCGCGATTGTCGTACTCGGGGCACCGGTGACCTGGCAGATCCTGGCCGCCGCGGCGCTGATGGGTCTCGGCTTATGGACGCACCTCACTGAACAACACGTACATTCCCATCATCATGAGGCGCTGGATCACGAACACAACCACGTGCACGACGAACATCATCGGCATGATCACGACGGCCCGGTGACCGAACCGCATAGCCATCGGCACCATCACGCGCCCATGCGGCATCGTCACGCTCACTACCCCGATCTGCATCATCGACATGATCACGGCTGACAGAAGCCCAATTGCCGCAGTGGGCGTACTGACTATACAAATTAAAGCATGTTCCGTCGCCGTTACCCTGGATGGGCGGAGGAGGACGCTATGCAGAGTGAGAGCCGGAAAGCTCATTGGGAAAACGTCTATACTAGGAAGGGTGAGAATGAAGTCAGCTGGTTTCAGGAAAACCCGGCTCCTTCGCTTGCGTTGATTGAGCAGGTGCGGGCTACCCAAGCTTCGGCTATCATCGACGTGGGCGGGGGTGCTTCACGTCTGGTTGATCACCTCATCGAGAAGGGGTTTCAGGACGTCACCGTGCTCGACCTGTCAGGCGCAGCCCTGGAGTCGGCCAAAGGCCGCCTCGGGGACCGCGCAGATCGAATTCAATGGGTTGTCGCGGACGCGACGATCTGGGAGCCGGTCAAGGCTTACGACATTTGGCATGATCGGGCAGCGTTCCACTTTCTCACCGAAGCGCAAGATCGCGCTGCCTATATTGCGCGCCTCAAGCGCGGTCTGAAAATCGGAGGATATGCCATCATTGCTACGTTCGCGCTGGATGGACCTGAAAAGTGCAGCGGTTTACCGGTGGCACGTTACGATGGCGCGAGCCTTGGGCAGACGCTTGGCCCCATGTTCGAACTGGCCCACACCCTGCGGCATGAACACGCAACCCCGTGGGGCACACAGCAGGTTTTCCAGTTCAGCGCTTTTCGACGCGAGCGGTGAATCAGATGCAGCAATATGCTGAAGTGAAGGAATATGCCTCGAATGCTCCGGCCGAACTTCGCCACCGGCACTAGAAGAGGGCCCCTTAAGGAATCTGTCGAATTAGTGATTGGCCCGAGCTATCCATCGTGGTCGCGTTGTGAGAAGTTCCCGACGTGAAACGCTCGATCCACCTTTGCCGGCTGCTGGCGGTCTTTTTGATCGTCGGGCTCGTGATCGCCCCGCTCTCCGTGCGGGCGAATGAGGCTGTGACGGCATCGACGTCCATGGCATCCCTGTCGGCTGACATGCCCTGTTGCCCTGACGAGTCAGCGCCGATGGATTGCGACCATTGCCCGTTGATGGCGATCTGCATGGTCAAGACGTTGCAGGCGCAGTCGCCTGCCGGTGTCATCGAAGTTCTGCCGGTCACGCTTCGGATGCTGCTTCCGGGCAGCGGTCCCGCGGCAGAAAGCCTGGCTCACCTTCCGCCTCCAAAACCTCCTCGGTCTCTGGTCCGTTCGGCGTAACGCCTGACGTCTCGCGGCGCGTTCGACGCGCCTGCCAAGCGTGCCGCTTTTGCGGCCGACCAGCACTTAGAGGATATCGACATGAAGAAGATGCGGTTTTCGCGCGCCTTTTGGGCTGCGCTCATCGGCGTTGTCTTGAGCGGGATGGCCACCTTCGCATTCGCCGACGCGACGACAAGCAAGGTTGGGGCGTCGGCCGATCGCAAAATCAAATACTACCGCAATCCGATGGGGCTGCCCGACACGTCGCCTGCGCCCAAACAGGATTCGATGGGGATGGACTACATCCCGGTCTACGACGGTGACGACAGCGATGACGGATCGGTCAAACTCTCCCCGGGAAAAATCCAGCGTACCGGCGCCAAATCGGAGCCCGCGGCCAGACGTGTGATCCGCACCATGATCCGCGCACCGGGGACTATTGCGCTCGACGAGCGGCGGATATCCGTGATTTCGATGAGGTCCGAAAGTTTCGTCCTGAAGGTGGCCAACGTCACGACTGGGTCCCACGTCGTCAAGGGGCAGCCCTTGATGGAGGTCTATAGTCCTGCCATTTCGTCCGCCGCTGCCGAGTACCTCGCGACCATTAATTCAAAGACGACGAACGGCGGCGATGGGTCGTACGGCAGGGGCTCTCGACAGCGGCTGATGAACCTCGACATGCCGGACGCGGCGATTGCCGCTATCGACAAGACCCGGAATGTTCCGACTTCCGTCGAGTGGACCTCGCCACGGGACGGCATCGTGCTGGAGCGCACCGCGATCGAGGGAATGCGTGTTCAACCGGGCGGCGTCCTGTTCAGGGTCGCCGATCATGCGGTCGTCTGGGCACTGATCGACGTCGCCGAACGCGATCTGGGTGCGATCGCCATAGGCCAACCCGCGACCGTGAAGGCCAAGGCTTTTCCGGGCCGCGCGTTCTCGGGCAAGGTCGAGGTGGTTTATCCCGAGATCAACAAGGAGACGCGAACGGCGCGCATCCGCGTCGAGTTACCCAATCCCGACTTGCTGTTGCTTCACGACATGTATGTCGATGCCGAAATCGATACCGGTAACCCGGAGCCCGCTCTCGCAGTTCCGGAAAGCGCGGTGATGGACACCGGCAGCCGGCAAGCTGTCCTGGTCGACAAGGGGGAGGGACGTTTCGAGCCGCGCGAAGTCAAGCTCGGCCACCGCGGTGGCGGATATGTCGAGATTCGCCAGGGCATCACAGAGGGCGAACCGGTTGTTATCTCGGCCAATTTCCTGATCGACGCCGAAAGCAATTTGAAGGCCGCCTTGAAAGGCTTCTCGGACGGAGTGCCGCGATGATCGCCCGTCTCATCGCGTGGTCCGCGCGCAATCTGCTGCTGGTCTTCTTCGGCACGGGCTTCGCCGCGGCGGCCGGCATCTATGCGCTGCTGCACCTGCCGCTCGACGCCATTCCGGATCTCTCGGACACGCAGGTGATCGTCTATACCGAATATCCCGGGCAGGCCCCGCAGGTGATCGAGGACCAGGTCACCTATCCCCTGACCACGGCCATGCTGACTGTGCCTCGTTCGAAAGTCGTTCGCGGGTTCTCGTTCTTCGGCGTGTCGTTCGTCTATGTCATCTTCGAGGATGGCACCGACATCTACTGGGCGCGTTCCCGGGTGCTGGAATTTCTGAACAGCGCGGCTTCCAGGTTGCCGGCGGGCGTAACGCCGACGATGGGACCGGATGCGACCGGTGTCGGCTGGGTCTACCAATATGCCGTGATATCGAAGGAACTCAATCTTGCCGACACGCGCGCCATCCAGGACTGGAACCTGAAATTTGCGCTCGCCAAGGCCGAGGGCGTCGCCGAAGTGGCGAGCGTCGGCGGCTTCGTCCGGCAGTACAACGTTATTCTCGACCCGCAGCGGATGCGCGATCTCGGCATCACCATGCAAAAGACGCGCGATGCCATCCGCGCCAGCAACGCCGATGTCGGCGGCCGCACCGTTGAATTGTCCGAATTCGAATACGTTATTCGCGGCAAGGGCTATTTGAAGGGCATCAACGATCTCGGGAATATCGTCCTCAAAACCAGCAACGGCACGCCGGTCCTGCTCCGGGATATCGCGCGGGTCGAGCTTGGGCCGGACGAGCGTCGTGGAATTACGGAACTGAACGGCGAGGGCGAAGCTGCCAGCGGCATCGTGCTGCAACGCTTCGGCGTCAACGCGCTCGATGTGATTCAAAACGTCAAGAAGCGGTTTGCCGACATCGCCAGCAGTCTGCCGAAGTCGGTCGAGATCGTGCCGGTCTACGACCGTTCCAACCTCATCAACTCGGCCATCGAGACCCTCAAGCACACCTTGTTCGAGGAGAGTGTGATCGTCGCGCTGGTCTGCATTGTCTTCCTGTTGCACGTCCGCAGCGCGTTGGTCGCCATTTTGATGCTGCCGGTCGGTGTGCTGATGGCATTCGGCGCAATGAAACTGCTGGGACTCGGCTCCAATATCATGAGCCTCGGCGGCATCGCGATCGCGATTGGCGCCATGGTGGATGCGGCGATTGTCATGATCGAGAACGCTCACAAGCATCTTGAGCGGGCAGAACCCGGCCGGTCGCGCGTGGCGATTCTGATCGAGGCAGCTTCGCAGGTTGGGCCAGCGCTGTTCTTCAGCCTCTTGATCATCACGGTATCGTTCATGCCGATCTTCACGCTGGAATCGCAGGAGGGCCGCCTGTTCAGTCCGCTCGCCTTCACCAAGACGTTTGCGATGGCGGCGGCGGCCATCCTGTCTGTGACGCTGGTTCCGGCGCTGATGGTGGTATTTGTGCGCGGAAAGATCATCCCGGAGCACAAGAACCCGATTAATCGGTTTCTGATCTGGATTTATCGTCCGGTCATCAAGGTCGTCATGAGGGCCAAGGTGCTGGTGATCCTGATCGCGGTGGCCATTCTCGCCGTGACGGTGTGGCCGGCCCGCCAACTCGGCACCGAGTTCATGCCCAATCTCAACGAAGGCACGCTGCTCTACATGCCGACGACGCTGCCCGGAATATCCGTCACAAAGGCCGGTGAGTTGCTGCAAATCCAGGACAGGATCATCCGCACCTTTCCAGAAGTGGCCTCTGTCTACGGCAAGGCCGGTCGCGCTTTGACCGCGACCGACCCTGCGCCTTCCGAGATGTTCGAAACCGTCATCAATCTCAAGCCAAAGGCCGAATGGCGCGCCGGTTTGACGCTTGAGGGCCTTACCGCGGAAATGGACAAGGCGTTGCAATTTCCCGGCGTCTCCAACGCCTGGACCCAGCCGATCAAGGCGCGCATTGACATGCTCTCGACCGGCATCCGCACGCCCATCGGCGTCAAGGTGATCGGGACCGATCTGGGGGAGATCGACAAGCTGGCCAAGCAGATCGAGCAGATCTTGAAGACCGTGCCCGGCACGTCGTCAGCCTATGCCGAGCGCGGCATCGGCGGCTACTATCTCGACGTGATACCGGACCGCGCAGCGCTCGCGCGCTACGGCATCATGGTGCAGGACGTGCAGGACGTCATTGGAACCGCGCTCGGCGGACAAACCGTGACGACGACCGTCGAAGGCCGCCAGCGTTTTGGCGTCAACATGCGTTACCCGCGCGACCTCCGCAGCGATCCCCAGGCGATTGCCCGCGATGTTCTGATTCCGATGCCGGGAGGCGGGGCGGTTCCGCTCGGAGAGGTCGCAAAGATCGCGCCGTCGCGCGGGCCAACCTCGATCCGGACCGAGAACGGCCAACTCGCCATCTACATCTACGTCGACATCCGGGATCGCGATATCGGCGGGTACGTAGCCGATGCCCAGCAAGCCGTGAAGGCCAGTGTTCAATTCCCGCCGGGTTCCTACCTGATGTGGAGCGGGCAATTCGAATATCTGGAACGGGCCGCGGCGCGGCTGAAGATCGTGGTACCCGTGACGCTGGCGATCATCTTCCTGCTGCTCTATCTCAACTTCCGGTCTTTGACCGAAACCATGATCGTGATGCTGTCGCTGCCGTTCGCGCTGGTCGGCGGGCTCTGGCTGATGTGGTGGCTCGGCTTCAACCTATCCGTGGCTGTCGTGGTCGGCTTCATTGCGCTGGCCGGCGTTGCCGCCGAAACCGGCGTGGTGATGCTGATCTACCTCAATCAGGCGCTGGAGGAGGTGAGGGCTCGGCGTGCCGCGGAGGGTCGCGCGTTAACCCGTCACGACCTCTACGGCGCCATTATGGAAGGCGCCGTGGAGCGGGTGCGTCCGAAGATGATGACGGTGGTTGCCATCATGGCCGGACTGCTGCCGATCATGTGGAGCACGGGAACGGGTTCTGAGATCATGCAACGGATTGCCGTTCCTATGATCGGCGGGATGATCTCTTCGACACTGCTGACGTTGATCGTGATCCCGGCGATCTATGCGCTGGTGAAAGGGGCGGGGCTTGCGACGGCGCTTCAACCAGCTGACAACGCGGAGTTCATACGAGCGTGAGCAGATTGGACTGACGTGGTAGTGTTCAGCGCCGGACGATCGACCCCGACCGCCCGAGCAGCCTTGCCAGCTGCTTGAAGCGGCTGCCGACGCGGTCGGCGACGAGGTCGACCATGCGATGCTCGAACACCAGCATCAGCTTGCGGCCGCGGCTGCGGAAATGCGTCGCCGGCAACACGCCGGTGCGCGCGGCCGAGATCAGGTGGGCGACGCGGAACGCGGCGCCAAGAACCCGCGCACGTTCGTCCATCGCCGGCGGCACCAGTTCACGCACCCGCGCCGGCGGTTCGTTTTCTTCGCTCAAGCCCGCGTAGCGGTAGAACACCGACAACGCGACAAACGCACGGCCCTGGTGGCTGATCGAACCGAAATTGCCGTTGGTGATCAGGCTCAGCGTTTCTTCGCCGCGATGGTCGGGATGCACGCGCCAGCCGATATCCGACAACAGGCAGGCGGCATGGCGCAGGCGGCGGTCTTCCGGGGTCTCGCGCAGCTTCGCCACCCGCACCATGCGGTCAGTCCAGGACACCAGTTCCTCGGCGTGGCGGGCGGAGCGCGACAACAGCCCGTTCAGGGTTTGCGCAGCGCAGATGAAACCGTCCTTGGCGCGCTCGGTCTGCGGCAGCATTTCGTAGAGCAGGCCTTCGCGCACGCCAAAGGTCGAGAACACGATGGTCTTCGGTTTGGCGACGCGGATGATGTATTCGAGCACCAGCGCCGCATAGGTCAGCAGCGGACGCCGCGCGTCGGCGACGACTTCGATATCGGCCAGCATGTTGGCCGCCGCCAGCCGGCGCAGCCGCCGCGCAAAATCCAGCGCTTCAGCCGCCGGCAGCGAATAGCCGTGCATTACCCGCAACGGATAGCCGCTCTGCAGGATGTGGATTCGCGCGAGCGCGCGCCAGGTGCCGCCGACCGCATAGAAGGTGCGGCCGTGGCCGGCCTTGAGCTGGGCGACGTCTATCAGTTCGGTCCGGACGATGCGCTCGGCGCGCTTCAGCGACTTGTCGGCGAGGTCCTGCAGCGCCAGGCTGCCGAGCGGCAGCGTCACGCCGCTGCGGACGCGGTTGCCATGGACGTCGATCAGTTCGAGCGAGCCGCCGCCGAGGTCGCCGACGATGCCGTCGGGATTGTGAGTACCGGAGATGACGCCGAGCGCGGACAGCTTTGCCTCGCGCGGGCCGGACAGGATTTCGATCTTGGCGCCGCAGATCCGCTCGGCCCTGGCGATGAAGTCGGGACCGTTCTCGGCGTCGCGGCAGGCCGCGGTCGCGATCGCATAGACCCGGCCGACCTGCTGGATCCGGCACAGCGCGCGAAATCGCCGCAGCGCCGTAAGCGCCTTGGCGACGGCATCAGGCGCGAGCAGGCCGGTGCTCTGGACCTCGCGGCCGAGGCCGCACAGCGCCTTCTCGTTGAAGACGGTGACGAGGCTGCGCGCCATCCGCTCATAGACAACGAGACGAACCGAGTTCGAACCGATGTCGATGACGGCGACGCTGGAGGTGCGCTTGCGCGGCCGCTTCACAGCCGCAACCCGTTATGACGGTTGCTGACGCTCGTTCCGACGGGTGAGGCGGCGCGGCGAAGATTCCTTGAGAGACTTTCCACGGCCTGACAGACTCGGATTTGTCATGAAATAGTTATGCAGATTGAACGGCTCTTCGCCTTTCGCGGCCTTCATACGCGTTGACGACCCATCGGGCAACAATTGCCAGCTCTGCTCGGTATCCTTCAGGTTCGCGACCATGATCTGTTCGAGAACCTGCTGATGCACCGTGGGATTTTGCAGCGGACAGAGGATTTCGACGCGGCGGTCCAGGTTCCTCGGCATCATGTCGGCAGAGGAGATATACACAGCCGCTTTGGCGCCGGGCAGGCCCTGACCCATACCAAAGCAGTAGATTCGGCCGTGTTCGAGGAAACGGCCGATGATTGATTTGACCCGGATGTTGTCGGACAGGCCGGGGACGCCCGGGCGCAGGCAGCAGATGCCGCGCACCACCAGTTCGATCGCGACGCCAGCCTGCGACGCCTCGTACAGCGCGTCGATCACGTCGGGGTCGACCAGCGAGTTCATCTTCATCCAGATCGCCGCCGGCTTGCCGTGCTTGGCGTGGCTGGTCTCGCCCTTGATGTGCTCGACGATGCGCTTGCGCAAGGTCAGTGGCGATACCGCCATTTTTTCGATTTCGCTCGGTTCGGCATAACCGGTGATGTAGTTGAACACCCGCGCCGCGTCGCGGCCGATCGCCGGATCCGACGTGAAGTAGGACAAATCGGTATAGATGCGCGCCGTCACCGGATGATAGTTGCCGGTCCCGGTGTGGACATAGGTAGTGAGATTGCCGCCCTCGCGGCGCACCACCATCGACAGTTTTGCGTGGGTCTTCAGTTCGAGGAAGCCGTAGACGACCTGGACGCCGGCGCGTTCGAGATCGCGCGCCCAACGGATGTTGGCTTCCTCGTCGAAACGGGCCTTGAGCTCGATCAGCGCCGTTACCGACTTGCCGGCTTCGGCGGCTTCCGCCAGTGCGCGCACGATCGGCGAGTTGTTCGAGGTGCGATACAGCGTCTGTTTGATGGCGACGACGTCGGGGTCGCGCGCGGCCTGCTGCAGGAACTGGACCACGACGTCGAAGGATTCGTAGGGGTGATGGACGATCAGGTCCTTCTGCCGGATCGCTGCAAAAATGTCGCCGCCGTGATCGCGCACGCGCTCCGGATGGCGCGGCACATAGGGCACGAATTCGAGGTCGGGGCGGTCGATCCGGGTCAGTTGCGACAACTCGTTCATCGCCAATACGCCATCGACGAGGAAAATCTCGTCGTCAGCGGTGGACAGCGCGCGCTGCACGAAGGCGCGCAGTTCTTCCGGCATCTTGGCTTCGATCTCGAGCCGGATCACCGACCCGCGGCGGCGACGTTTGAGCGCGGTTTCGAACAGGCGGACCAGATCCTCGGCCTCTTCCTCGATTTCCAGTTCGGAGTCGCGGATCACCTTGAACGCGCCCTGGCCCTTGACGGTGTAGCCGGGGAACAGGCGGCCGATGAACAGGCCGGTGGCCTGTTCCAGCGTAATCAGCCGCACCACGCCGTCCTTGCCGGCGGGCATACGGATGAAGCGGTCGATCTTGCCGGGCATGCGTATCAGCGCGTTCATCGGCTTGCCGTCGGCGACGCGCGCCAGATGCAGCGCGATGGTGAAGCCGAGGCTCGGGATGAACGGGAACGGGTGCGCCGGATCGATCGCCAGCGGCGTCAACAGCGGGAAGATGTTGCGGAGGAAGTGGTCCTCGATCCAGCTCCGCTCAGCCTTGGTTACGTCGTGGCCGTCGACCAGAACGATACCGGTCTCGGAGAGCACGGTGCGCAAGTTGCTCCAGATCGCCTGCTGGTCGCTGGCGAGTTCGGACACCGTCTTGTTGATGGCGACGAGCTGTTCGGAGGGCGTCAGGCCGTCCGGGCTGCGCTCGGCGATGCCTTCGCGGACCTGCGCCTTGATACCGGCGACGCGGACCATGAAGAACTCATCAAGGTTATTGGCGGAAATCGACAGAAACCGCACCCGTTCCAGTACCGGATGGCCGGGATTGACGGCTTCTTCGAGCACCCGGCGGTTGAAATGCAGCCAGGACAGCTCGCGGTTGATGAATCGCTCGGGGCTCGAGGCGATGGCGGGCGAGATCTCGGCGGGAGCATCTTTTTCTTTAATTTCAATAACTTGTGCCGATTCCATGAAGCTTCGATCCATCTCAGCCGGGGGCGCAAAAGGGCTTGTAAGGCGGGTGCAGCGCGAACCATGTGATACGCCGATGACGTTTCAATGACATTGATGTTCCGCCCAGCCCCGCCGTCAAGGCGGCCAGCTGCCGCGGGATCAGGCGTCGCGCAGCAATTCGGCCGCCAGCGCCCGGGTCACCGGCCGGCCGAGCCGCAACGCCTCGGCGTCCAGCAGGTCGATCGCCTGGCGAGCGGCGGTATAGGACCGCTCGATCCGGGTGGTCAGATAGCTCACGACGGTCTCGTCGATGCTCAGCTGGCGGTCGGCGCAGAATTTGACGATCAGGCCGCGAAACAGCAGAGCGTCGGGCGGCAGCAGCGACACCACCGGGATCGCGCGCAGCCGCGACCGGAGGTCGCGCAATTCGACTTCGAAGGCGGACGGCGCAACGCGCGCGGTGAGCAGCACGAAGGCCTCGTCCTCGCGCGCCAGGTTGAGCAGATGGAACATGGCGCGCTCGTCGAAGTCCTGTGGCCGCAAATCTTCGACCACCAGCGCGCCGGTGGCCAAGGCGCCGGGGACGGCAGCGGCGTCGAGCGCATGCGCCGAGGTCGAACGCGCGCCGGCTTCCTCGGCCCAGATCGCGGCGAGGTGGCTTTTGCCGGAACCCTCCGGACCCACCAGCAGCATCACGCGGTTGGGCCAGTCGGGCCAGCGCTCGATCAGCGCCAACCCGGCCTCATTGGCCGGGCCTTCCATGAAATTGTCGCGGGTCAGGCTCTCTGCGTGCGGCAGCGCAAAGGCCAACTGACGGGGAACTGCCACACACATCTCCAGGCCGGGAACATCCGGCGCCTGACACAATCTATCGCATTTTTGAGCGAATGGGGTACCGGCTTCACGTGAAGAAAACGCTCTACCGCGCGTCGATCGTGCTCATGTGCTTGACCCACCCGACGAGATAGAGCGAGACCGAAACCAAAGTAAAGACCGTCACGAAACCCATCAAGATGATGTCATAGGGCGCCGGCTTGAAGTTGAAGCCGAGCGAAGCCAGTACCAGAGCGGCGAACGCCACCTGGGCGACCGTATTGAGCTTGGAAACCATCGAAGGTTTCATCTCCACCGGCTTGTCGAACAGCCACGACACGATCACCGCGGTGACGATCATGATGTCGCGCGACACCACCAGGATGACGATCCAGCGCGGCACCGCGCCCCAGATTCCGAGGGCGACATAGATCGACACCAGCAGCGCCTTGTCGGCCAGCGGATCGAGCAGGGCGCCGAGCTCGCTCGCCATGTTGAACCGCTTGGCGAGGAAGCCATCGACGGCGTCGCTGATCCCTGCAATGACGAAGATTGCGAATGCAATTTCCATCTGGCTGGAGACGATCGCCCAGACGATGACGGGCACCAGAATGATGCGTCCCAGCGTGATGATGTTCGGAATACTCAACTCGGTCGCTTCCCGGCTCCCGGCCTGACGAATCCGGCCCTTTGGGGCCGGCCGGCTGTTATCTACATAGTATATGCGAGATACGGTTGCGAGCCATTGCGGGAACGCGGAATTCCTCGTAACCAGCCGTCATCATACGGAATTTGGGCATGAACGACCGCAAAAACGGCCTCACTTACGCGGATTCGGGCGTCGACATCGATGCGGGCAACCGCCTCGTCGATATGATCAAACCGATGGTGCGCGCGACCGCGCGTGCGGGCGCGGACGCGGAGATCGGCGGCTTTGGCGGGCTGTTCGACCTCAAGGCCGCCGGCTTCAAGGACCCGATCCTGGTAGCCGCCACCGACGGCGTCGGCACCAAGCTCAAGATCGCGATCGAGACCCGCCTGCATGGCGGCATCGGCATCGACCTGGTGGCGATGTCGGTCAACGACCTCGTGGTCCAGGGCGCCGAGCCGCTGTTCTTTCTCGACTATTTTGCCTGCGGCAAGCTCGACCCGGAAGCCACCGCCGCGATCGTGGCCGGGATCGCCGAAGGCTGCCGCGAATCCGGCTGCGCGCTGATCGGCGGCGAGACCGCTGAGATGCCCGGCCTCTACAAGGACGGCGACTACGATCTCGGCGGCTTTGCGGTTGGTGCGGCCGAACGCGGCACGCTGTTGCCGACGCCGGATATCGCGGTTGGCGATGCGGTGATTGGCCTCGCCTCGTCGGGCGTGCACTCCAACGGTTATTCGCTGGTGCGCAAGATCGTGGAAAACTCCGGCCTCGGCTTCGACGCGCCGGCACCGTTCTCGCCGGTCATGACGCTCGGCGGCGCGCTGCTGACGCCGACGCGGCTGTACGTGAAATCGTGCCTGCGCGCGATCCGCGAGACCGGTGCGATCAAGGGCCTCGCCCACATCACCGGCGGCGGCTTCACCGACAACATTCCGCGCGTGCTGCCAAAACATCTCGGCGTCGGCATCGACCTGGCGCGGCTGCCGGTGCTGCCGGTGTTCAAATGGCTGGCGGAGCAGGGCGGCATCGCCGAGCTTGAATTGCTGCGCACCTTCAACTGCGGCATCGGCATGATCGCGATCGTCAAACCGGACGCGATCGAAGCGGTCACCGACATCTTCACCGAGAGCGGCGAGACCGTAGCCCTGCTGGGCGAAGTGATCGCCGCGGAAGGCGAACATCGCGTGGTCTATAACGGTCACCTCGATCTCTCGCTATGAAGCGCCGCGTCGCCATTCTGATCTCCGGGCGCGGCTCCAACATGGCCGCGCTGATCGACGCGGCGAAGGCGCCGGCTTTTCCCGCGGAGATCGTCGCGGTGATTTCCAACCGGGCCGATGCCGGCGGACTGGAAAAGGCCGCCGACAGCGGCATCCCGACCGAGGTGATCGAGAGCAAGCCGTTCGGCAAGGATCGCGCCGGCTTCGAGGCCGTGCTGCAGCGGACGCTGGACGCGCACAAGGTCGAGCTGATTTGTCTCGGCGGGTTCATGCGGCTGTTCACCGCCGAATTCGTCCAGCGCTGGTACGGCAGGATGCTGAACATCCACCCCTCGCTGCTGCCGTCCTTTCCGGGGCTCGACCCGCACGGCCAGGCGCTCGCCGCCGGCGTCAAGATCTCGGGTGCCACCGTGCATTTCGTGATTCCCGAAACCGATGCCGGCCCGATCGTGATGCAGGGCGCGGTCGTGGTCGCCGACGGCGACACGGCGGAGACGCTGTCGCAGCGTATCCTCGGCATCGAGCATCGCATCTATCCGGAGGCGTTGCGGCTGCTCGCCGAGGGCAAGGTTCGCCTCGACGGCGATCGCTGCGCCATTGCGGGCGGCTCCGCGGCCGGCACGCTGATCTCGCCGGCAACGTAGGATGCCCGCGCCGGCGTGCGGCTCTGGCGGACCTGCGAATAGTCCTTGCCGGAATAGGCTGTGGCCGCCGAACCACAATGGCGCGCATTCGGCGGTGACGGGTGGACCCAACCGATTGACGGTACGTGGGAATTGGAGGCAAATCGGGTCGGCTCGGCCGGGATTTGCGCATTTTCGCGCTGGCGCGCTTTTGCTGTGGGACAGGGATTGCATGCGCTGCTCACCGCGGCCTTCGCGAGCACGAAAAATCGGGACCGCTCACGCATTCGCGTGGCTAGCCGCGATGGTTTTCATTGTCGCCGTTGCAGTGGCGCCTTCCGCGCAGGCGCAACCGGCGCCTATTCCGACGCCCACCGCGACGCCAACTCCGACCGCGACGATGATCAATTCGACGGTGTCGTCGAGCGCGACGGTCACCAATCTCGGCAGCAATTTCCTGGAACGGCTCAACAACCAGTCGAGCAACGGCTTCAGCCGCATGCTACGCACCAACCCGGGCGGCGGCGGCGCCTCCGAGGTGACGGAAGCGCCGCGCTACCGGACTTGGTTCGAGACCTACGGGATCTCGGGCAAGAACGGCCCGCTGGTCGATTTCGTCGGCGATAGCCGCAAGACCTGGGGCGGGGTGGCCGGGGTCGGCGCGCGGGTGGCGCCCGGCATCAATGTCGGCTTCTCCGTCGACCAGAGCCGCACCGCGGTCGACGTGCCGCTGGCGTTGCAGTCGGCGACGATCGACCTCACCCAGCTCGGATTCACCGCCTCCGTCGACAGCGGGCCCTGGACCTGGGCAAGCGCCATCGTGCACGGTTTCGGCAACATCAATTCACGCCGCGATACCGGATTGGGCTTCGCGACCGCCGGGTACAATGCAAGGCTCGACGGCGTGTTGAGCGAGATCAGCTACTACTGGTCCAGGGATCAGTACCGCATCGTGCCCAAGGGGGCGTTCGAATATGTCCATGCCCGAACCGGCTCGCTGCAGGAGATGGGCGGCCTCGATCCGGTGGCGGCGACCGGGGCGACGGTGCAGCGCGTGCGCTTGCTGGCGGGCGTGGAGATCGGCCATTACTGGATCATCGACCAGAAGATCCTCGACCTCTCGGCCTACGGCAAGGCGGTCGATAATCTGGTGCAGAATTTCTCCGACATCACCGTCACCTTGGGCACCCAGAGCCTGACGCTGCAGGGCATCGGCGAAAGCCAGTACGGTGCGGATGCAGGGGCCTCGGCGTCGCTCAGCCTGACCAACACCGCGCGGATCTACGTCAACTACGACGCCAAATTCCGCGCCGCGTCACAGTCGCATCAGGGTACGCTCGGGCTCGAGTTGAAGTGGTGATGTGAAGCAATCTCGGACCCGTCATCCCTCCGCAACGGCTCCGCCGTCATCCTGAGGTGCGAGCGTAGCGAGCCTCGAAGGATGAGTAGCAAGTTCTTCTAACAAAAACCGGCTGTCTCCCTTCGAGGGCCGTGCTGCGCACGGCCACCTCAGGGTGACGCATTACCTTTGTACGAAGATAAAGATCAGTCCCGATCGACCCTGATGACGCGGCCTTTTTCCATCGCCAGCGCCAATCGGCCGTGCTTCAGCGCGATCGCGGCTTCGCCGAACAATTCGCGGCGCCAGCCATGCAAGGCGGCGACGTCGGCGTTGTCGTCGGCGGCGATCTGGTCGAGGTCGTCGACGGTGGCGATTACCTTGCTGGCAACCGCGTGACGTTCCGACGTCATCCGCAGCAGCACTTTCAGCAGTTCGACGGTCGCGGCGCCATTGGAGTTGCCGCGAGGTTTTTCGATCTTGGGCAGCGACGCGGGATCGCGGGCGAGGCCACGCTGCACGGCAGCGACGATATCGCTGCCCCATTTGGAGCGGTCGAAACCTTTCGGCAGCGAGCGCAGGTTGGCGAGGCGCTCCAGCGAGGTCGGCGCATGGGTGGCGATGTCGCCGACCGCGTCGTCCTTCAGCACCCGGCTGCGCGGCACGTCGCGGCTTTGCGCTTCCTGTTCGCGCCAGGCCGCCACTTCCATCAGCACCGCAAGCTCTTTCGGCTTGCGCACCCGCGTCTTCAGCCGCTCCCAGGCGCGCTCGGGGTGGAAATCATAGGTTTTCGGCGAGGTCAGGACTTCCATCTCCTCGCTGACCCAATCGCTGCGGGCGCGCTTCTTGAGGTCGGCGTCAAGGGCAGCGAACACGTCGCGCAGATGGGTGACGTCGGAGACCGCGTAATGCATCTGCTCGTCGGTCAGCGGCCGGCGCGACCAGTCCGTGAAGCGATGGGTCTTGTCCGGTCGGTGGCCGGTGATGCGCTCGACCAATTGGTCATAGGCGATGCTGTCGCCGTAACCCAGCACCATCGCGGCGACCTGGGTGTCGAAGATCGGATGCGGAATGGTGCCGGACTGGTGCCAGACGATTTCGATGTCCTGGCGGGCGGCGTGGAACACCTTCAGAACCGCCTCGTTGCCCATCAGTTCGAAGAACGGCTTGAGGTCTATACCTTGCGCCAGCGTGTCGACCACGACGGCTTCCTCCGCGCTCGCCATCTGCACGACGCAGAGCAGGGGGTAGTAGGTCGTCTCCCGCAGGAACTCGGTGTCGACGGTGATGACCTTGTGCTGGGCCAGCCGGGTACAGGCGGCCGCGAGGTCGGCAGTGGTGGCAATCAGATCCATGAACTATCCATAGCGCGCAGGCATAGGCGTTCTGCCGAAAGCGCTGATATGTCAAGGGTCTTGCGGGGAATTTGAGCCTTGCATTTGAGGCTTGGCGCGGCTTTCCGCCCATCGCCGGCGTCCGGGCGTAGCCTTGCCAGACCGGATTCGATCAGCCTGACGGAACTTATTCGTAGCGGATATTCCGCGACGGGCGCCGTCCGGAGGGAAGCGCGAGCACGACGAGGCACAGCGCTATCATCGCCAGTCCCATGAATTCAAAAGCAAGCGCGTCCACGGCAATCTCCCCCAGAAGTACATCGTTACAATTGTGGGGCGCGCGTTGACGGGTTCTTAATTCGCGGAACCGGAGCCGGACTCCGTCGGCCAATGGTGGATGAGCGCTTAAGGATTGCGGTTAATGGAGCAGCTAGGCCGCCTTCGTCGGGATCGGTGCTATTTTCGCGAGATCCTTGCTGATCTGCCGCTTTGCAATCTGAATGTCGTAGTCGGTCTGAAGATTCAACCAAAGCTCGGGTGACGTGCCGAAGGCCTTAGAAAGGCGTAACGCGGTATCGGCGGTTACGCCGGTCTCTTCATTGGACAGTCGTTCAATTCGCGTCCGCGGAATACTGCAAGCTTTTGCCAACGCGCCAGGCGACAGGCCGAGTGGCAACAAAAACTCTTCCCTGAGAATTTCGCCGGGATGCATGGGAGCAAGTCTCTTGGCCATCAACAGCTCTCCTTGGTTTGAGGGAAATGCCCGATCCCTCTGGGCCATCAGTGATAGTCGGTTAATTCAACGTCGCTTGGTCCTTCCAAGGTCCAAACGAAGCAAATCCGGAATTGATCGTTTACGCGGATCGAATATTGGCCCGCTCGGTCGCCTCTGAGCGTTTCAAGCCGATTGCCGGGCGGAACACGCAGATCGGCAAGTAGGTGGGCAGCGTGCAGAAAACGCAGCTTGCGGCGGGCAACCTTGATCAGATCAGCAGGAAAACCCTTGCGGACCACGCCATTGAAGGCGTCCTCCGTCAGAGAGTCCTTGAAACTCTTGATCATAAGCTAACTGTATCAATTCATGATACAGCGGTCAACATCGTTGTATCATAAAGAGATACAGATTGAATCGCTAACCTCTCACGTCCCGCAGAACGTCTGTAGCACGCGCTGTTCCGGCTGCGGTGGGTCGGCGTAGTCGACGAAATCAGGCTGGTCCTCGTACGGCTTTGCCAGCACCGCGATCAGTTCCTCGAACGGCGCGTAGTCGTCGTTGTTCATCGCGGCCTGGATCACGGCTTCGACGCGGTGGTTACGCGGGATGAAGGCCGGGTTGACGGAGCACATCAACGCCTGCCGCTCTGTAGCCGTCTGCGGCTCGTCGGCGGTGCGCGCGCGCCAGCGCGCCGACCACTCGTCGAAGGCTGCGGGATCGGCGAACAGCCGCCGCACGCTGTCATTGCCGGAATCCAGCGCGGCCTCACCGAGGCCGCGGAAGGTGAGGGTGAAATCGGCCTCGTTCTTCGCCATCGCATCGAGCAGGTCCTGCACCAGCGCCTCATCGCCGTCGCGCGTCGTGAACAGGCCGATCTTCTGGCGCAGACCGGCCTGATAGGCGGTGGTGAACTTTTCGGAAAAGTCGCCGAGGATCATCTGCGCCTGTTCGATCGCCTGGTCCTTGTCCTCGGTGAACAGCGGCAGCAGGCATTCGGCCAAACGCGTCAGGTTCCAGAGCGCGATCCGCGGCTGGTTGGCATAGGCATAGCGGCCCTGTTCGTCGATCGAGGAGAACACGGTGGCTGGATCGTACGCGTCCATGAACGCGCAGGGGCCGTAGTCGATGGTCTCGCCCGAGATCGAGGAGTTGTCGGTGTTCATGACGCCGTGGATGAAACCGACCAGAAGCCATCGCGCCACCAGTTCGGCCTGCCTTGCGACGACGCCTTCAAGCAGCGCGTGATAGGGGCGGTCGGCTTTCGCGATATCCGGGTAGTGCCTGGCGATGACGTGATCGGCGAGGTGCCGGATGCCGTCGGTGTCGCCGCGCGCGGCAAAAAACTGAAAGGTGCCGACGCGGATGTGGCTCGACGCCACGCGCGTCAACACGGCGCCGGGCAGCATGGTCTCGCGCTGAACCCGCTCTCCAGTGATGACGGCGGCGAGCGAACGCGTGGTGGGGATACCGAGCGCAAACATCGCCTCGCTGACGATGTATTCCCGCAGCACCGGCCCGAGCGCGGCGCGGCCGTCGCCCCGCCGCGAGAATGGCGTCGGGCCGGAACCCTTGAGCTGGATGTCGCGCCTGATGCCGTCGGCGTCGATGACTTCGCCGAGCAGGATTGCCCGGCCGTCGCCGAGCTGCGGCACGAAATGGCCGAACTGGTGGCCGGCATAGGCCATCGCGATCGGGTCGGCCCCTTCAGGCAGGCGCTTTCCGGCGAGGATTTCGGCGCCTTCCGTGCTCTCCAGCAGGTCCGGATCGAGACCGAGCTGCATCGCCAGCGGCCGGTTCAGCTTGATCAGCCGGGGGGCGGCGACGGGCGTGGGCGCCACCCGGGCGAAAAAGCTCGCCGGCAGCGCCGAATAGGTGTTTTGGAACGGGAAATGGACGGTCATGACCCAAAGATAGGCGCGGCCGGGAAATAGGCAAACGGATCGGGGCGGCTATGTCCGAAATGTCGGCTTTTGAGGTCAAAACAGGCCCCAACCTTGGTTGCCGCCCCCCGCGCGCTCGGGTAAACCCTCCCGCACTTCGCGCGGGCTTTGGCCCCCGATTCCTGCCCTCCGACATCCGATTTTGGGAATTCCATGCATCGCTACCGGTCACATACATGCGGGGCGCTCCGCGACAGCGACATCGGCCAAACCGTCCGTATTTCGGGCTGGTGTCACATCATCCGCGACCTCGGCGGCGTTCTGTTCATCGACCTGCGCGATCATTACGGCATCACCCAGTGCGTCATCGACGCGGATTCGCCAGCGTATCGCGACGCCGAAAAACTGCGCTCGGAGTGGGTGGTGCGGATGGACGGCAAGGTCCGCATCCGTCCCGAAGGCACGGCCAATGCGGAGCTGCCGACCGGGCAGGTCGAAATCTATGTGACCGAGATCGAGACGCTCGGGCCCTCCGGCGTGCTGCCGCTGCCGGTAGCCGGCGAGCAGGAATATCCGGAAGACATCAGGCTCAAGTTTCGTTTCCTCGACCTTCGTCGCGAGAGATTGCACCAGAACATCATGACCCGCGGCGCCATCGTCGACTCGATGCGCAAGCGGATGAAGGAGCAGGGCTTC
The DNA here is from genome assembly GCA_038244925.1 of Hyphomicrobiales bacterium. Taxonomy (GTDB): domain Bacteria; phylum Pseudomonadota; class Alphaproteobacteria; order Rhizobiales; family Xanthobacteraceae; genus Bradyrhizobium. The sequence goes on along the minus strand of JBBRSX010000003.1, from coordinate 75,030 downwards.
TTCGAGTTCCAGACCCCGATCCTGACGGCATCCTCGCCGGAAGGCGCGCGAGACTTTCTGGTGCCGTCCAGAATTCACCCCGGCAAGTTCTACGCGCTGCCGCAGGCGCCGCAGCAATACAAGCAGCTCCTGATGATGTCGGGCTTCGACCGCTATTTCCAGATTGCGCCGTGTTTTCGCGACGAGGATCCGCGCGCCGACCGTCTGCCCGGCGAGTTTTATCAGCTCGATCTCGAAATGAGCTTTGTCGAACAGAACGACGTCTTTGCCGCCGTCGAGCCTGTCATCACCGGTGTGTTCGAGGAGTTTAGCAAGGGCAAGCCCGTCACCAAAGTCTGGCCGCGGATTCCCTTTGCCGAGGCGCTGAAGAAATACGGCAGCGACAAGCCCGATCTGCGCAATCCGCTTGAGATGCAGGACGTCTCCGAACACTTCCGCGGCTCCGGCTTCAAGGTGTTCGCGCGGATGCTGGAAGACCCCAAGAACCAGGTCTGGGCGATCCCGGGACCGACCGGCGGATCACGCGCGTTCTGCGACCGCATGAACTCGTGGGCGCAAGGTGAAGGCCAGCCCGGCCTCGGCTACATCATGTGGCGCGAGGGCGGCGAGGGCGCTGGCCCGCTCGCCAACAACATCGGCGCGGAACGCACCTCCGCGATCCGCACCCAGCTCGGCCTCAAAGAGGGCGATGCCGCGTTCTTCGTCGCCGGCGATCCCGACAAGTTCTGGAAGTTTTCGGGGCTCGCCCGCACCCGGCTCGGCGAGGAATTGAAGCTGATCGACAAGGATCGGTTTGAGCTGGCCTGGATCGTCGACTTCCCGATGTACGAGTACAACGAGGAAGACAAGAAGGTCGACTTCTCGCACAACCCGTTCTCGATGCCGCAAGGCGGCCTCGATGCGCTCAACGGGCAGGACCCGCTGACCATCAAGGCGTTCCAGTACGACATCACCTGCAACGGCTACGAGATCGCCTCCGGCGGTATCCGCAACCACCGCCCCGAGGCGATGGTGAAGGCGTTCGAGATCGCTGGCTATGGCGAAAAGGACGTCGTCGAGCGGTTCGGCGGCATGTATCGCGCGTTCCAGTACGGTGCCCCGCCGCATGGCGGCATGGCGGCCGGTGTCGATCGCATCGTGATGCTGCTCTGCGGCACCACTAACCTGCGCGAAATCTCGCTATTCCCGATGAACCAGCGCGCGGAAGACCTGTTGATGGGCGCGCCGTCGGAAGTCGCGACCAAGCAGCTGCGTGATCTTCACATCCGGCTGAATTTGCCGGACAAGGCGTAAAAGCTCACAGTGCCGTCGAGGCCTCGATCCGGAACTGCGACAGCGCGACCAGCGGGTCGGTCTTGAACGTCTGGAGCAGTTGTATCGCGGGTACCTTGGCGCGCGGGGTGAGCTTGAGGATCAGCGCCGTCCGCGGTGTCTCGATGAAACGCACCAGCGCTTCGATGACCGCCGCCGTGTCGGGATTGTTGGTTTCCGCGGTCGCGGCTGTCGACCTGATGCTGTCGATAATGGTCTTCCGTGCCGCGTCGCGGCTGACGTTCTGGCTGCGGGCATATTGAGCGACCGCCAGATCGATGCCACCGAGGTCGCGTAGCATGATCTCGACGGCTCCGGCCTCGATCTGCGCCGCAGAGGCTGACGCCTGCGGCAGATTAAACGAGAATGCCTGCCGCGGCACGTTGGCGAGCGCGACGCGCACCGACGCATTCAGCAGGCCGCCGATTTCGAGTTTTGGGGCGTCCAGAACGAATGTGCGCGCCGCTTCCGTCCACGCCGCGCCGATATCGCCGTCAACCGCCAGCGTGTTCAGGCCCGCTGCGATGAACGGCAGCATGGCGGGATTGCTCGCATCGACGGGCGTCGTCATCCTCGTGGTCAGGCGCGCCTTGCTCGGAACGGGGCCGACGAATTGGCCCCAGTTCAAGCTAAAAATGTCGATATTGATTGGTTTGCCCGTGTTCTTGTAGGGCGCAAGGACGCCTGCCACCTCGATGCCTTCGATCAGCGGGAACAGCCGCAGGTACTGGTCGGGCGACGGCTGCTGTGCCGGATTCGAGAACAGCGCCGTCGTTCGCAGCAAGCCCGCGACATCGAGGGACTTGAGCGCGAAGCGTCCGATCTTCAAGGGTCCGGTCGGAGAACGGACGTCGAGGCCTTCAAACGCGAATTCGCCGATCTTGCCGTTTTCCAGGTTGAACTTGATGGCCGCGAGCTTGAACGCGCCCTGCGGTGTGTCCATCGACATCCCCTGCATTCCGGCCGTTCCGATGCGCACACCCTCATAGAGCGTCGCCACCTTTTCCATCAACTCGCGCGCCTGCGCGGGCGTGGGCGGTGCGGCGCCTGCCGCCGGGATCATCGGCAGCAGCGCCGAAAATTGTAGCCGCGACGGCCGGACCGCGACGTCTTCGATTGCCATTCCGTCGATGCGCATACGGACGCCTTGCGAGGACGTGATCGTATAGGCGCCGGTGGTCGCTTTGCCGTAGACGCGATGATATCCGTCGTCGCTCGCATGTTTCGGGTCGAAGATGGTCGCAGCCGCGGCGGCATCGAAGTCCTGCGCGGTGATATCCGTCATTTCACCGGTCATTTTGTCGGCTTTGCCGGCTTGCTGGGTGTTGACCGTGTAGACGGCGCGTTCGATCTGCATGGCGGCGATCTTGCCGTCCTTGATGTCTCGCAGTCCGATGCCTGAATAGGCAAAATCGCCGGAGGGAACAGGGCCGAAATTCATCGTCCCGATGACACTCGGGGTCGATACTGACGTCGCTGAAATCGCGGCGAGTCGCTCGAGTGAAGACCGATAGACGTCGATCAAGGAGGCCGAAGCCGGTGGTTGCCGCAGGCTCGCCGGGCCGGAATAGTTTTTGATGACCACCTTCGGAATCTTGTAGGCGAGTTGGCCTGCCGCCAGGCCGGCGAAGCCGGCGTCGATCTCGATGTTCGATGTTTCGATGCTGTCGGCGGAGAATCGTGCCGCGTCCGGCTGGCCGACGCCCGCGGCGACGATGCTGGCGATCTTGATGCGCAGTGGCGGCTGCGTCGCCGATTCCGCCGCAATGTCGGCGATTGTGACGGTTCGGCTCAAGAGGTCGAACGACACCTTGCCGTGGCTCGCCTTGCCGCCGCTGGCGCGAATCTGCTCGAACGCGGTCTCGATCTCTCCGCTGATCCTATGCTGTGTATAAAACTGAAAGCCGAAGAAACCGACCACCGCGGCCACGACTACGGCGGCCAGGCCGATCAGCATCTTTACCATTGGTTGTGCTCCGGTCGCCGACGTTGCGGGAGGCAAATTGCCATATTGTCGGCCGGGGGGATGGGCTAGGGAGACGAATGGTAACCGGTTCGGCGCTTGCCGTCGATTGGGCCCTGTTGATGGGCGTATCGCCGGATGTTGCGTTCAAGTGGTTGCAGGTGCATCACATCCGGCTCAATCTGCCTGGCGTCTGACCTTCTTCGGGATCAACCAGAGAAACAAAAGTTCGGGCCGGAAACGCGGGAGTACGCATGTCGTCCTATTCTGATGATCTCCGTGACGCAGCGCTGGCCTATCACCGGCTGCCGCGGCCGGGAAAACTGGAGATCCAGGCGACCAAGCCGCTCGCCAACCAGCGCGATCTGGCGCTGGCCTATTCGCCCGGCGTGGCGGCGGCCTGCACTGAAATCGCCAACAATCCGGCGGAAGCCGCGACCCTGACCGCGCGTGCCAACCTGGTCGCGGTGGTCTCCAACGGCACCGCGGTGCTCGGGCTCGGCAATATCGGCCCGCTGGCGTCGAAGCCGGTCATGGAGGGCAAGGCGGTTCTGTTCAAGAAGTTCGCCGGCATCGACGTGTTCGACATCGAAATAGCCGCCGACACCATCGAGCGCGTAGTCGAGACGGTGGCGGCGCTGGAGCCGACTTTTGGCGGCATCAATCTCGAAGACATCAAGGGTCCGGAATGCTTTGAGATCGAGGCGCAGCTCAAGGAGCGCATGAAGATCCCGGTGTTCCACGACGACCAGCATGGCACCGCCATCATCGTCGGCGCTGCGATCACCAACGCGTTGCTGCTGAACGGCAAGAAGCTGCCGGACGTCAAGATCGTCTGCTCCGGCGCCGGCGCCGCGGCGATCGCGTGCCTCAATCTGCTGGTTTCGCTCGGCGCGCAGCGCAAGAACATCTGGGTCTGCGATATCGACGGCGTTGTGCATGAGGGCCGCAACACGCTGATGGACCGCTGGAAGGCGGTCTATGCGCAGAAGACCAATGCGCGCGTGCTCGGCGACGTCATCGGCGGCGCGGATATTTTCTTGGGCGTTTCCGCGCCCAACGTGCTGAAGCCCGACATGGTCAAGGCGATGGCCGACCAGCCGCTGGTGCTGGCGCTGGCCAATCCGACACCGGAGATCATGCCGGAGGAGGCGCGGAAGGCGCGCCCTGACGCCATGATCTGCACCGGGCGGTCCGACTTCCCCAATCAGGTGAATAATGTCCTGTGCTTTCCCTTCATCTTCCGCGGCGCGCTCGATGTCGGCGCCACCGCGATCAACGAGGAAATGAAACACGCCGCCGTTGACGCCATTGCGCAGCTGGCGCGCGATCCGCCGTCGGATGCGGTGGCGCAGGGGTTTGACAGCGGCGAGACGCAGGGGTTCGGACCGGGTTCGCTGATCCCGAGCCCGTTCGATCCGCGGCTGATCCTGCGCATTGCGCCGGCCGTGGCCAAGGCTGCGATGGACTCCGGCGTGGCGACGCGGCCGATCAAGAACTTCGACGAATACACCGCGCTATTGGAGCGTTTCGCGTTCCGCTCCGGTTTGGTCATGAAGCCGGTATTTGCCAAAGCCAAGACCCAGCCGGTTCGCGTCATCTATGCCGAGGGCGAGGATGAGCGCGTCTTGCGCGCGACCCAGGTGGTGCTGGAGGAGAAACTGGCGCGGCCGATCCTGGTCGGGCGTCCGTCGGTGGTCGAGGCCCGGATCCAGCGGTTCGGCCTCGCTATCAAGGCCGGGCAGGATTTCGACCTCGTCAATCCCGAGGACGATCCGCGTTACCGCTCCTATGTGCAGACCTATATCGACGTCGCCGGACGACGCGGCGTCACGCCCGATGCCGCGCGCACCGTCGTCCGCACCAACAACACCGTGATCGCAGCGCTTGCCGTGGTCCGCGGCGAGGCAGACGCGATGATCTGCGGCGTCGAAGGCCGCTACATGAGCCACCTGCGCCATGTCCGCGAAATCGTCGGCTTTCTGCCCGGCGTCAGCGATTTCGCGGCACTGGCGATGATGATCACCAGCAAGGGCTCGTACTTCATCGCCGACACCCAGGTGCGGCCGAATCCGTCGGCGGAGGAGCTGGCGGAAGTGGCGTCGCTGGCGGCGATCCACGTCCAGCGCTTCAACATGAAGCCGCGCGTTGCCTTCGTGTCACATTCCGACTTCGGCAGTTACGACACCGACTCCTCGCGCAAGATGCGCCAGGCCACCGCGCTGCTGAAGGAAAGGCATCCCGAGATCGAGGCCGACGGCGAGATGCAGGGCGATACCGCGTTGTCGGCGGTGGCGCGCAAGATGGTGCTGCCGCATTCCAAGCTGGAAGGCGAGGCCAACATCCTGATCATGCCGAACCTCGATACTGCCAACGTCGCCTACCAGATGATCAAGGCGTTGGCGGATGCGCTTCCCGTGGGGCCGATCCTGATCGGCCCGGCGCGTCCGGCGCATATCCTTACCCCGTCGGTGACGGCGCGCGGGATTCTGAACATGACGGCGGTGGCCGCCGTCGAAGCCCAGGAGCGTGCCGGCCGCGCGCAGCCGACTTTGTTCGGTTAGCGTCAAAACAAAGTCCGCGCGGGTTCCTGCGCGGACGGTTTCGATTTTGTTCGTTTGAAAAGCGGAAGCGAAACGCCCATAATCGTTACGCTCCGCCTGCCTTTTTTGCATTTCCATTCAGTGAGGCCGACCCATGCCAGCGCTCTTCACCTTCGGGCGAGTTTTGTTCGCTGTCCTCTTCATCTACTCGGGGGCGACCAAGCTTTTTGACATCCAGCAGGCGGCGGACTTCATCAACGCCAAAGTGACCATTCCAGCCCTGCTGGCGCCCTATACGTCGCAGCTCGAAACCATGGCGAGCATGCCGATGCCGCGAATATTGGCATACGCGGTTGGAGGCTTCGAAATTCTCGCTGGCCTGATGATTGCGGTGAACATCCTGGCGCGTTTTTTCGCGATCCTGTTGATCTTCTTCGTGTTGGCTACGACATTCTATTTTCACGATTTCTGGAACCAGGCATCAACCGACGGCAAAATGGTAATCGACGCCCTGAAAAACCTGTCGATCATCGGCGCCCTTTTCATGATCGCGGGCTACGGCCGCGGGCCGCGTGACTCGGAACCCGCCTACGGGGACGTCTAGGTCCGTTAAGGGCTGCGCCGCCACGGCGTGACGCTGACTTCGGCGGCGGCGTCCAGAACTTGCGGCTCGCCGGCGTGGAGTCCGTGCGCGGCGAGGATTTGCTGCGGTGAACGACTAGGCACGCCCGGGAAGCAGGGCTCGCCATTCGGCAGCCGCACGTGCGGCGCCAGCGACAGCCAGAACGTGTCGTAGCGGTCCATGAACATGCCGAACACATAGGGGCCACCGATAACGGCGACGGTACCGGTGCGCACGCCAGCACGGTCGCAGGCGGCTTCAAAGGAAGCGCCGGCCGGATGCCACAGGGTGGATTTCGGATTGGACGGATCGGGCGCAATCGTCTCGACGTTGCGGGTCAACACCAGCCGCGTTCGCTTCGGCGAATTCGGCTGGTCCTCGAACGAATTGCGGCCGTGCACGATCAGGTCGGCATGGTCGAGGGCGTCGGTGAAGAACTTCTTGTCGCCCTCGAACTTCAAACCTTCCGGCATCACGCGATCGGCGTTCGCCAGCATGCCGTCGCCGGACACGATGACGTAACCCTCGATGCGCAGCGCCGGCACTGACTTGCTGCCGCCAACTATTCCGAAATCGTCTGTACGACGCTGGAAACCGGCCGCGAGCTGACGGTAGGCAGCTTCAGGTCCTTGACGACCTCTTCGTCGTATTTGGCCATGGTCTGCACCGGGGACTTGGCCTTCATCGCCACGACCTTGTAGCCGCCGGCCTTCAGCTTCTTCAGCAGGTCGGGCAGCGCTTCGGCGGTGTGCTTGTGGAAGTCGTGCATCAGGATGATACCCTTGCCGAGCTTGTCGAGCTTCTTCATCGTGACGTCGATGACGGCCTGGGCGTTACGCGCCTTGAAGTCGAAGGAGTCGAGGTCGCAGGAGAACATCGCGATGTTGCGGTCGCCGAGATAGGTGACCATTTCCGGCGGGTGCTGCAGCGCCGGAAAGCGGAAGAACGGCGACGGCGAGACGCCGCCGAGCGCCCACTTCACCGCGCTGAAACCCTTTTCGATCTCTTCCTTGCGCTGGTCTTCGGTCAGCTTCTTGTTGGTCAGGGTCGCATGCGACCAGGTGTGGGTGCCGACGGTGTGGCCGGCCGCGTAAACCTGCTTGATGATTTCAGGATAGTAGGTGGCGTGCTTGCCGATGGTGAAGAAGAGCCCGGTGGTGCATTCGTCCGCCAGCGCCTTCAGCACAGCGGGCGTATTCAGCGGCCAAGGGCCGTCGTCGAAAGTCAGCACCACTTCCTTGTCGCGCAGGAAATCGAGCTGCTTGAAATGCTCGAAGCCGAATCCAGGTCCGCCCGTGGTGTCGATCTCGACGGTACGTCCGACGCCGAGCGCGCCCGGCGTGTTGCAGGCGGCTCTGGCCGGTTGCGCGGGCTGTGCTGCGGCGGGCGCTGCCGGCGCTGCGACAGGAGCGGGGGCCGCAGCCTGTTGAGCTGCCGCTTGAGGCGAGACCGTGCCTTTGGCCGGAGGCGTTTGTGCCCACGCCGCGCTTGAAACCAGCAGCGAAACCGAGCCTGCAAAGATCAACCCTGCCGCGATACGCATTTTGTCTTCCTCAAAAATTCGGATCCCGCTCCCGGTACCGGCATTTTGCCGTGGTCCGGGCCGCTTGCAGCCCCAACGCATCGTACCCTAATTGGAGCCAGCCCGCCAAGGCAACGGCTGTCGTCGGTACCGGTCGATTTGTCGCTTAACCGGTTAATTCAGGGGATTAGTCCGTTGTTTTGACCCGGTTCCTGAAGTGCTAGCCGCTGCGTTCGGTGACGTTCTGGCTCAGCGCCCGTGCGATGGCGGTTTTCACGCGGGTATCGCCGGGTTCGACGGATTCCGGGAATACGTCGGCGATATAGCCATCGCGGCCGACGAGGTATTTGTGGAAGTTCCAGCGCGGCACGTCCTTCGGTCGCGCCTCCGCCGCCCATTTGTAGAACGGATGCGCGTTCGGCCCCTTCACGACCGCCTTGGCCGCGATCGGAAAGGTAACGCCATATTGGTGCTGCGCGGTCTCGGCGATTTCGGTGGCGCCGCCCGGTTCCTGTCCGCCGAAATCGTTGGAGGGAACGCTGACCATGACGAGGCCGCGGTCGCCAAATTCGGTCCACAATTGCTGCAAGCCGGTATATTGCGGGGTGAAGCCGCACAGGGAAGCGGTGTTGACGATCAGCATCGGATGGCCGGCATGGTCTGCAAGCCTAATGTCGCCGCCGGCCAGCCCCGGAAATGAAAACGCGTAAGCGGTGATCCGGCTCATGCCGGCTTGAGCGGACGCCTGTCTGGTCGAAGCGGCACCGGCGAATGCTCCGAGCGCTGCCGTCATCATCGTCCTGCGATTGATCATGCGAAGCCCCGGCTGCCGATTGATATCCGCAAGCATAGCGCAGAGCGCAAGCCTACGCCGCTCAACAAGCCGTTATGGCGGGGCGCGCTTGCTTAGTGCAGCGAAACGATGAAATCGGTGCCTTCGCCGGTCTCGCCCTGATTGATTCCCTGGTCGGACACGATGATCGAGCCACCGGTGGTCAGGGCTTCGGTGATGCGCACCATCGCATCCTGCGGGATGGTGATGCGGTCCAGCGCCTCGGCCGGGCTGTCGGGCGTCGGCAGCGCCTTGACCTCGGCAGGGGTTGCGCCCTTGCGGCGCCGTGCCGGACGATCGTCGTCGTTACGGGCCGCGTTGCGCGCGGTCACCGGCATCGAGACCACCGACCAGCGCAACAGGTTGGGATCGGTCTTGTCGGCTTCCGCGGTGAACACATGGGTGCCCAGCGGCCGGTCGCTCGGGGCGATCGTCACGGGCACGTCGAACAGCGGCGCAAAGTTCTGCCGCACATAGAGCTTGGAATCCTTACGGCTCACGAACACCGCAATCTGGCCGGTGCGTTTGGGCTCGGCCTTGGCGACGGCGACGCCGGGCAGGCGCGCCGTGTCTTTTTTCACGTCGACCGCAGCCGGTGCGTCGGCGACCGCCTTGGCAGGCTCGGCCGGCTTTTCGACGGCTTTGATCTCCGGGGCCTTCGGCTCGTCGGCCTTGGTTACTTCGATCTTGACTGGCTCAGCCTTGACGGCCTCCGTCTTCACGTCGTCCGTCTTGGCTTCAGGCTTCACGTCAGACTTGGCTTCAACCTTGGTCTCTGCCGTCTTGTCTTCGACCTTAGTGCTCGCCGTCACGTCGCTTTTAGCGGCGTCGTCAGCGGCGGCGGTGGGAGCCTGGGCCTCGTCGGCCTTGTTCTCGACCGAACCGGTCGCGTCGGATTTTACGTCGGCAATAGCGGCTTCCGCCGGCTTGTTGTCGGATGAAGCGGTGTCGGCAGTGGCGGCGGGCGTTGCTTCCACTTCCGGCTTCGCTGCGTCCGTGCTCGCAGCTTCGCTGGCAGGCGACATGCCGGAAGGCGTCGCATCCGACATCGTGACCGCGGCATTCGCCGCCGGCATGGCGCTGCTGGCGTCGGCGGTGCGGGTCGGCGACGCATGGCCTACGGTCGATCGCAGTTCGAGGCTCGCGGCCGAATTCTCTGACCTGATGGCCGAGCCGGCGTCGGCGCCCTTGTCGCCCTTTACCGCCGGCACGTCCGCTTTCGGTTCGTCGGCAATGACCGGCTGTGGTGTGACCTTCTGCGCCACCAGCAGCGGATGCGCGAAGTTCGCGGGCGTGATCTCGCCGGGAGTCACGACCACGCGCGCGCCCATTCTGGTCCAGTTCCACATCTTCATGGCAAACGCCATCGGCATGCGGATGCAGCCGTGCGACGCCGGATAGCCCGGCAACACGCCGGCATGCATCGCGACACCGGACCAGGTGATGCGCTGCATGTACGGCATCGGTGCGCCGCTGTAGATGTTGGAGTGGTGGAACTTGTGCTTCTGGATGATGCTGAACACGCCCATCGGGGTCGAATGACCCTTCATGCCCGTGGACACCGAGCTTTCCGCGAACAGCCCGCGGGAATCGTAGACCCGGACCTTCTGCTTATCGATCGAGATCGCGATGATCAGCGGCCCCTGCGGCTTGGCGCCGGTTTCCTTTTCCGCGGCCTCTTTCTTGGAGGCCGAATTCTTTCGCGCGTTACGCTGCCGCTTCGGCTGCGCCGACGGCGAGGGGCGGTAATAGCCGGAATCGGAGTCCTGATAGTAAAGCAGCGCGGCATCTGCCGGGTAAGCGGCACCGAGGGAGCCTGCCGCCGTCAGCATCGCAATCTGCCAAAACCCTGTGCGCCTGGACCGCTGGTCCGCAACCGTTACGCCCGCAATAGCCGCACTCAAAATACGATGCCCACTCACGCGCATAATCCTCGAATTCCAGAACTTCGAATCCAGTGGCCCGGTATTCATTTGTTGTCGCAGACGCCAAAAGCGTTCACCAGCGTAAGCCTTCTAAAGCCGCTGTTTTTCGCCCTGAGCGTAGCAAAAAAGCCTCACATTCCGTTAAACGAGGCTCGGTCGTCAGCACGCGCCGGCCTTCCTGCGCGGCTTTCAGGCATTACATGGGACACGGGCCGTTTGAAGGCCTTTGCAGCGGAGATATCAATGACATCCAAGGCCATCGTAAAGTGTGACAGGAAGTGGAGAATATTGGCCCTGGCGGTATTGGCGCTGACCCTGTGGCAATCGGGCCCGACCGCTGCCGCCGACGAACCCGACCTGATCTTCCGCCGTTCGACTGTGTTCAAACTGCTCAGTCCCAACGACAAGCTGGCGACCTACGGCGTCGACGACCCTGAGGTCGAGGGGGTCGCCTGTCACTTTACGGTACCGGAGAAGGGAGGCTTCAAGGGCTGGCTGGGCCTCGCCGAGGAGGTCTCGGACATTTCACTGGCCTGCCGCCAGATCGGGCCAATCCGCTTCAAGGACAAGATGACGCAAGGCGACGACATGTTCCGCCAGCGCCGTTCGCTGTTCTTCAAGAGGATGCAGATCGTTCGCGGCTGCGATGCCAAGCGCAACGTGCTGGTTTACATGGTCTATTCGGATAAACTGATCGAAGGTTCACCCAAAAACTCGACCTCCTCGGTACCGATCATGCCGTGGGGGGGCGCCGATACCGCGGTTCAGAAATGTGGCGAGTTCGTCCAATAGGCGTTCGGGTCACGCGCGCGAAGCCCGGGCCTTCCGCTTGATAAGCCCCGGGCTTACCGCTTGGCCGGACTGGAATATTGGCGCGCCTCGGAGCCCTTGCTGACCTTGGAATCGCGGCTGACCTTGGGCTCGCGGCAGCCGACCAGCTGCACGAATTTCTGCGGCGCCGATACATTGCCGCGGAATTCGCCGCCTTGCTGTGACATGGCGCCACAAGGGCGCTCGGCTTTTAGAGAATCTTGCTTCAGGGGACTGTCGATCCGTAATCCCGTAGAGCCGTTACGCCCTGACAAACTTTCAACCAGCGGCTGGCCGGGTTTGCGGGTCGCGGTTTGCTTGCCAACATCGATGTTGCCATTGGCCACGACTGCTATCCTTCGTTGAGGAGAGGTTAGAACGCGCACTGACGCGGAAAGTTGCACATCGTTCGACTGGGACGATTTTCTACTGAGTGGCTGGAACCGAAGCTTCGGTTCACGACCGGCCCCAAACTCGCGAGCGGCTTCTTTGCAGAGAAACCTTAAGAACTCGCCTGACGGGTCGAACCCGCCGGGCCCAGCGGGCGTCTGATCTCCAGATGGTGCGTGGAGAACTCAGATGCGAGCCCTCAGCTATATCGTTGCCCTGGTTTTCATCCTGACCGGCCCGTCACTTGCCGGCAGCGCCGACCGCGACATGCCGGGTGTTGGAACGTTCGCTTATTGCGGGTCACCGATGGTGACATCGGTGCCCGATGTGGTGGCGGCGATCAGCCAGTAGGCCAATCGGTGCCGAACGGCTTTGCCGACCTTCGCTAGGTCACTTTACTGATGTAATTGAGTTATTTTCGTCAATGTTTCGTCCGACCGGGCCGACGAAACAAATCTCCGTCACCACGAAACCATTTTCAGCTTTTGGCGCAAATATCCGGAAACAGCCTACGGCTATCAGACTGCCAACGAAACGGCGGGGACGCCGGCACCGAAACCGGAGACAGTCCGATGCGGACCATCAGCTTCATCCTCGCTTTCGCCTTCATCATGGCTGGTCCCTCGATGGCGGGGTCCTCGGACAACGGCTTGCCCGGCATCGGCACCTTCTCCTACAACGGTTCCCCGGCAATGACCCCGGCGCCCCAGCCGATCGTGGTTGCCGCCAAGTAAGCGCAGCGGATAGCTCCCAAGAAACTCGCCGATAAAGGCACTACATGTTTGTACGCATCTGTTCCGCCGCGATCCTGACTTCCTTCGTTCTGGTTGGTTCGGCGCAAGCGCAAGTCAAAGGGCAGGTTCAAGTCCAGGCCCAGCTTCAGCCGATGCCCCTTCGTTCCCTGTTCCGTGTTCCCGATCCGCGCGGCGAATTCGTGCGGTTGTGCGCGCCGCACATGGTCGGGCGCTGGGCGCACCCCGAAGCCGTCTGCGGCTGTCTGCACGATTACGCGGCCGCCACCGTCGAAGATACCGACCTGCGCGAGGCCTTGTTGCGTGGCATCAGCGAGACCGGCGTGCCGACGATCGAGACCGATTGGGTGCCGCCGTCGAAGCAATCCGAGATCGGCCCGACCTTCACCAAGATCGCAAAGCCGACGCTGCAGTGCATGTTCGAGCCCGAGCCGTCGAAGCCTTAAACCGGCGCGCGTCGGACTTGAAAATCCCCGCCGCCCAAATCATCCTCACCAAATGTTAATCCGTTTCGATGCCGCCGCCTCGACACGAGCGTGACCGCCATTGTAAGGCAATGGCCGGTCGATGATCCCTTTGCGCGAGCCATCCCATGCCGTCATGGCGAATCCTGCTCCTGAGCGCGGTGCTTGTCGCGCCTGCGTTTCCGGCCCTTGCCGCGCCTGACGAGGAATTACTGGGAAAGGCGGCTGGCTATCCGGTCGGCAGGCCGGCCACCTGGTTCTTCGACGAGAGCGTGCGGGTCGGATCGTTCAGCCATCTCGATAGTTTTCTGCCGCATAATACCCTGAAGAAGTCGGACGCGCCGCTGCCGCTTCCCGCGGCTTCAAACCCGCCGAAAATCGAGTATCGATTCGACAAGCAGAGTTTTTCGCTCGACGATTTCCTGGCGCATCAGCGGGTGACCGGCTTTCTGCTGATCAAGGACGGCGAAGTGCTGGCCGAGCGCTACCAATATAGCCGATATGCGGAAGACCGCTTCGTGTCGCACTCGATGGCGAAGTCGATCGTCAGTCTCGCCGTCGGCATGGCGCTGGCCGAGGGCAAGATAGCATCGCTCGACGATACGGTCGCCAAATATGTGCCAAAGCTTGCCGGCAATCCCTATGGCGAAACCACGATCCGCAACATGCTGCGGATGGCGTCTGGAGTGCCATTCAAGGAGGTCTATGACGGCAACGACGACAGTTCGAAGTTCAACCGGATCCGTTTGACGCAGGATTCCATCGCGGCATTGCGCGCATTCAATACGCGCGAGGTCGAGCAGGGTATGGTTTTCCATTACGCTTCCAACCAGACCGTGGCCCTGACGCTGGTATTGCGCGCGGCGACCGGCACCACGCTGAGCGACTACCTGACGCCGCGGTTGTGGCAGCCGATGGGCGCCGAGGCCGACGCGACCTGGATCAGGACCCGGGACGGCACCGAGACCGGATCGGGAAATTTCAATGCCATCCTGCGCGACTTCGGCCGGCTCGGAATCTCTCGCCAACGATGGCGCCGCCGGCGGCAAACAGATCGTACCGAAGGAATATCTGCTCGACGCGACCGACTGGCACCGCCAGCCCGACGCGTTCACGCCGCGCAAGGCGACGCCGTATTTCGGCTACGGTTACCAGTTCTGGCTGTTTCCGGGCGAGAAGCGCAGGTTTGCGCTGCTCGGCGTCTACGGGCAGTCAGTATTCGTCGACCCCGAGCTCAAGCTGGTCATGGTCATCACCGCAGCGGCAAAGAACGCCAGCGTCGGCAAGGAGTCGCTGGCCAGGGAACGCGACGCGCTGTGGCGGGGGGTCGTCGGTCAATACGGAAGCTGGTAGCCTGCCGTCATCTCCGTCCGCACAGAGGAACTGTCATGCGATCCATCATCATCGGTTTTGCCGGCCTGCTGACGCTGGCAGTATCTCCGGCGCTCGCCGCCGATGCTGCCATTCTGGAGGCCAACAAGAAGACCGTGCTCGAATTTTACGAGGCGGGCCTCAACCAGAAAGACTTTGACGCCGCCGCGAAGTTTTTCGGCCCGCGCTACATCCAGCACAATCCGACGGCACCTGATGGGATTGAAGGCTTCAAGGCCTTCCTCGGTTTCCTGCGCGAAAAATTCCCGGACTCGCACAGCGAGATCAAGCGCGCGTTCGCGGAAGGCGATTTCGTGATCCTTCACGTCCACAGCGTGCGCGAAAAGGGCACCCGCGGCCGCGCCATCGTCGACATTTTCAAGCTTGAGAACGGCAAGATAGTCGAGCACTGGGACGTCGCGCAGGAGATTCCGGAGAAGCCCGCCAACGCCAACGAGATGTTCTAGCCGTTCGCGCTGGTTATTTCCGCTTTGGCCCCAGCCGCGGAATGCATTTGGCGGCGTGTACGACGCCTGCGGGAGTCATCCGCGCGCCGGAGACTTCCTTGATCTGCCCGGCCGGACACGACCCGTCATCGACCAGGATGCGCTGGCCAAGCCGCAAGTTGACGATGTCCTGCTCGCGCGAGACCTGTTGCGCGAGAACAGGCGTTGCGAGCAGCACCAGAGCGAGGCTCGCGGGCAGGGCGGTCCAGCCGGTCGCGGCAACCTTGGTGATCGTCAAATCGATATCCCTCACTTGTTCTCGATTTTCAGCCCGTTGGGGCCGAGATTGATCTGCAGGCCCTCTGGCTGTTTCTTGGTCTGGTAGAGATTATAGCCGAGTACGCCGACGGCGACGATCAGGGCGCCGATGATGAGGAACATGATATTGCGGTTGCCGGGCATCCGGTGTCTCCGTCTGGCGCATGTGCGTGAATGGACCGCAACTGTAGGAGGGCACCGCCGATTCTAAAAGCAATCTAAAGCGCTGGAGTTCCCGCGAGATTATGCTTTGATTGGCTCGAGAAGCAATTGAGCAGGGAATACCGACGTAATGGACGCCAACGACCAACAACGAATACTCGATGCCATCGATGCCGGCTTCGACGCGCAGCTGGCGACGACGAGAGATTTTGTCGCCATCCCCTCGACCCGCGGCGCCGAGGGGCCGTGCCAGGACATGATCGGCGATTTGCTGCGCGGGCGCGGCTATGAGGTCGACGACTGGCATATCGACGTCGGGGATTTGAAGGACCTGCGCGGCTTCGGCCCGATCGAGCATGATTTTTCCAGGGCGCGTACCGTGGTTGGCACCTACCGTCCGACCAACAATGCCGGCAAATCGCTGATCCTGCAGGGGCACTGCGACGTGGTTCCGGTCGGTCCGCTCGACATGTGGGAGACGCCGCCGTTCTCACCCGTCATCAAGGACGGCAAGATGTTTGGCCGCGGCGCCTGCGACATGAAATCGGGCACCATCGGCGCGCTCTACGCGCTGGATGCGATCAAGGCCGCGGGGCTGCGACCGACCGGGCGTATTCACTTTCAATCCGTGATCGAGGAAGAGAGCACCGGCGTCGGCGCGCTCTCGACCCTGCAGCGCGGCTACCGCGCCGATGCTTGCTTCATTCCCGAACCGACCTTCGGCAAGATGATCCGCTCGCAGGTCGGCGTGATCTGGTTTCGGCTGAAGGTGCGTGGCTTTCCCGTCCATGTGTACGAGGCCGGCTCCGGCGCCAACGCCATCATGGCCGCCTATCATCTGATCCATTCGCTGCAGAAGCTGGAAGCCGAATGGAACGAGCGTGCGAAGGAGGATCATCATTTCGGCGTGGTCGACCATCCCATCAACTTCAACCCCGGCATTATCAAGGGCGGCGACTGGGCTTCCAGCGTGCCGGCCTGGTGCGACGTCGATTGCCGCATTGCCATTCTGCCGGGCTGGTCTGTCGCCGACGCGCAGAGCGAAATCATGGCCTGCGTATCAGCGGCGGCGCGCGACCATCGCTTTCTCTCCAACAATCCGCCGCAGGTGGAGTGGTCCGGATTCCTTTCGGAAGGCTATGAGCTGAAGGATTCCGCGGCACCGGAAGCGGCCTTCGGCAAGGCGTTCGCGGCGGTCTATGGCGGCGGCGCGGTGCCGGAGCAGGCTTTTACGGCGCTGACCGACACGCGGTTTTACGGGCTGAACTACAACATTCCGAGCCTCTGTTTTGGCGCCAGCGGCGAGGCGATGCACGGCTTCAACGAATATGTCGACCTGGAGTCGTTGCGGAAATCGACCAAGGCGACGGCATTGTTCATCGCGGAATGGTGCGGAGTGGAGAAGATTTAAACTTCCCCCGTCATTGCGAGGAGCGAAGCGACGAAGCAATCCATTCTTTCTTTCCGCCGAAAGATGGATTGCTTCGTTCCGCTCGCAATGACGGCGGAGAACTTAGATGTGATCCACCCACAACGCCGCAACGATCGCATCGAGCCCGTCGGTCAGCGCGGCCGGTCCCGGCTGCAGGATCAGCGGCGACTTGATCTCGACGATGCGGTTGTTGCGCACCGCCGGGATATCGCCCCAGCCCGGCCGATCTCGGATGCGATCAGGCACGACTTTCTTGCCGCACCACGACGCCAGGATCACGTCGGGAGCGGCGTCGCGCACCGTATCGGTCGAAATGATCCGGTCTTTCGCGGCCGGCTGAAACCGCAGTTCTGGCAGCACGTCCTCGCCGCCGGCGATCTCGATCAGTTCGGACACCCAGCCGATACCGCTGATCAGCGGATCGTCCCATTCCTCAAAATAGACTTTTGGTTTGGGCGAGGGCCGCGGTGTCGCAGCGATACGCGCGAGGCGCGCTTCAAAGCCGGCCGCGAGTTGGTCGGCGCGTTCGGTCGCACCGACCAGCGCGCCGAGCGTGCGGATCATCGCAAAAATGCCGGCGACGTCGCGCTGGTTGAAAACGTGGATGGCGACGCCGGAGCGCACCAGGTCGGCGACGATGTCGGCCTGCAGGTCGGAAAAGGCCAGCACCAGATCCGGCTGCAGCGCCAGAATTTTCGGGATGTCCGCGGAGATGAAGGCCGAGATCCGCGGCTTCTCGCGCCGGACCTGTGGCGGCCGCACCGCATAGCCGGAGACGCGGACGATGCGGTCCTGCTCGCCGAGCAGGTACAGCGTCTCGACGGTCTCTTCCGTGAGGCAGACGATCCGGCGGGGCGGGAACTGGCGCATGTCGAACGATATGCAGAATTAGCGGCGCGTTGTCACGGTAACCATTACCTCCGACGTCATTGCCTGATTTACCCGCACCATCCATTCTCCTAAGAAATCGGTAGAAAGAAAACCGGAGGATCCATGACGCCGCTTGAAAAAATCCAGTCGATGAAAATGCCGTTCGCGGAATTGAAGGGCGTGACCTTCATCGCGGCCGACAGCGATCGCGTGGTGGCGCAGATGGTGGTTCGGCCGGAGCTCTGCACGCTGCGCAACACGATTCACGGCGGCGCGGTGATGGCGTTCGCGGATTCGGTCGGTGCTGCCGCGACCGTCATCAACCTGCCGGAGGACGCCAAGGGCACGACCACGCTCGAGAGCAAGACCAACTTTATCGGCGGCGCCAAAGAGGGCTCGACGGTGACCGCCACCGCCACGCCGGTGCATCGGGGTCGGCGTACCCAAGTCTGGCAGACGCGGCTGGAGACCGAGGACGGCAAGCTGGTCGCGGTGGTGACGCAAACCCAGCTGGTGCTCTGATCCGGATCTGAATGCTTAATAATCAGTTAACCTAAAATTGACTTTATATCAGGCATTCCAAGGGCTTGAAATTAATGTTGCGATGCACAATATTGGCGGTCTAGGGATTCGACGCCTCCTCGAGGGCTCTCTCAGAGGAGCTACACGATGTATCTAACCGTTATCGCCGCCGCGCTTGCCAACAGCAGCGTAAGGACGCTGAGCCAGCAGGAAGAATTGCCGCTGTTGCGCGATCACTTGCTGCGGCTCGACCGCACCAGCCGGCATGATCGCTTCCATGGCTTCATGGACGACAGCTTTATCGAGCGTTACGCCGAAAAATGCGCCGATGACGGCACCACCATCATCGCCTTCTTCGAGGACGGGGTGGTGCGTGGCGCGGCCGAGCTGCATCCGCCGGATCAATCGCCGGATTCTTTGCCCGAAATCGCGTTCAGCGTCGAAGCCTCGGTGCGGCGGCGCGGTGTCGGCAGCATCCTGTTCCGCAAACTGATCACGGAGGCCCGCGCCAAAGGCTACCAGAACCTGCGGATCACCACCGGGGCGCAGAACAACGCCATGCGGGCGCTCGCCAACAAGTTCGGCGCCCACCTGACCTTCCGTTACGGCGAATCGACCGGCACGATTGATCTGACCCAGCAGGACGAGACCGAACTGGCGCCGTCAGCGGTCACGACCGCCGTCGATGCCGTCGTCAACTTCAACCGCGCTTACTGGAAGATGTTGGTGAATATGACCGGCTGGGGCCGGGCGGCCTGAAAGCGGTGCTTTAGGCATTAATTCGCGGGATTTCAGATCCCGCGAATTAATCTCAAGTGCCGGTGCGCTTGTCGTTGCCGAATCGGCGGACAATCTTGCGTTCGACCACGATCGAGCGCTGCGCGCCTTGCTCGCCCGCGATGACGCGCGTGGCGGTTCGCGCCAGCGAGCGGCCGGTCTTCTTCACTTCAGCCAGCACTTCCTCGTAGGGCATCCCCATCAGGGACGCCGCGATTTCCGCCTGCTGCTGCGGATCGTCGGTAATCCCGACCGCGGCGAAGATAGCCTCCTCCAGCGTCGGCGGATCGCGCCGCACGCGCCTTGTGCCGTATTTCGTGTTCCAGTCTTCGCTCATCTGGGCCTCGCGTCTGTTGCGGAGATACCTAGGTGCCCTTATGTTGCATTGCAATATGAATTTCACATGGCAATACAGCCATGCGTCTACAACTTCTCCAGCCTGGTAGCGTCGTACAGTTCGATGGTCGTGGCCGCAGCCGCCAGCGACTGCAGCGATTTGACGAAATCGCGCGAGGCGGGGACGGCGAAATGCGCCAGCAGCGCGGCGCGATCGGCCCATTGCTCGAAAAATACCAGCCGCAGCGGGTTTTCGCAGTCGACCTGCACGGCGTGGGAGATGCAGCCGGGTTCGGTGCGTGAACGACGGACGTGTTCGAGGCTCAATTTCCGGACTTCATCGAAGGAATCCGCCCGCGCCGTGACGCTGCCGGTGACGACGATCATCTGCTTCCTCCGTTTTGGCCGCCATCATGCTGATGGCGTTGACGGTCCGGCGCTCGCGAAATCGATCGGCTGCTGCGGCCAGCGTTTCAGCGCGGCATGACCGGCATCGGTCAGCACATAGATGCCGCGCTCGGCGCGGTCGAACCAGCCATAGACATTGTGCAGCAGAATTTTCCCGGCGTCCGGAATTTCAGGACGCAGATCCTTGACGCGCCGCGGCCCGGCAGAGAGCGCGGAGGCGCAAGCCAGCGCCTGCTGGCGGTAGGCCGTCATGATCGGCGCGCGCGTCGAGCCGCCCATCGCCGGGTCGCCCTTGCGCCGGCGGTGCTCGGCAACCAGCCGCGAGCGCTTTTTGGGGTTACGGCGAGGCGCGATGTCGGGCGGTTTGACGATCACCTCGACGTCGCCGCTGTCGGTGACCGCGAGCATGCCGAAGCCGAGGCGGCGGCAGAGGTTGCGGTAGCGGGCGTCGCTCTCGCGGCCCTTGCCGCGGAGGGATAATTTCGCCGCGAGCCAGACCTCGTCGGCGGCGGCGGCGCGGTCGACCGCCTGCAGGATCAGTTCCAGATTGAAGGTCAGCTTCAGTTCACCAATCACGACAACCGGCGGGTCGCCATCGCTGAGCGCCACGAGATCGCAGCCGCCGATCTCGCCCTTGACGGTGAAGCCGAGCTTCTCGAGGAAGCGTTTGACGGGCAGATAAAGCGCGGTTTCCAAGGCGGCCTCCGGCGGCGCTGACGCCGCGACTCAATGTCTGAACTCTAGCCGAATTCGGGCAAATCGTTTGATTGGGCCAAATCGTTTGATCGGGTAATGCCTAACCGGCTAAACTCAGATCGGGACAAGACAAAATGGCGAACGAGGGAACCTGCGAATCGCGCATTCGCGGGTTGCCGCGCATTTGCCGATTTCGGAGCGGACAGGGCGTGCTGCAGGGACTTTACAAATTCGTGTTCGAGACGCCGCGCGGAAGTGGCAGCGGCGTGGTGTTCGCGACGCCGGACGGCAGGCTTTATGGCGGCAACTCCGGTTCGTCGCTGGTCGGCAGCTACACCGAGAAGGACGGCGTCTATTCATCGGAATTGATGATGTCGCGCCACAATCACGATCCGAACTATGTGCCGCATTACCCGGTCGACAACATCCCCATGATGTTCACGGGTGAGCTGCGCGGCGACGAGTTGTATTCCGAAGGCCACGCGCCGGCGCTGCCGGGCGCTGTTCTGAGGGCGGTCATGACGCCGATCAATGACGCCGCCGCGCCGCCGCCCGGCAAGGTCGGGCCTGATGGGATCGGCAACGGGCTGTATTCCATTCACATTCGGATGCTCGACGGCATGGACGGCGGCAACACCGGCGTGATGCTGCTGCAAAACGGCAATATCAGAGGCGGCGACGCGTTCTTCGACTATATCGGCGCGTACTCGTCGGCGAACGGCCGCTGGAAGGGCGAGATCGTCAACCGTGAGCACACGCTGAGCCGCGGCGAACGTCCGCTGTTCGGCGGCTACGAGGTCGGCATCGGTTTTTCCGGCACCTACGACAGCGAAGGCGCGGAAGGCGAAGCCACCGCGCTCGCCGGCAAGCGCAGCATCCGCTTCAAGGCGGTGTTGCGCAAGCTGGTGGCGGTGGAGGGTTAAACCCGCCCGCTCACCGGGATCAGCGCGCCGGTCACCGCGCTGGCGGCGTCGCTGGCGAGAAACAGGATCACATCGGCGAGTTCCTTGCCCGTCACCCATTTTGTGAAATCGGCTTTCGGCATGCTGGCGCGGTTGGCCGCGGTATCGATGGTCGACGGCAGCACCGCGTTGACCGTGATCTTGCCTTTCTGTTCGGCGGCCAGCGCTTCGGTAAGACGGTGCACGCCGGCCTTGGACGCAGCATAGGCGCCCATGCCGGAGCCGGCCTGAAGGGCACCCATTGCGCCGACATTGACGATCCGGCCGGCGGTCGAGGCGGTGAGATAGGGGATCGCCGCGCGCGAGGCGTTGAGCGCGGTGGTGACGTTGAGCGCGTACATGCGTTGCCAGGTCTTGGGATCGCCATCGGCAAGTGTTTCGAACGCAAAACCGCCGGCGATGTTAATCAGCGCGTCGAGCTTGCCGAAATGCCTGGCGGTGGCGTCGATCGCCTTTTTGGCCTGGGCCGGGTCGGTGAGGTCGACGCCGCCGAGCTCAAGCCGGTCCGGTGTTGCCGGGACCTGCGTCGGGGCATGATCGACGCAGCCGACGCGGGCACCGCGCGCCAACGCCTCGTCGGCGACGACCCTGCCGAGCGCGCCGAGGGCACCAGTCACGACAATCACTTTTCCGTCCATGAATCGTCCTCCAGCAAGGCTTCAATGTTTGGATGAAAATCGATTGCATGCTCGGAGAAATTTCTCCCAAATGCGCCCGACCAATGATCGCTCCCACAACAGGGCAGGCATATGGCAGAAACTTCCCCGCCTGGCGATACGCTGCAGGACATTGTGGCCTTCAAATACCCGCTTCCGCATCTGACGCGAAGTCTGCAGCAGCGAAACACCAAAATCGTTGCCTTTGGTTCCTCATCGACGGCGGGTAGGCCTCCGGTGCTGCCCTTTCCGGCCTACCTTGAGTTGATGCTGAGGGGCGCGTTCGGCAACGGGATGATCAACGTCATCAATCGGGGGATTGGCGGCGAGGAAGCGTCGACCGAGATGGACCGCATGAAATCCGATGTGATCGACGAGGCGCCAGCGCTGGTGATCTGGCAGGTCGGCACCAATGCGGTCTTTCACGACACCGATCCGAGATTCGAGTTCGGGAAAGTCGTGGATGCCATCGCGAAGGGGCTGAATTGCCTGTCGAAGATCCCGACTGATGTCATCCTGATGGACTCGCAATACACCACCGCGGTCGTGACACCCGAGAAGAAACCGCTCTCCGACAGGATGGTGAAGCGCATATCCGAACTGGCTGATGCCGTCGGAGTCGATGTGTTCCATCGCTACGCCCTGATGCAGCGTTTGCAGGAGGTCGTCGCGATGCGGGAATTGATCGATCCGACCGATGACCAGGTGCTGCATTTGAGCGATTGGGCGACAAGATATGTGACGCAGGCGCTGTTCGATCAGATCGACAAGACGGTGAGGGCCGCCGGAGTTCCGTAAGACTACGGAATCAGGCCAATTCGATAAAATTTGCCGGAGTTGCGTAAGCCGATTTCAGAACCCTCTTGGTACAACGGGCCTGCAATCAAGGCAGGGGATTTACCATGGGAAGTCTACCGGATCACGGTTTACCGCTTGTTCAGCTTAAGGAACAGCGAAGGGATTTGATCGTCGCGCTGCAAAACCGCAGTGGACCGGTCGGCAGCCTGGAATTGATGCAGATCGCCGCGATTCAGACCGCGATTTTGGCCTTCGAGGAGGTCATCGCCGATCTCGATGCCGAACTGGAAATGGAAGCGGCGGCCTGAACGGTCGGACGCTGGCCGGTTCAGCCTTGCAGGTAACGTTTCTCGAGGCTGGCGCGCTCCGGCTGCCCGAGACCGAGGCCGTCACGGAAATAGGTTTCGAGGTCGCCATAGTCGGCCTCGATGGCCTCGAACGCGGCGCCCAGAAACGACGCCTGCACCGTACCCAGCACATTCTTGACGTCGTCGGGCAGTTCGCTGCCGTTGGCGGGATCGCGCCGGTAGTAGCGGTTGGTCAGCAGATAGTCGTCCCGGATCACGTCATCGGCAACACCGAGCGTATGCAGGATCAGCGCACAGGCAAAGCCGGTGCGGTCCTTGCCGGCGGTGCAGTGAATCACCAGCGGGGCGGTGGTATCTTGCAGCAGATGCGCGAACAGCGCGCGGAAGCGCGGGGTGTTGTCCTGCACGTAATTGCGGTAGGAGCCGCGCATCACTTCCGTGGCATGTTCTGCCGACAGCGACGTCCCGCTGGCTGCGATGGCGCGCAACGCGGCGACCACTGTGGGTTCGACCGGCAACGAATGCACAGTCACGTCGGACATGCCGCACAACGCGGCCTGGCGCTCCTCGGCGCCGCGAAAATCGAACGCGCTTTTGACGCCGAGGCCCCTGACGACGGCGACATCGTCGTCGGTGAGATGGCCGAGATGGTTGGAGCGGAAAATCTGTCGCCAGCGCACGATGCGGCCGTCGCGGCCGGTATAGCCGCCGAGATCGCGAAAATTGCTGGCGCCGGCAAGACTGAGGTGGCGGGCAGGGGATTCTGACATCGGGCTTGCGATCTCGGGGCTTGCGATCTCGTACCGTGGAAATGGCCGAAGGGGCATGTCGTCCGCCCCGGTCTCGTCTATACTGGACTTCTCAGGGGGCGAAACATGAATTGTCGGAACATCACGGTTTTTGGCGCAGCTTTATTCGCCGCCTGGATTGCAGCCGCGCCCTCGCGGGCGGCCGCGCAGAGCAGCTTTCAAAACTATCGCTGTGCCGACGGGACACAGTTCATCGTTGGATTTTTTCAGTACGATTCCCGCGCCCATCTGCAACTCGACGGCAGGGCGTTGACGCTGGCCAAGCGGCTGGCGCTGTCGGGATCGCGCTATACCGGCAGCGGCGTAACCCTCAAGATCGCCAAGGCAGGCCTGACCACGCTCAAGAACATCAAGCGGCCGGTCACGGCTTGCGAGCGGACGTAAACGCGTTCGGGCATGAAAAAGGGCCGAAACGATTTCGTTCCGACCCTTTTCTACTTTGCTGACGGCGCCTGAACTCGCGAGGCCGTCGTTACCCAACCTTTAGCTGGCATCAGTGGTCACGCCCGGGTTTGGCTTCCTGGATGGCCGCCGCGTGGTACCAGCTGTCGCTGCTGTCAGCGAAGTTGACCGGGGCGGCAAACTCGGAAACGGCAGTTTTGGTCTCGCCATAGCGACGTCCCCCGAGAGCGGCGCGGCCCCCGGCAGGGAATTGGTAGATCTTGGCAGACCCCTCATTCACACGTGTAGTAAGCATCTCAGTCTCTCCGTGAGAGCGAACGAACCACCATGGTGCGCCCGACTCGTTCTCTTGTGGTTACCGTAACCGCGATATCGTTCTTGCCCTCCGCGAATGCAAGTTGATCAAAAAAAGTCAGGGAATGTATATTTCGTAGGCATTTCTTGTTTTGCTTCCTGTGAGGCAATGGGCAGATGACTAACGCTTGAGCCGTCACGAAGGTTGCGGGCGGTGGCCGAACTTCCCGAGGGATGTGTCGGGTAGCTGCCGCAGCTTTAATCCGCAGGCAGATCGAGTTCGGGAACTGCTGGAGAATCAGGCTCAATCCGGCGCCGACGGCGCGATTTGGCCGCTTGGAGCGCATGTCAGCCGCGCTCCTATGTCGCATCAAAAAATGCGCGTCGTGGGGTGGACATTCCTGGGGATAGCCGATGCCGCACTGCAGCGACTGGCACCTAAATTGCTTGGTGATAAGTGGCCTGACGTGGCCGGGTACACGTGTGTAGGTAGCTCCAAGGCTTCAGTTGCCTGCATTTAACAGCATAAAAACTCATGAGAGGCTCAATGACCAAATACAAGCTCGAGTACATCTGGCTCGACGGGTATACGCCGACACCGAATCTGCGCGGCAAGACACAGATCAAGGAATTTGCTTCTTTCCCGACGCTGGAGCAGCTGCCGCTGTGGGGTTTTGACGGTTCGTCGACCATGCAGGCGGAAGGCCGCAGCTCGGACTGCGTGCTGAAGCCCGTCGCGATTTATCCCGATGGCGCGCGCCCCAACGGCGTTCTGGTGATGTGCGAAGTCATGATGCCGGATGGCGTCACCCCGCATGCGACCAACAAGCGCGCCACCATTCTTGACGACGAAGGCGCCTGGTTCGGCTTCGAGCAGGAATACTTCATGTACAAGGACGGCCGTCCGCTCGGCTTCCCGACGGCTGGTTATCCGGCGCCGCAGGGTCCGTATTACACCGGCGTCGGCTACAGCAATGTCGGCTCGGTCGCGCGTGAGATCGTCGAAAAGCATCTCGACCTCTGCCTGTTCGCCGGCATCAACCATGAAGGCATCAACGCCGAAGTGGCCAAGGGCCAGTGGGAATTCCAGATCTTCGGCAAGGGCTCCAAAAAGGCTGCCGACGAAATGTGGATGGCTCGCTACCTGTTGCAGCGGCTGACCGAAACCTACGAAATCGACATCGAGTATCACTGTAAGCCGCTCGGCGACACCGACTGGAACGGCTCGGGCATGCACGCCAACTTCTCGACCACCTTCCTGCGCGAGATCGGCGGCAAGGCGTACTTCGAGGCGCTGATGGCGGCCTTTGACAAAAACCTCATGGACCATATCGCCGTCTACGGCCCGGACAACGACAAGCGCCTGACCGGCAAGCACGAGACTGCTCCCTGGAACAAGTTCAGCTATGGCGTGGCCGACCGCGGCGCTTCCGTCCGCGTGCCGCACTCGTTCATGAAGAACGACTACAAGGGCTATCTCGAAGATCGTCGCCCGAACTCGCAGGGCGATCCCTACGCGATCGCTTCGCAGATCCTGAAGACCGTGGCTGAAGTTCCGACGGCCAAGAAGTCGGCTGCGGCCTAAGCGACAAAGCACACCCGGGTGGGGGCGCCCGGGTTGCCCTCTGATCCGCCAAAGCGAAACCGCTTTGGCGGATCTTTGCGTTTATGCGGATCATTCCGTTTGTGACAGTCCGATTTGACGAGGTTAATTCAAATACGTGGATTCAAAGTCGTTCCCCTGCGTTATGAACCGCGCTAGATAACGGTCGTGCGCTTGCCGGGGACGCAGCCATTGTTCGAAGGCTTCTACAAGGTCAGGTATCAGCTTGGCGATGCGGTCGGCCGCAGCGTGATGTACGTGCGCGACGGCAGGATGCTTGGCGGCAATTCGGCGTTTGCCCATATCGGCGGCTATCGGGAATCCAGCGACGGCATTGCCATCGAGGTTACAACCATCCGCCACAACCCGGACCCGAATTACCGTGCGATGGCCGGAACCGACGATGCGACCTTGCTGGCGCAGGGCGGGCCTGACGGCGTGCTCTTTCGTTTCGACGGCGGGCTGAAGGAATTGCCGGGCGTCAAGTTCCAGTCGGTCATGACGCCGATCGAGGAGGAGGCGAGCCCGATCGCCGGCGGTGTCGGCGAGGGCGGTGTCGTCAACGGGCTCTACTCCATTCATCTTCGCATGCTCGACGGGGTCGAGGGCGGTCTGACCGGCGTGATGCTGCTCAATGAGGGCCGGATCCTCGGCGGCGATGCCTCGTTCTACTATATCGGCAGCTACACCTCGGAGGACGGCCGCTGGAAGGGTCAGATCCTCAATCAGGAACACACGTCGGCCAAGGGCGATAACCCCGTGTTCGGCGGCCACGAGGTCGGCATCGGCTTTGCCGGTACCTGCGACCAGGAAGGCGCGCTGCTGGACGCCACTGCGTTCGCCGGCAAGCGTAGTCTTCGCCTGACCGCGGTTCTGAAACTGATGCACCGGGTGTAGCCAGTGATGGACGATGCTGTGCGCGTGCTCTCGACGCTGGCCTTGAAGGGCGCGGTTTCCAGCCTCGCCGGACACTATCAGGCAGGCGGAGGCGCCGCGATCGACGCGGATTTCGCGCCGACCCTGGCGCTGCTAAGTCGCCTGCGCGCCGGCGAGGCCGCCGATGTCGTGATCCTGACCCGCGAGGGGCTCGACGAGGTCGTCCGAGAGGGCCGCGTCTCGGCCGAAAGCTGCGTCGACCTCGCGCGCTCTTATGTCGGCCTCGCGGTGAAGGCCGGCGCGCCCCATCCTGACATCTCGACCGAGCCTGCGCTCTGCGCTGCGCTACTGGGCGCCCGTTCAGTGGCGTATTCAAAGCTCGGCGCCAGCGGCATCCTGTTTGCAAAGCTGATCGAGAGCCTCGGCATTGCATCCGAGGTCAATGCCAGGGCTGTCATCATCCCGCAGGGTTTTACCGCCGAGCGGCTGGTGACCGGCGAAGCCGATCTGGCGGTCCAGCAGATCAGCGAGTTGAAGCAGATCGGCGGCATCGAGGTCGTCGGATCCATTCCGCGCCAACTGCAAACGCCGGCGGTGTTCTCCGCCGGTCGCATGGCGGTATCGCAAAAGGCCGCCCAATCCGACCGGCTGTTGCGCTATCTTGCTTCGCCCGAGGTCGCGCCGGTGTTGCGCGAGAGCGGGCTTGAGCCGTGAATTTGCAGCCTTGAAATTGTCCGGACATCGACGCAACCTGCCGATCATGAGGAGACGGTTTCTCAGATTTGCGATCGTTGCGGGCGTCGCCATGGCGGCGCTGGCTGCGTTGCCGATATTGGCCCGCGCGCAGTCGGCCGATCTCGTGCTGTGCGATCGCGTCGCCGCCGATCCTGCCGACCCCGACAAGCCGGCCGATGTGAAGGGTGTGCCCGACGTCGCCGCCTCCGATATCGCCACCGCCATCAAATATTGCAAAGTCGCCGCCAACGGCTCGCGGCGGGCGATGTACCAGCTCGGACGCGCCTATGCCGCCAACCGGCAAACGCCGGAGGCCATGGCAGCCTGGCGCAAGGCCGCCGACAAGGGTTCTACGTCGGCGATGGTCGAACTCGGCGTGCTCTATGGCAATGGCGCGGGTGTTGCGAGAGACGAGGCGCAGGCGCGAAAACTGTTCGAGCGCGCCGCCGAAGCCGGCAATCCCCGTGGTGTCAGCAATCTGGCCGCGCTCGGCGGCGGCACAGGTGCTTCGTCCAACCCGGCACGGGCGCGCGAATTGCTGTCGAAGGGGGCCGAGACCAATGCCGAGGCGCAGTACCAGCTCGGCATGATGCTGGCGGAGGGCGAGGGCGGGACCAAGGACGACGTCGCGGCCCGCGCGCTGTTTGAGAAGGCGGCGGCGCAAAATCATCCCGGCGCGCTGGAGCGAATGGGTTCGTTCACGCAGGAAGGCCGGGGTGGATCGAAGGATTCCGACGCCGCCAAAGCCTATTACCAGCGCGCCGCCGCACTCGGCGACGAGGACGCCAAGAAGGCGCTGGAGCGGGCGCGGTGTCCGTATACGATCAAGGACAAGCGCGGCAACGTAGTGACGAATTTGTGCTTCTGACAGCGTTGGCACTGTCGTGGCCGGGCTTGACCCGGCCATCCATCTGCTTCGCTAGAGTCTAGCAAAGCTTGATGGATACGCGGGTCAAGCCCGCGTATGACAGGAGAAGAGCCCTGTCACTTATTGTAATAGGCGACGTCGTTGGCCGCGAGCCGATAGGTGCTCTCCAGATAGAACGGGTTTTCTTTTTCTGCGCGCGCGACGGCGTTGACGCACCGTTCCCAGTAATCCGTGCCGTCGTGAACGAAATATTTGAAGCAGGCGTCCTCGAAACGCACCGCCGCTGAAATCGCCTGCTTGATGTCGGCATCATCAGCGTGCGGATGCGCCGCTTTCAGATGGGGAAAGATCGGTCCGTCCTGCGCATGATCGCGATCGTGACGCATCTGGGCGGACTGTTCGGCAGGTGACATGGCGCAAAAAATACGGACCTGTTCATCTGTCGGCCGTCCCTCGATCCTGTCCAGCCGATAGCGCGCCCGCCACACGGCATAGGCCGCGTCCGGCAGCGGCCGCGCGGCGGCTTCAGCAATGATCTCGGCGATCTCGGCCGCTGTTTCGTCTGGTGTCATGGCGCTTGGTCGCTGGGGTCAGGCCGCGGGTTCACGTACAGGGCCGGAACCAAACGTCCGGCATCGGCTCAAACAGGCTTCCACCCACTCGCCACATGGACTAAGAGCGGCGCAACGATTTCCCGCTTTTTTCAGGCCCCAATGATCCGTCTCGATAACGTCAGCAAGCAAGTCGGCCACCAGATCCTCTTCATCGAAGCCTCCGCGGCGCTCCAGAAAGGCGAGAAAATTGGCCTGGTCGGCCCGAACGGGGCCGGCAAGACCACGCTTTTCCGGATGATTTCGGGCCAGGAACCACCTGACGAGGGCCAGGTCTCGCTCGATCGCGGCATTACGATCGGTTATTTCAGCCAGGACGTCGGCGAGATGTCGGGCCGCAGCGCCGTGGCCGAGGTCATGGACGGTGCCGGTCCGGTCAGCATCGTGGCAAGCGAGCTGAAGGATCTCGAGACCGCGATGGCCGATCCGGACCGCATGGACGAGATGGACGAAATCATTGCGCGTTATGGCGAAGTGCAGGGCCGATTCGAGGAACTCGACGGCTATGCCCTCGACGGCCGCGCGCGCGAGGCGCTGTCGGGCCTCGGCTTCAGCCAGGAAATGATGGAAGGCGACGTCGGCGCGCTTTCGGGCGGCTGGAAAATGCGCGTGGCGCTGGCGCGCATTCTCTTGATGCGTCCCGACGTGATGTTGCTGGACGAGCCGAGCAACCATCTCGATCTCGAAAGCCTGATCTGGCTGGAGCAGTTTTTGAAGGGATATGAGGGCGCGCTGCTGATGACCTCGCATGACCGCGAGTTCATCAACCGCATCATCAACAAGGTGGTCGAGATCGACGGCGGCACGCTGACGACCTTTTCCGGCAATTATGAATTCTACGAGCAGCAGCGCGCGCTGAACGAAAAGCAGCAGCAGGCCCAGTTCGAGCGCCAGCAGGCGATGCTTTCAAAGGAAATCAAGTTCATCGAGCGCTTCAAGGCGCGGGCCTCGCATGCGGCGCAGGTGCAGAGCCGGGTCAAAAAACTCGACAAGATCGAGCGGGTCGAGCCGCCGAAGCGCCGCCAGACCGTGGCGTTTGAATTCCTGCCGGCGCCGCGTTCGGGCGAGGACGTCGTCGCGCTGAAGAACGTCCACAAGGGCTATGGCAGCCGCCGCATCTATGACGGGCTCGACTTCATGATCCGCCGCCGCGAGCGCTGGTGCGTGATGGGCATCAACGGCGCCGGCAAGTCGACGCTGCTAAAACTGGTGGCGGGCTCGACCGAACCCGACGACGGCACGGTGGCGATCGGCGGCAGCGTCAAGATGGGCTACTTCGCCCAGCATGCCATGGACCTGCTCGACGGCGAGCGCACCGTGTTCCAGTGGCTGGAGGATTCGTTTCCGCAGGCAGGCCAAGGCTCGCTGCGCGCGCTGGCCGGCTGCTTCGGTTTTTCCGGCGACGACGTCGAGAAGAAATGCCGTGTGCTCTCGGGCGGCGAGAAGGCGCGGCTGGTGATGGCGCACATGCTGTTCGATCCGCCGAATTTTCTGGTGCTGGACGAGCCCACCAACCATCTCGATCTCGCGACCAAGGAAATGCTGATTCAGGCGTTGTCCGAATTCGAGGGCACCATGCTGTTCGTTTCGCATGACCGGCATTTTCTGGCGGCCCTTTCCAACCGCGTGCTGGAGCTGACGCCGGAAGGCATCCATCAATTCGGTGGCGGCTATTCCGAATATGTCGCGCGCACCGGGCAGGAAGCACCGGGGTTGCGGAGCTAGAGCGGGGCTGCGTTGAGGCGATAGATCGCATCGCCGCGTTGGCCGGATGATGTTACGAAGCTGCACGGCATCGTGCTGGCAGCGTGGACGTCATGGATAACTGGGCCGGCTTTGGCTATTTTGTCGTTGGAATTGTCGTCGTCCTGTTTTTGCTGTTCCTCGTGTCGTTGTTCGGCCACGAACCGTGCTGGAAATTGCTTTCACTGGGGTTCTGCATCGCCACGGCGCTACTGCCCTCCGACCTGTTGATGGCGCTGTTCTGGTTTGGCGCCTGGATCTGTGCCGGGCTGGCAATCCGGGCGCGCCTCAAGGCCAAGGCCGCCGACGCCGCTGATGGTGCCAACCAAACTTGAACCATTCGACCGTGCCCGATACGCTGCCGCAAAAAGCGGAGCCAACAACCATGAAGCAACTTCGAATCGGCGACATCACCATCGATGCGGTAATCGAACGCGACGGGCCGTGGCGGCGGCCGCAGGATTTCTTCCCGGCCTATGACGACGCCGTTTTCAAACATCATCTCGCCGGCATGGAGCCGGAGATGTTCGACATTGCCACCGGCAAGATGTTCATCACCTACCAGACCTTCGTGGTGCGCACGCCGCGCTACACCATTCTGGTCGATACCTGCACCGGCGAGGACAAGGGCCACCCGGCGCCGTTCGATTTTCCCGGCAAGGAGCGTTGGCGCAACGAATTGTTCGCGCTCGGCGTCAGTTTCGAGCAGGTCGACTACGTGTTCTGCACCCACCTGCATATCGATCACACCGGCTGGAACACGACGTTGCGTGACGGGCGCTGGGTGCCGACATTTCCCAACGCGAAATACATATTCCACAAGCGGGAATATGCGGTGTGGGAGGCGGAGCATGCCAAGTGCGCCAACCCGCCCGGCACGGTGTTTCGCGATAATTGCCTGCCGATCGTGCAAGCCGGGCAGGCGTTGCTGGTCGACGACGATTACGCGCTCGACGATACCGTGACGCTGACGCCGACGCCGGGGCATTCGCCCTGCCATTGCTGCGTCAACATCTTCTCGAAGGGCAAGCGCGCGGTGGTGGCCGGCGATCTCATGCATCACGTGATCCAGTGCCGCGAGCCGGACTGGTCGGCGAAGCCGGACTGGGACCCGAAGCAGTCCGCGGCCTCACGGCGAAAATTCTTTGCCTCGGTTGCCGGCACCGATACGCTGATCCTGCCGGTCCACTTCCCGACGCCCACCGTCGGCCTGATCACCGCGGACGGCGATCGCTTCGATTACCGTTTCAAACGCGACTAGCAGGCCAGCGCCGGATGCCCTTGCCATCGCGCCCCTGCGCTGGTTTCCTGCCGCCGTGAAGATCCCGCCACAAGAGGATATCAGCGCCATGACCGACAACGCTGCCTATGACTACATCGTGGTCGGTGCAGGTTCGGCCGGCGCCGTGGCCGCGAGCCGCCTGAGCGAGAGTGGTGCCTATCGCGTGCTGCTGCTGGAGGCGGGCACCAAGGGATCGAACCATTTCTGGGCGCGGGTGCCGGTCGGCACTTCCAAGATGATCGACGATCCCGCCGTGAACTGGTGCTACAAGTCCGAACCTGACGAGGGCTCGGGCGGCCGGACCATCGACGTGCCGCGCGGCAAGATGATGGGCGGTTCCAGTTCGATCAACGGCATGGTCTATATGCGCGGACAGGCGCAGGACTACGACCACTGGGCCCAGCTCGGCAACCGCGGCTGGAGCTTTCAGGACGTGCTGCCGATCTTCCGCAGGATGGAACGCTACGACGGCGGCTCCGACAAATTGCGCGGCCGCAACGGGCTGCTGCGGGTCACCGATACGCCGCGGAATAAAGTGCCGCTGCTGGAGAAGATCATCGCGGCCGCCGGCCGCATCGGCCTGCCGTTCAATCCGGATCTCAATGGCGAGACCCAGGAAGGCGTCGGCATGTCGCAAGTGACGATATCCGGCGGCAAGCGCCAGAGCACCGCGGTCTGCTACCTCGATCCCGTGCGCAGCCGGCCGAACCTCGTCATCGAGCAGGGCGCGATGGCGGAGGCGCTGGTCCTGGAAGGCAAGCGCTGCGTCGGCGTGCGCTACTCCGTGAATGGCGCTCGCCGCGAGGCGCGAGCGGCACGAGAAGTCATCGTCTGCGGCGGCTCGATCAATTCGCCGAAACTGCTGGAGCTGTCTGGTATCGGTCAAGGCGAGCGGCTGCGCGCGCTCGGCATTACGCCGGTGCATGAACTGCCCGGCGTCGGCGAAAATCTGCGCGATCATTATTCACCGCGCATAAAATTCGCCATCAAGCAAAAGAATCTCACCTTCAACGACAACGCGCGGGGCTGGCGGCTGGCACGCGAGGCGCTGAAATACGCGCTGTTCGGCACTGGATTCCTGGCTTCGACCGCGGTCCCGGTGCGGATCTATTTCCGTACCCGGGAGGGGTTGGAGACGCCGGACGCGACGATTTCGATCCTGCCGTTCCTGTACGAAATGGTCGGCCGCCAGCGCCGCGTCGCCAAGCGGCAGGGCATCACCATGAACGCCAACGTGCTGCGTTCCGAAAGCACCGGCTCGATCCATATCAAGTCGGCCGATCCCGCCGAGCCGCCCGCGATCCGCTTCAATTTTCTCTCCACCGAGCACGACCGCACCGGCATCCTCGCGGTGATCCGCAAGGGCCGCGAACTGATGGCGACCTCGCCGCTGAAGGAAGTCACCGGCGAGGAGATCGCGCCGGGCGCGAAACTGCAGAGCGACGAGGAACTGCTCGACTGGGTTCGCAACAACGCCGAGACCACCTATCATCCGGTCGGCACCTGCAAGATGGGTTCGGACCCGATGGCCGTGGTCGACAGCGAATTGCGCGTGCATGGTATCGAGGGCTTGCGCGTCGCGGATGCTTCGATCATGCCGACCTTGACCAGCGGCAATACCAACGCGCCGGCGATCATGATCGGCGAGAAATGCGCCGAGATGGTGCTGGCAACGGCAACGGCCCGCAAGGCCGCGGCCTGACGACAGGAACGGGAGAGAAACCTTGGGACTTCAGGATTCGACGACGCAGCGCATGGATTTCGAGACGCTGGTGCAGACCCGCAAGAGCGTGCGCGGCTTCAAGCAGCAGCCTGTCCCCCGCGCCGTGATCGAGGACATCATCGAGGTCGCCAAACGCGCGCCGTCGTCGATGAACACCCAGCCCTGGCATATCCATGTGCTGACTGGAGAACCGCTGGAGCAGGTGCGCCGGCGCAACATGGAAGAGATGGTGGCTGGCGCCAAGCCGAAGCGCGACATCATCAGCCATGGCGAATATCAGGGGGTTCACCGCGGCCGGCAGGTCGACGTGGCCAAGAAGCTGTTCGCGGTGATGGGGATCGCGCGCGACGACAAGCCGATGCGGCAGGACTGGGTGCTGCGCGGTTTCCGGCAGTTCGACGCGCCGGTCTCGCTGGTGCTGACTTACGACAAAATTCTCGATCCCGGCGCGGTGTGCCACTTCGATCTCGGCGCGCTCTGCTACGGCCTGGTGCTGGCGGCCTGGGACCGCGGGCTCGGCTCGGTCATCAACGGGCAGGGTATCACCCGCTCGGATATCGTGCGCGAGGTCGCCGGTATCCCCGAGGAAGAGGTCATCATGACCTGCGTCGCCATGGGCTATCCCGACGACAGCTTTCCCGCCAATTCCGTCCGCTCCGATCGCGAGGCGAATGGCGATTTCGTACGCTATGTCGGCTTTACGGACTGAGAGATCATTGCATGACCACCCATGAAGAGACCGCCATGATCCGCGAGACCGTCGCGCGTTTCGTGGACCGCGAACTGATTCCGCTCGAAGCGGATTACCTGAAGTCCAAGCTGCCCGGCGGCCATCATCCGGCCGTGACGGACGCGCAATGGCAGCGGCTGCGTACCGTCTCCAAGGACCTGGGCCTGTGGGGCCTCGACGCGCCCGAAGACCTCGGCGGACACGACCTGCCGACCCGCACCATGGCGGCGGTGCACGAAGAGCTGGGGCGGAGCTGCTTGCCGTTCATCCTGCCGCCGGACTCGCCGAACCTGCGGATGCTGCAGGCGGTCGGCACCGAGGCGCAGAAGAAGAGCTACATGCAGCCCTATATCGAGGGGCGGATGGTTTCGGCGATCGCGATCTCCGAACCCGGCGCCGGTGGCGATCCGGCTTCGATGAAAACGCGCGCAGTGAAGGAAGGCGAGCACTGGGTTTTGAACGGCCGCAAGATATGGATCAGCAACGCCCGCGCCGCCGATTTCATCATCGTCATGGCCCGCGTCGGCAATGACGCGCGGCAGGGCGGCATTACCTCCTTCATCGTGGAAAAGGGCACGCTGGGCTTCATCATCGAACGCGAAATCCCGATGATCGGCGGCCACTCGACCTATGAAATCGTGTTCGAGGATTGCCGCATTCCAGCAGGCGCCGTGCTCGGTGAAATCGGCAAGGGCTACGCGCCGATGCAGCTGCGGCTGCGCACCCGCAGGCTCGAGATGGGTTCGACCTGCATCGGCATCGCGCGGCGCGCCTGCGACATGCTGTGCGAGCACGCCAAGCAGCGCGAGACTTTTGGCGTCAAGCTCGCCGAGCGCCAGGCGATCCAGTGGTGGATTGCTGACATCTCGACTCGCATGCATGCGTGCCGGCTGATGGTGCAGGATGCCGCCGACAAGACCGACCGCGGCGAGGACATCAAGCAGGAAGCGTCGATGATCAAGGTGTTCGCCACCGAAATGGCCTATGAAGCCTGCGATCACGCGATGCAGACGCTCGGCGCGCTCGGCATGACCCTGGAATTGCCGCTCAGCACGCTATGGCAGAAGGCGCGGGTGATGAGGATGTACGAAGGACCAAGCGAGGTCCATCGTCAGGCGATTGCGCGGCGCGTGCTCGGCCTGCGCGGGTAACGCCGGCCGCTTTTATTCTGACGCGTTTTCTTAACGCGAACCGGTACCCAGTTCGCTTGAAAACGCTATGAGCTACGCCGCCCGCACTTCCGACAGGAAGCGGTTCACCTGTCCGGCGAGTTCCTTGGACTGCGACGATAATTGTTCGGCGGCTCCCAGCACCTGCTGGGCCGCGGAGCCGGTATCGTCGGCCGCCTTCTGCACGCCCGTGATGTTGGAATTGACTTCGCTGGTGCCGCGCGCGGCTTCCTGGACGCTGCGGGAGATTTCCTTGGTCGCCGAACCCTGTTCCTCGATCGCGGCTGCAATCGCGGTGCCGATCTGGTCGATCTCGCCGATGACGTTGGCGACGTTCTGAATCGCGGTCACCGTCTCGTCGCTCGCTGACTGAATAGCGGCGATCTGTTCGGAGATTTCCGTGGTCGCTTTCGCGGTCTGGCCAGCCAGCGATTTGACTTCGGAGGCGACGACCGCGAAGCCGCGGCCGGCGTCGCCGGCGCGGGCGGCCTCGATGGTCGCGTTCAGCGCCAGCAGGTTGGTCTGCGCCGCGATGCTCTGGATCAGCGTCACGACGTCGCCGATCTTTTGCGCGCCTTCCGCCAGCGAGCGCGCGGTGTCGCCGGTGCGGCGTGCGTTCTCGACCGCGCGAGCCGCGATTTCGGTGGATTGCGCGACCTGGCGGCCGATCTCGGAGATCGAGGAACTCAGTTCCTCGGTGGCGCTGGCCACCGTCTGCACGTTGGTCGAGGTCTGGGTCGAGGCTGCAGCAACTACAGCGGCCTGGCGGTTGGTCGAGGTTGCGGTCGACGACATCGACTGCGCGGTGTCTTCCATCACGGACGAAGCCGACGACAACCCGCCGACGAGTTCCGTGACCTTGGCTTCGAAGGCGCGGGTCAGTTCGTCGAGCACCTGGGCGCGGCGCATCTTGCCGTCGCTCTCGGCGGTCTTTTCCGCGGCGAGGCGTTCGGCTTCGATCATGCTCTCCTTGAAGACGCGAACGGCGGCGGCCATCGCGCCGATCTCGTCGCCGCGTTCGGTGCCGGCGATTTCATCCGACATGTTGCCGCTGGCGAGCCGCGACATCGTGGCAGTGAGGTCGACGATCGGTTTGCAGACGCGGCGGCGAACCATCAGGATCATGCCGGCACTTGCGGCGGCAACGGCGACGAGACCAGCCAGTGCGATCATGAAGCTGAAGCGTGCGGAGGACATGGCGCTGCCCAGAATTTCTTCGGCGTTGCCGTAGAAGGCATCTCGCACGGTGATAATCGAACCAAGAGCGAGCTGCGACTCGGAAAAGTACGTCGCCATATCGTGCTCGAATTTGCCCGAGATCGCGCCGTCCTTGATCAGCTTCAGCTCCTTGCCGAAGCGGACAACGAAAGCCTCGTTCATCTTGTCGAGCGCCGCCGCCACGTTGGCCGGCGTTGCCGGACTCTTGCGGAGTTCCTGCAGCGACATCAGGATCTGGTCGGCGCGTCCCTGTGAGCGGCTGATTTCGAGTTTTTCAGGTTCGGTCGCGATCCGATTGGCGCCGAGCATGTTCTTGTGCAGGCTCGAATTGTAGCCACCGACGTCGCGCAGGGTCCATGCGATGTTGGCGTAGCTTGCCTGCCGGTAGGCGTCGCCGTCGAGCTGCGCGATCTTGCGGACCTGTTCGTCGAGCAGCGCGGTAACGGCGGTGTTGAAGGCGGCATTGTCGGAGACGATCTTCTTGGCCGCATCCCTGCGCGGCTCGGCCGGACCGTCGATGGCCTTGTCGATGGCGTCGCGCAGCGCCGCAAATTTTGAATTCAACGCATCGATCCCGCTGCCGACCGCCATGCCGTCGTCGAGCGAGCCCGGCAGCGCCTTGCGGGCCGCGTTCATCTTGGCCAGCGCGCCGTCGGTATCCTTGCGGTACTTGTCATTGAGTTCGGCGCGCATTTTCGGGTCGACCACGGCCGGCCCGAACAGGATGTTGGTGGAAAAACCACGCTCCGGATTCATGTAGCGCGGAATGTCGCCGACGGCCTGCACCACCTCGAGCCGGCTCTGTGCAACCGCGACCCTGTCCATCGTCTGGTATTTGGTAACCGCCACGTAGACGGCTAGCCCGCCGCCGACGGCGGAAAGGGAAACGATGGCGGCGGTGAGAAGCGTGCCGATTTTCATGGGATTTGAGCCATTCACGAGGGGAATTGGATGATCAAATCCACCATAAGTGGCACGGCTTAATCTGGGGTTTACGCTTTGGGGACGGCAGTTCGCCGTTCGTTGGGTGGGCAAAGGCGCAGGTGCGCCGTGCCCCCCATCTGTCCGGATCGTGGTCGCGAATGTTAGGGCTAATGCGTCTCTTCATCCGTGCCGTGCGGCGCGGGCTTGTGCTGGGTGTGTCCGGTCGGTCCCATCTCCTGACAGGACACCTGGGTCCACGACCCGTCGGCCGCCTGCTGGTAGGCGTGGCACGGGGATGAAGACGGCTGCTCGCTGGCTTTCTGAGGTTCGGAATTCCGCGCCAGCGTCGGTGCCGCCAGCGTGAGGAGGCCGGCCGTCGAAGCCAGCAGAAGCGCGTATCCTAACCGCATGCGAAGTTCTCCTTGTGGAAAGGCGAACTCATTTTCTGAAAAAGGATTGTGGAGTTTTCTGGGTGGCGTGACCGGCGCACGAAGGTTTGATTAACGTTCGGCAAACACGTGTCGGTTCCACTGCGCCTCAGCGCCGTCCGCGCGCAATCGCGCCAGCCACGATCTGCATCGCGACGCCGGCGCACCAGCCGGCCATGATCATCCAGGTCCAAGCGATGTGCGGATCGTGGCGCAGCACGATCACGCCGACGGAAGCAAAGGCCGAGAACGCGGCGAGGAAGGTGCCGACCGCGCTGAGCAGTTCCGGCGTGTCGATCTTGCCGATCCAATCGTCCGAAGGCGCGCCGCTCGATATTTTGAAGGGCAGCGGCGGCGTATCGATCCCGAGATAGAACCCGATCGCGCCGCCGATCATCATCAGCAGCAGGAAGGCCTGGTTGGTAAAGGCCGCGACGCTCGGTCCGACCAGAGCGGCGACGAACAACCCGCTCGCTGCACCTGCCATGGCAAGGCCGAGGCGTTCCAGAACGTGGGCAAACTTTCGAACGCGGGTTCGCATCGGTTGGTCCCGCCGGTTGCAACGGAGAGAATAGGCCGATTTCCGGCCCAGCGAAAGCAACCTGACAGTGTTGGTGCTGTGCCGGATTGATCCAGCGCAAGCGCGAGGGGACCGTGTTGGGCTTGCTCCCGGTCTCGCCATGTCGACCCCGGCGACTTGTTACCCGGCTTTACCGGTGAGATCCGCGATGATGATGGAGCGGCCCCGGATTTCGCTTCGCTCATCCGGGCTACTTGCTACAATCCCTGCAAATGCCTGGGAGGCGCCGCCGATATGAGTCTTTTCGAGAAGATATTCGACCCCGCGCGCGAGGCGGCGCTGGTGACCGGCGCCGGCAACGGCATCGGCCGCGCCATAGCGCAAGCCCTGGTCGGCGAGGGCGTGCGAACCGTGTTCGCCGACGTGAACGGGGATACGGTAACGGCGGCGGTGAAGTCATCGCCACGGCCGGAGCTGGCTGTTCCCTGGATCGGCGACCTCGCCAACTCCGCCGCCCGCGATAAGCTGCTGACGGAAGCGGAGGCTGCGGTCGGGCGGGTGACGCATTTCGTCCACAGCGCCTCGCCGCCGCGGCGCGAGGCCGATCATGCGATGGCGGTCAGCGCCGAGACCTGGGCGCAGATGCATGCGGTCAATCTCGAGGCCGGCTTTCATCTCACCCGCGCACTGGCGCGAAAACTGATCGCGGCCAGGGCGCCGGGATCGTTCCTGCTGCTGACCTCGCTGCATGCCGGAACGCCGCGCAACCTGCCGCATTACTCGACCGCGAAGGCGGGGCTCGCGATGCTGGTGAAGGAACTGGCGAAGACGCTCGGCCGCTACGACATTCGCGTCAACGCGCTGGTACCTGGCGCTGTCGCGGCCGGCGGTTTTGTCGCGGATCCAAAACTGGCAAAACATATTCCGCTTGGCCGGCTCGGCGCGGCCGAGGATCTCGCTCCGATGGCGCTGGCGGTGCTGTCCAACAAGGTCTCGGCTTACGTCACGGGGGCTTCGATCGTGGTGGATGGCGGCCTGTCGCTGACCAACTGGTTCGAGCCGCCGGAATTGGATGATTTGTAGGGCGGGTTTCGCTACGCTGCACCCATCTCGCGAAACACGGGAACCAACCTGAAATTGTGAACGGATATGCCGGGAACGAGACCTCGGGTTCGGCCGTTTTCAGAGAACCCCGCGACCGGGATGCCAGCGCCGCGGCGGCTAAAACGTCAGGGAGAGCAGCATGATGTCACAAATGCAGATTCATTCCGTCGCGCGCCAGATGATGGAACAGCATGGGCTCACGGCCATCGCGCAGGCGGCGCAAAATGCGCAGGCCAGCGAACGCAGGGGCGACAACGACGGCGCTACCGAGTGGCGTCATGTCGAGGACGCCCTGAAGATCATGCGCGGCCCGCATCAGAGCTGAGAGCCGCCCGTCGAACCAAATGAACCGCC
Organism: Hyphomicrobiales bacterium; assembly: GCA_038244925.1. GTDB lineage: Bacteria > Pseudomonadota > Alphaproteobacteria > Rhizobiales > Xanthobacteraceae > Bradyrhizobium. The sequence goes on along the minus strand of JBBRSX010000003.1, from coordinate 34,441 downwards.
CGCTCAATGGCTGCGACTCATTCGCGAGGTGGCAGATGAGCGAACTTATTCATTGGATCACGGTGGCAGGCTGCTTCGGCCTCGTTGCCGTTGGCATGGTCGGCTTCTTTCGCGGCCTCTCGTTGCCCGCGAATGAGCATCGCGCGCCCGGCAAGGGCGATAGCTGGTACAGCTGAAACCCGCTACCTGAACCCTGTTAGAGCCTTATCGGTTCTGATTGATTAAGAACCAAGCTCTACGCTTTTTTTGACGCGCTTTCTTTACGCGAACCGGCGTCCACCCTCGGATCAAGTCCGAGGGCATGCTTCGCTCGAAACCGCTCTAATGCAGCGGCAGCGGCGGTCGCACCACGGGACCGCCGTCCTCCGCGGTTTGCGGCTGGGGCGCGACCTGTGCCGGCGCCGCGACCGTTTGCGGCACCGGGGCTGCGGCAGCCTGCGACGGCGCGATCGGTGCGTAGGGGAAGACCTGCTTCGGCTTGCGTACGGGAGCCACGGCCGCATGCGCCGGCGGCATTACGATGCGGGGCCGCTGCAAGGGAACGACAGGAGCGACAGGCTCGGCGAGCTTGGCTTCCGTCCTTGCAGGCTCGCGCGAGGCTTGCGCCTGCGGCAACTGGCTCTGGTTCGCCTTGATATCCGCGATGGTCGCCTTGAGTTCGTTGATCTGCGCGCCCATCGCGGCGAGATCGCGTGCCATCGATTGTAACTGCTGCGACGGATCGGACGCGACAGCGGCCGCCGGACTCGCGGTAGTGGCTTGCGCCGCGGACGCCGGCGGCGTCATGGCCTGATCGGGCACGGCGGCCGCTTCGGTGGGAGCGGGCGCTTGTTGCGCCATGACGGCGGACTTTTCCGCCGGCGGTGTCGATGTCATTGCAAACGTCGGCGTCCAATATGCGAGCATTGCTTTGGCGTCATCGCCATAGTGCTGCCATCCGGCGGCACAGACGGCGCTGCCGAGCGCGAACAAACCCATGACGACGCGCCGGGCGAACTTGCCGGGTGCCGGCTGGTGCGCAGTGATTTCGGTTTCGCCGAGCTGGATGCCATTGCCGTCAGGGCCCGGCGAGGCCTCACTGCCTGCGGAGAAGTCGGGCGCGATCCGGAGTTCTGAATCTTCGGGGGCCGGGTTTGAAAGCCTGACGCCCGAGGGCGTGATGTCCAGGCGCTCGATGTCGGCGTGCCTTGGCTGGGAATGGTCTCTGAGCACGTCGTACAAGACATCGAGCGGCGCCTTGTCGGCGCGTGCGGCGAGCGAGACGTCAGGCTCGATCACGAACACGTCGTGCGGATCGGTCTGTTGCGGATTTGGCGTGGATTGCATTGGTGTCCCTCTTCATTCCAATTTCGCCCGCCAATAGCACCGGCGACGGGGAACGAACGGATTTGCGGCCTCAAACGCCGCTGCCCACACACCACACCGCCAGCCGGGTTTGACCAAAGCAAGGCGCTGACATGGAGAGGTTGCGGCCGGGATGGGGCGCGCCGAGGCGGGAATAGGCACAAACGCCGCTTGTGGTAGCGTGGAATGGGTTGGTCCAGACCCCGCGCCAGATCGATTGATCCGGCAAGCGGGGCGCGCGGATACCAGGGGCGGATACCAGGGAATGTGGATCGATACGATATTCGGTTTGGTCGCGCCGTCGCGCGCCGGGCGGATCGCGGCTGTCTTGGTCGCGGCGGCGGTCGGGGCCGGGACCATCGAGACCGGCCGCGCCGCCGAGCCTGCCGCGCTATCGGCGGCCGGGCTCGCGCGCATCACCGAATTCTTCGACAATGAGATCGCCACCGGAAGATTGCCGGGCGCCGTCGTATTGATCCAGCAACATGGCAAGCCGGTCTATCTGAAGTGCTTTGGCGTGCGTGACGTCGCCACCAAACTTCCGATGACACCGGATACGCTGTTTGCCCTTCACTCGATGACCAAGCCGATCACCAGCCTCGCGGCGATGATGCTGATCGACGCCGGAAAACTCGCGCTGACCGATCCCGCGTCCAAATTCATTCCGGGGTTCGCCCACGTCAAGGTCGGCGTCAGTCCCGACAAGCCCGACGCCAGGCAGGTTCTGAAACTGGTGCCGCTGGACCGGCCGATCACCGTGATGGACCTGCTGCGCCATACCTCGGGGATCACCTACGACTACATCGGCGGCAAGCTGATCATGAAGGCCTATTCGGACTCGGGCCTGTTCGACGGGCGTTACGACAACCGGGTGTTCGCCAACCGCATCGCCAGGTTGCCGCTGGCGCGGCAGCCCGGGACGCTCTGGCGCTACGGGCACTCGACCGATGTCGTCGGCCGCATCATCGAGATCGTTTCCGGACAGACGCTGTATCAATTCGAAAAGCGGCACATCTTCGATTCCCTCGGCATGACCAGCACCAAATACGTTCTCAACGGTGCCGCCGAGCAGGCGCGGATGGCGGAGCCGCTGCCCGGCGACACCGTCCTGAAGGTCGCGGAGGCCGAGCGGCGCGCGCATCCGGAATGGGAATCCGGCGGCGGCGGTCTGGTGTCGACCGTGACCGACTATGCCCGCTTTGCCCAGATGATGCTGAACGGCGGCCAGCTCGACGGTAAACGCTATCTCAGCCCGGCGGCGTTCGCGTCAATGACCTCGGATCATATCGGGCCGGAGTCCGGCGTGGCGCGCGACTATTACTATTTTCCCGGCGATGGTTTTGGCTACGGCTATGGCCTCGCGGTGCGCACCGATCCCGGCAACGCCAAAGCGCCGCCGCCGGGCTCCATCGGCGAACTGAAGTGGGACAGCGGCAGCGGCACCTATGTCGGCATCGATCCGAGCCTCGACATGACCTACATCCTGCTGGAGCAGACCCAGAACGAACGCGGCCGCATCGTGCCCGCCTTCAAGAAGCTGGTGTACGACGCTTTTGCAGTGGGCAACTGATCGCCGATCCCGCATGCGATCTTTCGATTGCGCCGGTCGGGCCGTACTGGGTAGTCTCCGCCCATCATGAGCAACCGCATTCTCGTTCTTTACGGCTCCTACCGCTCCGACCGCATGGGCATCCGGCTCGCGCAATTCGTCGTCGAGGGGTTTCGCGCCCGCGGCGACGACGTCGAACTGATCGACGCCAAGGCGATCGGTCTGCCGATGCTGGACCGGATGTACAAGGAACACCCCAAAGGGCAGGCGCCCGCGGCGCTGGAGAAGCTCGCGGGCCAGATCCGCGACGCCGACGGTTTTGTGTTCGTCACCGGCGAATACAACTGGGGCATCCAGCCCGGCTTGAAAAACCTCACCGATCATTTTCTCGAGGAATGGTTCTGGCGTCCCGCGGCGATCGCGAGCTATTCCGCCGGGCGTTTTGCCGGCGCCCGCGCCGCACTGGCCTGGCACGGCACGTTGTCCGAAATGGGCATGGTGGTGATCTCGAGCACCCTTGCGGTCGGACCGATCGCGCAGACGCTGACTGCAGAAGGCAAGGCGACCGCCGAGGGCGGCGGCAAGGCGCTGGAGCATGCGTTTCCGCGCTTTGCCGACGATCTCGCCTGGTGGATGGAAGCGGCAAAGGCGCAGCGGGCGCGGAAGCCGCCGCCGTTTTGAGGCGGGCCTTGCAGCCACAGGCGCGGGGTCGGCGGCGGGCGTTCCCTGCCGATTTTTCGATAGCAGATGGCACCGTTTGTTTACCCTACCCACGCTAGAGTGAGGTGGCGAACGATCGTGCTGGCCGGGATCTCTTGGCAATGCCCCGACAAGCGACCTGAACGGCGCTTCCCGCGAAACGCGGTTTGGACTTGCGAACCGGCGCTCCCGGCCGATTGGAGGCAATACGCGCTCCACAGGTTCAAGGCGATGACGACCAACGAAATCCAGCTCGATCGCGTCCGTGCCTACCTGGCGCAACTGACGGCGCCGGCGCGCCGCCATTTGCTCGCCGAGATCGAGCGGCTGCAGGCCCATGGTGAAGACGTGCCGGGCGGTGCCACGATCATCGCGGAACTGCGCGCCGAGTTCCGCGCCACCGGCGGCGCCAATTATCGCCAAGGCAATCCGACGCGTTATTTTTACCAGCCGCTCGAGCGACTGCTGGTCGATCGCGCGCCCGAGCACGCCAATGCCGGACAGATCTCCCGGGAATCGCTGACGTCGATCTGGGAGTGGATCAGCGAGATCGCGCTGCCGACGATGGCGCGCAGCTATACCGAAGAGATGAAGCTGCTGATCGCCACCGACAACAAGCGCGACGCCGAGAAAGTCGCGCACGCATTCCAGACCAAGGTGGCGAAATCGCTGGAAATTGCGCTCGTCGCGGCCGGCCATGTCGAGCGGGTTCGCGCCGAACTGGCGCGCTACACCAGTTCGGCGGCGATCTTCGACGATCTGCAGAAAATCCTGTGCGGCTTGCGGGCACGCGATGCGCTGGCGGAATTTGCCGCTGGCTTGCCGGAAAAAATCGGGAAGTTCGAAGGCGAGACGCTCGCCAAGGTGCAGGAGCGGTTGCAGGCTCTTACGGCCAAGCACGCCGAAGCGATGCCGCTCGCACTGACGCTGATCGCAGCGCATCTCAAGACGCCGTGGCAGCTGATGCGGCTGGCGACCAAGGCCGCCGGCAGCAAGAACGCGGCCGACATCGCCGCGACGCCCTATTCGATTACGATCCCGATGGTGCTGGACCAACTGGACGTCAAGCGGGAAGCGCTCTGCCACGCCCTGCGGCAACGGCATGTCGTGATTGCCAGGGGCATTCTGGTCGAGATCTATGACATCGAATACGCGTTGCGGGTGCGCATCGACGAACTCGATGGTTCCGAATGGGGCGCGCAGCTGAATCGCCTGATGCAGGCGGTGGCAACGCCGGTCGAGGCGGAGATCAACTCCATCGGCACGCCGCTTCATCACATCCTCGGATCGCGCGCCTTGCACAGCCACAACAGTCTTGCGGGGCGGCTGACTTACCTCGCCTGGAAAGGCCGCGACGCCGTGGCCAGCAGCGTGGCCTATTGCCGGAATTTCGTGAATTAGCCGTCCGGGCCGCGTGCGGCCCAGATTTCGCCATTGCCGGGCTGCAGATTGCGCCTTGCCTCTGCTGTCGCTGACGTCGGTGGGCACTCAAACGCTCATGAGAGAATTGATGTCATCGAGGATCACAGCCTGCGGCCTTGTTGTTGTCGCCGTCTTGGCCGCGCTGGGCGGCCCGGCGACCGCGCAGAATATCGACCAGGGCAAGCCGGCGCCGAAATTGTTCGCCGAGAGCTGCGCCGCCTGCCATCGCAGCGCCCGCGGGCTCGCCAAGGGCCGCTTCCGCCTCACGCTCTATCTGTTCCTGCAGCAGCATTACGCCAGCAATTCCAGCGCCGCCTGGGCGCTGACGAGCTACCTGGAATCCGTCGACGGTGCCAAGCGCGGCGGACCGCGCGTCGCGGCGAAGCCTCAGGCCGCTGCGACCGGCAGGTCAAGCTCGTCGCTGCGTCCGCCGATGCCGGTGCGGACGCGGTAATTCGCGCGCGGCACTTCGCCATGGCTTGCTCACCGCGACGCTGCGAAATCTCCTTAGCCCGGCCATCTTTTCGACGCCTGCCGGCATACTATCAAAGGTTGCGATCAAAGGTTGTGTGCGTAGCGTGGGGAGTGATGACCATGGTGGTGGCTGATCTGCAGACCAAGGTGGAGAAGTACGAGTCGAGGGCCTCGCGGTGCGAAGAGCATGCGCGGGCGGCAAAGGACCAGCCCGAGCAGAGCTTTTACGAGGGGCTCGCCGCCTATTACGCCAGCCTCGCGACGGATTTTCGCAAGATCATCGAGAAGCGAAACGCGGCGTAAGCGATCGGTGACGTTCAGGGCGTGACGCTTGCGGCGCGATGCCGGGCGTGCCACTTCGGGCCGGGGCCGCGCATGTAATGCCGCTCGGGTCGATAGGGGTCGCAGAGGCGCGCAGCCAGCTCGTGACAGCGCGTCATGATCGCATCGAGGCGGAGCAGCATGGCCGCCTCCTAATTTGGCTTGCCGAGCACGAAGGCGAACGGCAGCACGAAAATCTCGTCGTCGGAATCGCTGACGTGGATGGCCCAGTCGCGCCAGTCTTCGGCGTCGCGCTGCATGATCAGCGACTGCACGATGCCGACCGCGCGGTCGTGCGCCTCGGCGAGATCGCTGACCGTTTCTCCGGACCGGTCGATCCGGACTTCGCGGGAGCTCGAGCAGTGAAAATAAACCTGGGTCATGGTGGTGTCTCCTGATGCCTTGCGTTCTGCTCGTTGGTGGCAGTCTGATCGGATCAGGTTCTAAGCGTGCGTGATCTAGCTCACACGGGCGGGAAATAGCGCAACTTCGGCGGGTTCCGTCGATATTTGCATGTCAAATAGCCTCCGCTGTCGTCGCCCTAACTTGATACTTCCTCCGTCATTCCCCGGTGCGCAATTGCACCTGAGGATACGCCTCTCGGCCCAGGCCCGGAATCCATAACCACGATCGGGCGTATGGATTCTCTGATGTGCAAGCGCACATCAAAGCTCGCGCTACGCGCGCGCCGGAATGACGAAACCCGCGAACCTTCGTGGCTGCCCGTGCGACCAACCCACGGTTCGGCATTCCCCATTGGATAATCTGCCCCCATCACATAATTGTGCAATGCAACATTGAACTGTTGCATTGCAGCAAATCGCCATTAGGTTCGTAATCCAATCCATCGAGGAGAATTGACGTGAAGATTTCCCTTGCCATCACCGCCACTGTGCTTGCGATGACGGCTGCTACCGCCGGGGTCGCCGCCGAATTGCCCGCCTATGAAAAAGCCGGCTTGCCGGTCTCGGCCGTGCAGGTTCAGGTGCTGGGCGCTGAAAACGTTCAGGAAGTTTCGGCTGCCGCCGTGTCGGTGACGCCGGTTCAGCTCAGTGTGCTGACACCGCGTCACAAGATCACGACGGCCCAGGGCCGGACCGGGACCGTCGGTCGCGCCGTTCAGTAGACAGCGACGGCGTCGAACAAGCGTTGCGGGCGAACGAGCCGTTCGGCGCTCTCGACGATGCGCATTTCCTCGGTGCCATCAGCCGCCGTGCGTTCCAGCACGGCGAAAATCGCGGAGGCGGCGTGTCCGAGCGCCTGCGACGTATCCTTGCCCTGAACGCGTGCGGCGGCGAATAGTGCTGCAAAGAGATCGCCGGTGCCGGACGGGCTGATCGGCAATTTCGGCGTGCGCACGCGCCAGCTTCGCGCGCGCTCGACGGCGAGGGTTTCGATCTCGCCGTCCGGCGTATCCGACGATTCGGCGCTGGTGATGACGACTGTCGAGGGACCGCGCGCCAGCAGCGTTTGCGCCTGTGCGATCATCTCGCCAGATGTCGCGGCCTTGGCTCCGCACAGATATTCGAACTCGAAATGATTGGGCGTGATGACATCGGCCATCGGACAGAGCCGGTCACGCACCAGCGGCGGAATCTCGGCCTGGACGAACATGCCGCGGTCGCGATCGCCGAGCACGGGATCGCAGCCATAGAGCACGGCAGGATTGCGCGCTTTGGCGCGGGCGACGAAGTCCGCGACCACGGCTGCATTCTCCGGCGAGCCGAGATAGCCCGACAGGATCATGTGGCACGCATCGGCCGCGCCGCGCTCCTCGATCCCGCGGAGCAAATCTGCAACCAGTTGCGCTTCCAGCACCCGGCCGCGAAGGGTCGGGTAACCCGGCCGGTTGCTCAGCAAGGTTGTGGGCACCGCGATTACGTCGATGCCGTGCATCTGCATCGGAAACACAGCGGCGCTGTTGCCGACATGGCCGTAGGCGACCTGCGACTGGATGGAAATCACGTTCATGCGGTCAAGTCTGGAAAATAAAAAAGTTTCGGGCGGGCGTCCTCGCGAGGTTAACACATTGGTTATTTGTTTGCGGTCATTTTCACGACCTCAATCAACAGGGGAGGCACCATGTCTGACGTCACCATTCCCGGCGGCCGCATTCGTTCTTTCGTCGAGCGGATCGAGAACATCGATACCGAATTGCAGGAACTGAACGAGCAGAAGAAGGAAGTCTTTGCCGAAGCCAAGGGCGAGGGTTTTGACGTGAAGATCCTCAAGGAGATCATCAAGCTGCGAAAGCAGGACCAGGACGAGCGCGACGAGCGCGAAGGCCTGCTCGATCTCTACATGCGGGCGATGGAAAGTGCTCCGGCGGAGAAGGAAAAGGTCGCGAAGGCGGCCTGAGCGTAATCGAACAAGCGCCGGAAGGGCGGAGCCAATGGCTCCGGCCTCCGGTCGCTCCGATGATAACGCTCGGTCGCCGCGTGACAGCGCCGGTGCTATCCTGCCCGCATGGCGCGACGCATCCAGCTTCAGCAGGCTACGGCGGAACACTACGACTTCGCCCTCCAGCTCTATCTGCTGACGTTGGGGCCCTACCTCCGCGAACTGATCGTCTGGGACGAACAGGAGCAGCGAGCCATCTTCGCGGCGCAATGGAAGCGCGAGGAAGTGAAAATCATTTCAGTCGACGGCGAGGATACCGGCTGGCTTCAGGTCGCCGAGTTGCCGACCGAGATCAGGCTGCAGAAGTTTTTCGTTGCGCCTTCCTGGCAGCGATCCGGCATCGGATCGGAAGTGCTCAGCAATCTGCTCGCCACCTGGCGGCCGACTGGGAAGAAGATCGTGCTCCGGGTGCTCAAGAACAATCCGGCGCGGCGGCTCTATGAACGTCTTGGGTTTTCGGTGATCGCCGAGGACGGCGTGATGTTCAGAATGCGGGGCTGACGGCGCGTAGCGCGTAAGATGGGTGGAGCCATCGGGCCGGCCGCTGGCCGACCCGATGACAAACTCAACTCTATCAAGCACTGCGGCCCACAATAGCCGTTGGTCTCGCCAAGGCTCACCTCATTCGCTCTCCATCCGGGAAAGGCCAAGCCTCGACCACGCTCCGTAAGGAGATTGCTTCACAGAAACCTGATCCGGGCACGTGCCAGTGTGCTTTCGGATGGCTAGGCTGCACTGCGCTGATTGTGGCGGCCTTCCTTCACTTCCTCAATGATCTTTGCACTGAAGGCTTCGAGGTCACCCGGGTTGCGCGACGTAATCACGCCCTTGTCCACCACGACTTCAGAATCTTCCCAGATTGCGCCTGCGTTTTTTACGTCGGTCTGAATGGACTTGTAGGACGTCATCTTTCGCCCTTTTGCGATTCCGCTCTCGATCAGAAGCCACGGTGCGTGGCAGACGGCAGCTACAATCTTGCCGGCTTCGAAGATTTCCTTGATGAAAGCGAGTGCCTTGGGTTCAACGCGCAGAAGGTCTGGGTTGATCTGCCCCCCCGGCAGAACGAGTGCGTCATAGTCGGCGGCCGCCGCCTGATCGAGCGTCTTGTCGACGTTCACCGCACGTCCCCAATCCTTGTTGTCCCACCCCTTGATTTCGCCAGCCACCAACGAGATGATTTCAACAGTGGCGCCAGCGCTCTTGAGCCGAGCCATCGGCGTTTCGAGTTCGGACTGCTCGAAACCGTTGGTTGCCAGAATTGCGATCTTCTTGCCCTTCAACTCCATCGTAAACTCCTGTGCTTGTGTGTGTCATGAGATTGCATGTGCCGAAACAGATCAGGTCGTGCGCCAGCCGTTAAGGCTGACCCGCTCCCCCCGCGGCGCCGTAAATGTGACCCGTGGTATAACTCGCGTCGGCTGCGGCGAGTTGAACGTAGATTGATGCGAGCTCGACCGGCTGTCCCGCACGACCCATCGGCGTCTGGCCGCCAAACTTTTCCAGTTTTTCCATGGTGGCGCCGCCCGAGACCTGGAGCGGAGTCCAGATCGGTCCTGGTGCCACGCCGTTGACGCGAATACCCTTCGGCCCGAGCTGTTTTGCGAGCGACCTCACAAAATTCGTGGTGGCCGCTTTGGTCTGGGCGTAATCGTACAATTCGGGCGTCGGATCGTAGGCCTGCTCGGATGTGGTTCCGATAATGCACGCGCCCGCCTTGAGGTGCGGAAGTGCGGCCTTGATGATCCAGAACGGCGCGTAAATGTTGGTCTTCATCGTCGCATCGAAATCCTCCGACGAGATATCGAGGATTGAAGCATGCTGTTGCTGTCGGGCCGCATTGCTGACGACGATGTCAAGGCCGCCTAATCCCTCGACGGCCCGATCGACCAGGCTTTTGCAAAAGGCTTCGTCACGCAGATCGCCCGGAAGTGCGAGAGCCTTGCGTCCTTCCGCATTGATGAGCGCGATCACATCCTGCGCGTCGGCCTCTTCGGTCGGAAAATAGTTGATGGCGACGTCGGCACCCTCACGGGCATACGCAATGGCGGCTGCGCGACCCATGCCGGAATCGCCACCGGTAATAAGCGCTTTGCGCCCTGCTAATCTGCCCGAACCACGGTAACTCGTCTCGCCATGATCCGGCGGCGGGTCCATTTTACCCGCAAGGCCCGGCCAAGGCTGCATCTGCTTCTTGTAGGGAGGCTTGGGATATTTTGTGGTGGGATTTTCGGGGGCCTTCGGTTCCACGATGTTCGTTCCTTGCGGCGATGAGACAAGGGCCCGGCGGCTCCGGTGCCGCGGTGTATGCCACGGCTGTCTACCGGCCGTTCCATAACTGTCATTAGATTCGCTTGATGCGCATTAAAACGGGCGCGGAGGCTTTTGGTTCCTCGCAAGGTCGCGATACCCATCATTTGCCGTCCGAGGATGAATGTGTATCGCCGAGATCCATCCATCCTGCGGGCTCGTTTTCGTCCGGTTGAGAAATGTGCTACAAGCGCTCCCGCTGGCTCACGGAAGATGAGCCGCACCCAGGGGAGTGATGCCGATGAACAAGCCCATGAAAACTTCGGTGCCGGTCAACCCGCCACATCTGCGCTCGACCCTCGTCGCCGCCTCGAGCATGCCGTGGCAGCCGACGCAATTCGCCGGGATCGAGATGAAAATTCTTTATAGCGACGACGAGGGCCGATCCACGATCCTGTTCAAGATGGCGCCCGGCGCCGTGGTGCCGCTGCACGAGCACACCGCATTGGAGCAGACCTTCATGCTCGAAGGCTCGCTGGAAGACGCGGAAGGAAGCTGCGGCGTCGGCGACTTCGTGTGGCGGCCGGGCGGCAACATCCATGTCGCGCACGCGCCCAACGGCGCGACGTTCTTGTCGGTGTTCAACCGGCCGAACCGGTTTTTCGACGGGACGAAGTTTTTTACGGCGGCAGAGAAAACTGCCTAAGCGCGTGTCATGCCAGAGAGTTCGTCATGCCCGGGCAAAAGCGCGAAGCAAACGTGTTGTTAAGAATTGGCCCGCGCTGATTTTTGCGATTCCGATTCGTTCTTTGCGAACGGAATGGAGTCGGATCGGGAACAAAGCGGCGTCCGCGTAACCCGTGGCGTCAGAAGATCGGCTCGCCGATCGCAACGTCGCTGCGCGGGCCGAGGACGATCACGTTGCCGTCCGCATCCCTGGCGCCGAGGATCAGCAATTCGGACGTGAAGCCCGCGATGTTCTTCGGCCCGAGATTGCAGACGCACACCACCAGCGAGCCGACCAGCGCCGCCGGCGCGTAGTTCGTGATCTGCGCGCTCGACCACATGATCCTGTCGGCGCCGACGTCGACGCCCACCTTCCAGGACGGATTGCGCGCGCGGGGGAACGGCTGCACGTCCACGACCTTGCCGATCCGGATGTCGAGGCTAGCGAAATCGTCGTAGGTGGCCAAAGGTTTTAGCGGGGACATGTCCTGCTCACGGCTTGCTGCGCGCTATTCCTTACCCGGGCTGCGCGCTATTCCTCGTCGGCATCCGGCGTCCGCCGCAGCATGAAATGTCCGAACGCCGAGGCGATCGGTTTGGTGCGGTCGTCCTGCCAGGCCTGGGCCTCGAAGGCGACGACGCGGCGGCCCTGCTTGACGATGGACGCGCTGGCAAAACTGTCCAGCGCCCGGCCAGAGCGGAGGTAATTGATGGTGAGACCGATCGGCTTCGGCAGCGCCGCGATGCCGAGTTCTCGCGTGACGCCGACCACAGCGGTGGTCTCCAGAAAGGCGCCGGTCATGCCGCCGTGGATGGCTGGCAAAATCGGGTTGCCGATGATGTTGGGCGAGAACGGCATCACCAGCGTGCCGTCTTCGCCATCACGGATGCCGAGAAACCGCGCGAACGGGCTGTTGGTGAACAGGCCGCCCAAATCCTCCGGCGCCTCGAACACCCCGGGCACGCTGTCTTCTTCCGTTGGCCGGTCCAGCATGTTGGTGCGGTTGGCGCCGACCATGAAGCAGGCGGTCGCGGTGGCGACGGGGTCGTCCTCGGTTTCCTGATAGGCGGTGGCGCGCACGAAGGCGATCGACCGGGTGACGCGGGTGCACACCGCATGCGCCCGGATCGCAAGGCCCGGCGTCGCCGGCTTCTGGTAGTCGATGCGCAGGTCGAGGGTCGCGATCGCGCGGGTATGGTCGAGCGCGAGCTGGACCGCCATGCCGCAGCTCTCGTCGAGCATCGCCGTGACGACGCCGCCGTGCAGCACGCCGGTCTCGCTGTCGCCGACGAACACCGGCCGGTACGGCAGGCTCGACCAGGCCTCGCCGGGCGCGGCGCGGTCGAGTTGCAGCCCGCTGACATAGCCATACGAGGAGCGGCGGCGGCCGACGGCCTGGGACAGTTCGTCGAACGGGATGGACGGATGGGGGGAGGATGGGGAGGGCATGCCGGGTTCTAGCATGTTCGCGGGGGGAGCAAAGCAGGAGGCGTGGCGCACTCCCGCTGCGGATCGGGTCCTTGCCCGAAACAACCCGCGGCTGTACGATGCGCTGCAGTATAGTTAATTTTTCGTGAGTGGAACGGTTAAAATGACCGCAATCGAGAGCGTTGTGTCGGAACAAGGTGCGGACCCGAAAATGCCGCCGGGAGTGCTTCTAGAAGGCCCGGTGGTCGACGCCAAGTTCTTCGATTCCTATATCGCGTTCGGCCTCATGGTCGGAGGCTCGATCGCGGCGCTGGTCTGGGCGTTCATGTACGGTATCGGCTGGATCGAGATTTCGGTCTTCGCCGGCACGTTTGTGATGAGCACGATCGGCATCGGCTTCATGCATCGCTACTTCGTCCACCGCAGCTTCCGCTGCGGTCCGGTGATGCGGACGTTACTCGCCGCGATCGCCACGATGGCGGTGCAGGGCTCGGTACTCAAATGGGTCTCCAACCATCGCCGGCACCATGCTCACTCCGACAAGCCCGGCGACGTCCACAGCCCCTACTATGACGGCGCCGGCAACCCCCATGTCAGCTTCCGCAAGGGGATGGCGCACGCGCAAGGCGGCTGGGTGTGGGACAAGGCGACCACCGACGCCGAATACTACGCCAGGGATATTCTGGCCGACCCGATCGCCATGTTCTTCACCAGGACACGCTGGTACTGGTACGCGATGTCGGCGATGATCATTCCGGGCGCCCTCGGCTACGCGCTTGGCGGCGTGCACGCGATGATCGGCTGCATCTTGTTCGCCGGCCTGTTCCGCAGCTACGTCATGACCATGGCCACCTCGCTGGTCAATTCGGTCTGCCATAGCGACGGTCGCTACGGTTACCGCCGCTATAAGCTCAATGACGGTACGACCAACGAGCTGGTGACCACGATCCTCACCTTCGGTGAAGGGCTGCACAACAACCATCACCGGTTTCCGCGCGACGCCTACCTTTCGCACGCCTGGTACGAGATCGACATCAATGGCCTGATCATTCTGGGGCTTGGCAAACTCGGGCTCGTGCACGACATTTTCGCGGCCGGCGCGCGGCACGGCGCGCTTGAGGCCGTCGCCACCCAGAACGCACTCGACGGCGTTGCCGAAGACCTTGGCTCGTCCGGCGTAAGGTAGGCTTGCGCGCTGTCGGCGGTGTTCTAAGCGGCATGCTCCGGCGAATGCGTCACGTCCCCTCGGCCTGCCAGCAATCCGGCGACGGAAATATCCTCGTCGATCGCTTCCCAGTGCAGGCCCACACGGCTCAGCTCGACCTGTTGGCGTTCGGCGGGCGTTGCGTGCAACAGCCGCGGAAACCACGCCAGCGGGACGCCGAGCGTCCGGCCGTCGGACAGCTCGACCCACATCGTGTGTTCGTCAAATCGAACGCTAGTTGCCGAAGTGGTCATGCCACGCTCTCAGAAGAAGGTCGCGGTTCTCGGCGACCACCTGGATGATATTCGAAAGTTCACTTGGATTAAAGCCATAACTGTCCGCCAGCGACACCTCCGGCTCAAGCCAGACCTTGGCGTCGCGGCCACCGCCCTTGATGTGAATATGCGGCGGCTCGGGCGGCTGACCCTCGTTCGAGAAGAAATAGTACCGCAAGCCGCTGTGGCGGAACACGACAGGCATGAAGTCTCCCAGCGGCTCGCGTCAGGTAGATGGGGCGATGGTTTGGCTATCCATCGCCCCATTTATCCCCTGGTCAGCTGCACCCCGTCGTGCTGCCACACGTATCGCACTTCATGCACGTCCCGTTCCGCACCAGCGAGAAGTGGCCGCATTCGCCGCACATCTCGCCTTCGTAGCCTTTGGCCTTGGCTTCGGCACGACGCTCGGCCTTGGAGGGGACGGCGGCTTGCGCGGCGCCGGTCTTGCTCCACTGCAGGGCTTCGAGCTTCTCCGTTGGGGAGAGATCGTGCTGGGCTTCCTGCTTCAGCGCGACCGCGCCTTCCACGGTGTCGGAGACGCGGGCGCTGGGGCCGTGGCTGGCGATCGCGGTGACGTTGCTGGCGCCGCGGGCGTCGGTGTCGCTGGGGGCTGAGCGCATGACGACGAACTTGTCGGTGCGCGAGCGGGTCAGGCCCTTCGAGACGTAGCGGGTCGAATGCGCGGGATCGGGCTCCTTGCCTTCCTCGACGCCCTTGCCGAGCGCGTCGAAATTGGACTCGCTGGGATCGACATGGGCGAGATCGAAGCGCGACATGTAGCTGACCGCGAGTTCGCGGAACACATAGTCGAGGATCGAGGTCGCGTACTTGATGCTGTCGTTGCCCTGCACGGGACCTGCGGGTTCGAAGCGGGTGAAGGTGAAGGCGTCGACATATTCCTCCAGCGGCACGCCGTACTGGAGACCCAGCGAGACTGCGATGGCAAAATTGTTGATGAAGGAGCGCAGCGCCGCACCTTCCTTGTGCATGTCGATGAAGATCTCGCCGATGCGGCCGTCGTCATATTCGCCGGTACGCAGATAGACCTTGTGGCCGCCGACGACCGCCTTCTGGGTGTAACCCTTGCGGCGATCCGGCATCTTCTCGCGCTCGCGCATCACAATGATGCGCTCGACCAGCTTTTCGACGATCTTTTCCGATACCTGAGCGGTACGCGCCGCCATCGGCTTGTCGTAATACGAGTCGATCGCGTCATCTTCCTCGTCATCGTCGCTGATGAGCTGGGAGTTGAGCGGCTGCGACAGCTTTGAGCCGTCGCGGTAGAGCGCGTTGGCCTTCAGCGCCAGTTTCCAGGACAGCAAATACGCGGACTTGCAGTCCTCGACGGTGGCGTCGTTCGGCATGTTGATGGTCTTCGAGATCGCGCCCGAGATGAACGGCTGGGAGGCCGCCATCATCCGGATGTGACTTTCGACCGAGAGATAACGCTTGCCGATCTTGCCGCAGGGGTTGGCGCAGTCGAACACCGGATAGTGCTCGGCCTTCAGATGCGGTGCGCCTTCCACCGTCATCGCGCCGCAGATGTGCACGTTGGCGGCTTCGATCTCGCGCTTGGTGAAGCCGACGGCGGCGAGCAGGTCGAAGCCGGGGGCTGCGATCGCTTCCGGCGCGATCTTCAGGGTGTCGCGCAGAAAATCCTCGCCAAAGGTCCACTTGTTGAAGGCGAACTTGATGTCGAACGCGGTCGGCAGCGCCTTTTCAACCTTGGCCAATGCTTCGTCGGTGAAGCCCTTGGCCTTCAGGGTGGAGACGTTGATGCCGGGCGAGTTGGAGAGCGAGCCGTGGCCGACGGCGTAGGCTTCGACCTCGGCGATATCGGCTTCGCTATAGCCCAACGTGCGCAAAGCGACGGGGACGGCCTGGTTGATGATCTTCCAGTAACCGCCGCCGGCAAGCTTCTTGAATTTCACCAGCGCGAAATCAGGCTCGATGCCTGTCGTGTCGCAATCCATGACGAGGCCGATGGTGCCGGTCGGCGCCACCACGGTGGTCTGGGCATTGCGAAAACCATGCTTCTCGCCGAGCGCCAGCGCATCGTCCCAGGCCGCGATGGCGTGGGTGACGAGGTCGGCCTGCGGGCAGGAGGCGTGATCGAGCGGCACGGGATTCACGGCCAGCGCCTCGTAACCACGCGATTCGGCGTGGGCGGCGCGGCGGTGGTTGCGGATCACGCGCAGCATGTGCGCGGCGTTCTTCTTGTAGCCCGGGAAAGTCCCGAGCTCGCCGGCCATTTCGGCCGAGGTCTTGTAGGAGATGCCGGTCATCACAGCGGTCAGGGCGCCGCACAGCGCGCGGCCTTCCTTGCTGTCATACGACAGACCCATGGTCATCAAGAGACCGCCGATGTTGGCAAAGCCTAAGCCCAGCGTGCGGAACTCGTAGGAGAGTTCGGCAATCGCGCGCGACGGGAACTGGGCCATCATCACGGAGATTTCCAGGACGACGGTCCAGAGCCGGCACAGATGCTCGTAGGCATCGACGTCGAACCGCTTGGTCGTGGTCGAATAGAAGGTGATCAGGTTGGCGGAGGCGAGGTTGCAGGCGGTGTCGTCCAGGAACATGTATTCCGAGCACGGGTTCGACGCGCGGATGTCGCCGGACGCCTTGCAGGTGTGCCAGTCATTCATGGTGGTGTTGAAGTGCAGGCCGGGATCGGCCGAGGCCCAGGCGGCGTGGCCGATCTTTTCCCAGAGGTCGCGCGCCTTCAGCGTCTTCATCACCTTCTTGTTGGTGCGGCTGATCAGGTTCCAGTCGCCATCGGTTTCAACGGCGCGGAGGAAATCATCCTTCAGCGAGACCGAGTTGTTGGAGTTCTGGCCGGAGACGGTGAGGTAGGCTTCCGAATCCCAGTCGGTGTCGTAGGTCGGGAAGTCGATGTCCTTGTAGCCCTGCTTGGCGAACTGGATCACCCGCTTGATGACGTTGTCAGACACCAGCGAACGCCGCGCGAGCTTGATTTCGCGACGAAGCGCCGGGTTCTTCTCGGGATCGAAGCAATCGTCGCCACTGCCTTCGCAGTTGACGCAGGCCTTGAGCACGGCCTTCAGATGCTTCTGGTTGATCTTGGAGCCGGTGACGAGGGCGGCAACCTTCTGCTCCTCCTTCACCTTCCAGTCGATATAGGTCTCGATATCCGGGTGATCGGCATCGACCACGACCATCTTGGCCGCGCGGCGCGTGGTGCCGCCGCTCTTGATGGCGCCCGCCGCGCGGTCGCCGATCTTGAGGAAGCTCATCAGGCCGCTTGAGCGGCCGCCGCCGGACAGCTTTTCGCCTTCTCCGCGCAGGCGCGAGAAGTTGGAGCCGGTGCCGGAGCCGTATTTGAACAGACGGGCTTCGCGGACCCAGAGGTCCATGATGCCGCCCTCGTTGACGAGATCGTCACCGACGCCCTGGATGAAGCAGGCATGCGGCTGCGGATGCTCGTAGGACGATTTTGATTTCGTCAGTTTGCCGGTGAAGGGATCGACGTAATAGTGGCCCTGGCCCGGACCATCGACGCCGTAAGCCCAGTGCAGTCCGGTGTTGAACCACTGCGGCGAGTTCGGCGCGACCATCTGCTTGGCCAGCATGAAGCGCAGCTCGTCGCAGAACGCCTGCGCGTCTTCTTCCGACGAGAAATACTTGCCCTTCCAGCCCCAATAGGTCCAGCAGCCGGCGAGGCGATCGAATACCTGTTTGGCCGAGAGTTCGCTGACGTAGCGCTCGTTCTCGGGCAAGAGGGCGAGAGCGTCAGTGTCGGGCACCGAGCGCCACAGCCAGGACGGCACGGTCTCTTCCTCGACCTTCTTCAAGCGCGCGGCGACGCCGGCTTTACGAAAATACTTCTGCGCCAGCACGTCGGAGGCGACCTGCGACCAGAACTGCGGGACCTCGACATTTTCCAGGCGGAACACGATCGAACCATCGGGGTTACGGATCTCCGATGTCGTCAATCTGAAATCAATGCCAGCATATGGTGACTGGCCGGAAGTGGTGTTGCGCCGTTCGATTCGCATAGGTCGTGCCCCGTCTCTTATTTGACCGGACCGCTTCTGGCGGACCCGGATGTTATTCCCTAGGCGGTTTCCCTGACCATGGCTGTCCCCAAGACAAACTGTCTTGGACAGCCCTGATCCCGTATCCGCAGCTCAACCGGTGGACCCGGCCCAGTTTCTCGCGCGCTTCCGACCGGTGCGCCCACCGCTCAGACCCGCGCCACCGCCTGGAGGGCGACCCGAAACCGGGTCTTTCCTGGCCGTGCATCCAACGCCCCCAAACCAACGCCCAGACGCTTTACTCAAACGCGCCACCCGGGCCTGTTCCGGCCGGTTTCTGGCGCCTCAAATCCCCCAAACCCCCAGGCAAGCGCCTGAAAATTGCGGGCAGAAAAGCCTTCACCCGCTGCCTCAACCGGCCATCGGTGTGGTGTTTCTGGTGCCCTTTTTGGGAGTGATCCACGGGACCCAAAACACCGCCCGCCGAACAATCCGAAACTAGGACGACTCCTTTGCACCCGTCAAGAACTAGTACGAGTTCCTGAATCAAATACTAAATATGGTGGAAAGAGGGGGATAACAGGGGGCGGGGCGCTCCTCTGATGTGGCCAAGTATCAGTGAGTCCTCAGGGATTCCCAAGTGGAAAAAATTGTTTGGGGCTGTGGAGCGCAAGCTGCGCCCGCTGTTCACAGGGCAGCTATTTTTCGCAGGTCCGGGATTGCACTGGGGAGACTCACGTAAGGCAGCGGGCAAGAGGAGGGCTGGCATGCCCGCGCACCCGTGGTCGCGGGCCCAGAACCGCGGCACAAGGGCGTCCCGATTCTCGAAGGTCACCCCATGACCCACCCGCCATCCCTAAGCGCGCCCGCGCGCATCGCCCCCGCCGGGCTGATGTTCCTCGCCATCACCTCGGTGGGCTGGGGCTTCAACTGGCCGGTAACTAAATACCTTTTGAGCGAACTGCCGGTGCTGACCTTTCGCGGCGTCACCGGGGTGGTCGGGGCGCTGTTGCTGGCCGCCGTCGCGCTGGTGATGGGGCAGAGCCTGCGGGTCGCAAGAAAGCTTTGGCCGCGGCTGTTGCTGGCGGCGCTGCTCAACGTCACCGGCTGGATGGTGCTGATGGGGCTGGCACTGTTGTGGCTGCCGGCCAGCGAGGCGGCGCTGATCGCCTACACCATGCCGGTGTGGGCCTCGCTGCTGGCTTGGCCGGTGCTCGGCGAGCAGCCGAGCTGGTTGCGCAGCGGGGCGCTGGTGATGGCGTTTGCGGGGCTCGCCGCGATCATGGGCGGCAACGGCTTTTCAGCCAGCGCCGCCAAACTGCCGGGCATTTTGATGGCGCTGACGGGCGCGATCGGGTTTGCGCTCGGCACCGTGCTGGCCAAGAAGCTGCCGCTGCAACTGCCGCCGATCCCGGCCGCGGCCTGGCAGATCGGGCTCGGCTGTTTGCCGGTGGCGGTCGTTGGCCTGCTGGTCGAGACCACGCATCTCGAAAAAGTAAGCCAACTTGGCTGCTGGCTGCTGGCCTATTCGATCCTGATCCAGTTCTGCATCGCCTATGTCAGCTGGTTTGCCGCACTGGCCCGGCTGCCGGCCTCGGTGGCGGCGATCGGCACCATGGCGGTGCCTGTCATCGGCGTGGTCGCATCGGCGTTCGCGCTGCACGAGCCGCTGGGACTGACCCAGATCGTGGCGCTCGGGTTTACGCTGGCCGGCGTTGTGCTGGCGACGCGGTCTTAGCCGAGCCGGAAGACGCTACTTGCCGTCACTCTGCAAAGCGCGGCGGATCATCTCCGCGAGCCCGGACATGCGATAGGGTTTGGTCAGCAGCAGCACGCCGGCGTCGAGCCGGCCCTGATGCACGATCGCGTTGTCGGTATAGCCGGAGGTATACAGCACCTTCGTGCCGGGGCGCCGTTTCGCAACTTCGTCGGCCAGCTGCCGGCCTGTCATGCCGCCGGGCAGGATGACGTCGGTGAACAGGAGATCGAACCGCTCGCCATGGTCGACGATCGCGAGCGCCGCCGGGCCGTCGGCGGCAGCGACCGTCCGGTAGCCGAGACTTTGCAGTTGCGTGGAGACAAAGTTGCGCACCAGCGCATCGTCCTCCACCACGAGGATGGTCTCGTTGCCGCGCGAAGGTGTGGCGACCATCGCGGTCGTGGCCTCGGCCTGGCCGCGCCCCGGCGGCAGGTACAGCCTGATGGTGGTACCGTGGCCGAGCTCGCTGTAAATCTTGATGTGTCCGCCCGACTGCCTGACGAAGCCGTAGACCATGCTCATGCCGAGCCCGGAGCCCTTGCCGACGTCCTTGGTGGTGAAAAACGGTTCGAACACCTGGTCCTGAACCTCCTTGGACATGCCGGTGCCGGTGTCGGTG
The DNA here is from genome assembly GCA_038244925.1 of Hyphomicrobiales bacterium. GTDB lineage: Bacteria > Pseudomonadota > Alphaproteobacteria > Rhizobiales > Xanthobacteraceae > Bradyrhizobium. The sequence goes on along the minus strand of JBBRSX010000003.1, from coordinate 13,972 downwards.
ACCGCGAGCATCACATACGGGCCGGGCGATACGTCCGGGTTGGCCTGCGCATAGGCCTCGTCCAGTATTACGTTGCGGGTCTCCAGCAACAGCTTGCCGCCGTTCGGCATCGCGTCGCGGGCGTTGATCGCCATGTTGAGCAGCGAGTTCGCAAGCTGCGAAGCGTCGATATGCGAGGTCGCCACCTCCTGCTCGAGGATCGAGTTGATCTCGATCTGCTCGCCGAGCGTCGGGCGAAGCAGCTTTGCGATATCGAGCACGGTGCTGTTGACGTCGACATTGCGCGGCTGCAACGGCTGGCGGCGGGCGAAGGCGAGCAGATGCTGGATCAGCTCGCTGCAGCGTTCCGCCGCCTGGTCGATCACCTCGGCGGTCTTTTGCAGCATCGGCTGGTGCGCAAGGCCCGCGACCAGGGTCTCGGTGGTGCCGGTGATCACAGTCAGCATGTTGTTGAAGTCGTGCGCGACGCCGCCGGTGAGTTTGCCGATGGCGTCGAGCTTCTGCGACTGCAGCAACTTGCGTTCGGTTTCGCGCCATGGCGAGATGTCATGATAGACCAGCGCCGCGCCGCTGATGGCGCCGGTGGCGTCGCGTAGCGGCCGGCCGCTGACCACGAGATGCAGCGGATCGCGGTCGTCGGAGGGGCGGATGAAGATTTCCTGCTCGTCGAACGGTTCGCCGCGCAACACTCTGGTGGACGGCATTTCATCGACCGTCAGCCTGGTCGAACCGTCGGCGCGGTAGGCGACGCTCAACCTTCTCAGCTCCAGCACATGCATGCCCCGCCGATAGCGCAGCATTTTTTCCGCGGCCGGATTGGCGAGCAGGATATCGCCTTTGGCGCCGAGGACGAGCACGGCCTCGGCAATGCTGTTGAAGGTATTTTGCAGCACATCGGTCGAATGACGGAGCTCTTCATGGGCGGCGACGAGATGTTCGGTGCGCTCGGCGACCGCGGCCTCGAGCGACTCGTTGGTGGCCCGGGTCGCGCTCAGCGAATCCTGAAGCACGCGGCTCGACCGCCGGGATCCCCGGATCAGGGATGCCGCGAGCACGAGAATCAGAACGACGCCGGCCAGATCGACGGCGAGCAGGAACCCGCGGGTGATCCGCGATGCGGCGTAGCGAGCCGCGAGCCGCGTTCGCACTTCGGCGATCACCTTCTCCAGGTTCACGCCGATCTGCTCCATCGTCGCGCGGCCTTCGGACTTCGCGATCTGCGCGGCCACTTCCGCGCTGTCGCCTGCGGCACGAAGCCGGATCAGTTCGCTGCTGATGGCCATTCGCCGCTGGGCCAACACCTTGGCTTCCTCGATCAGCGGCTTCTCGTCGGCACGGTCGGCGAACTCCACGATCAGATCGTCGAAAGCCGCCGGAATGCCGTCACTGGCATTGCGGTATTCGGTTAGGTAGTAGGCATCCCGGCTCAGCGCAAAACCACGCGCCGCGCTCTCGGACCGCCGCAGCAGTAACTGCAGATCCGCGAATTTTCTCAGGATTCCGAGCGTCTGGCCGACCGCAGAGGCATCGATACGCGACTTGACGTCCAGTCCAATCGCCGCAGCGCTGATCGAGAGCAGGATGGCGAGGCCAATTCCGATGATGACGCGCTGCGAGGGCATTGACAGTGCTTGTTTCGCTATTTCGTGAGCCGAACGGAGTCCGTCGGTTTGGTGAGGCATTGATTTATGGTGGTCAACAGCGCGTTCGGCGTGAACGGCTTGCGCAGGCAGCATGCCGCGCCGAGTTCGATCGTCATGCGCAGGAAATCCGGCGCGCGCTCGGTATTGGCGAAGGCGTAGCCCGACATCGCAACGATGGGCACATCAGGCATGCGCTCGTGAAACATCCGGATCGATTCGAAGCCGCGCATATGCGGCATGAAAACGTCGATCAGCATCACGTCGAAAACGGATGATTCGAGGGCGCGCATTCCCGCTTCACCACCGTCGGCAACGGTGACCTCGAAACCCTGGCGCGTCAGACAGAGCTCGATGGCGACACACACCATCGGGTCGTCATCCACCACGAGAACGCGCGGCACGACGATTCCTTTTCCCTCGAGCTGCGATCCTGCGACTCGCATGGCCCAGGAAACAATTAAGTCGGAACCAAGTGAGGTCGTCTGTATGGTATAGTGCATATAAGATTTGCTCAGGGCGAATTCAGCTTCGCTGTGTCAAAACAAGAACAAATACGCTTGCCGCTCGGATCCAGTTTCATCATGTCAGTCAATCGCCAGTCGGGTCGCGCCCGAATGCCGCCGCTCGGGCTCGTGTTCCTCGCCGTTGCGTCGGTGGGATGGGGCCTCAACTTTCCGATCATGAAGCATCTGCTGACGGAGTGGCCGCCGCTGTCGTCGCGCGGTTTGTGCGGCCTCATCGGCGCCGCGGCGCTCGCATTGGTTGCTGTTGCGCGGCAGCAGAATCTAGCCGTGCCGCGATCGATGTGGCTGCGCCTTCTGCTGGTCTCGACGCTGGCGATCGGCGGCTGGGCCGCGTTCATGGGACTGGCGCTGCTGTGGCTCAGCGCCAGCGAAGCCGCGGTGCTCGGCATATCGATCCCGGTCTGGGTGGCCTTTCTGGCGTGGCCGATCCTCGGCGAACGGCTGTCACCACTCCGCGCCGTGTCGCTATTGGTCGCGCTGGTCGGGATCGCCGTGCTGATCGGTGGCAACGGGCTCGACGCCAGCGTCGAAAAATTGCCGGGCATATTATGCGCGCTCGCCGGTGCGGTCTGTGTCGGACTCGGCACCGTGCTGACCAAACATTTCCCGCTGGCGATGCCGCCGCTGTCGCTGGCGGCCTGGCAAGTCGGCCTCGGCTGTTTTCCGATCGCGATCGTGGGCCTCGTGGTCGAGCATCCGCAGCTTGCTGCGCTATCGTCCGTCGGCTGGGCGTCGATGGCCTATATGACGCTGATCCAGTTCTGCCTGTGTTACGTCTGCTGGTTCGCGGCGCTCGAGCGCTTGCCGGCGGCGACCGCCTCGATCGGTACCTTGCTGGTGCCGGTGGTCGGCGTGCTGGCGGCGGCGGCGATGCTGCACGAGCCGCTCGGGCTGCGCGAGATCGCGGCGCTGGTGATCACCCTCGGCGGTGTCGGGGTCGCGCTGCGCTCCTGAAAAGCGAAAGGGCGGCGTACCGGAATACGCCGCCCTTGAAAGTCATGAAGAGACGCTGTTACGGGCAGGGATGCCGGTAGCCGTCATAGCCGAGATAGGTTCCCGATTGCGGATCGTAGGAACGAAAGCGTTGCATGCAATAGGCGACGGAATCATCGCCGGCGGGAGCGGGGGCCACCGCGATCTCGCTATCGTCATAATACCCGTTGGCGTAATAGCCGTTGTCGTAATAGCCCGGGCCGCCGTAATAGCCGCCGCTGCCTGCGGCGATCGCGCCGCCGATCACGGCGCCTGCCACCGCACCCGGGATGAAGCCGCCACCCCCGCCGCCGCCATGTCGGTAATAGCCGCCGCCTCCGCCGCCGTTGTAACGCGGTCCGCCGCCACCTCCACCGCCACCACTAAAACGCGGTCCCGGCGCGCCGCCGGCACTGGGGCCCGGACGGAATCCAGCGCCGCCGCCCATGTGTGGCGCACCGCCGCCGGGCGCGCCGCCTCTGGCAGCGCCGGCTCCCTGTGCTTTCGTGCCAAAACCTTGAGCAAAGCTCGTGCTCGGCGCGACCATGGGCAAAACCAGCGCCATCACGGCCGCGGTACTCAAAACCTTCAAACTGATCATTTATTGGCTCCATCTGCGGGACATGACCCAACCTTTTGAGAGGGCGGACGTTCCCGAGCCCCGCGCACCGATCGTGCGCACTGCTCAAGCTGTCAGGTAGGAACTGTATGCGGAATGAACAGATTGCGATGATTCCGCGACATTGCGCCGCTGCCGCAGGGGGGCGACAAGGAAGGTATATCCGCCTTCATCTGGACATTTCGGCCTGCCGATGGCATCAGAGCGGCTCGTGCTCTCCAACCGGCCGAGTCCTCATGAAGCTGTTTCTGCTCAAATTTTTCACATGGTGGAGCGGCCAGACCTTTGGCACGCAATTGTGGACCTGGCGGTTCGGCGAAGTGGTCGGCCAGGACGAGCAGGGCAACACCTACTATCGCACCAAGGGCGGCAAGATCGATCCGACGCTCGGCTTCCAGCGGCGCTGGGTGGTCTATAACGGCTATGCCGAGGCGACCAAGATACCGCCGGAGTGGCACGGCTGGATCCATCACACCGTCGACGTCGCGCCGACCGAAGAGAGCTACACGCCGCGCGATTGGCAAAAGCCGCATGTCCCGAACATGACCGGCACGCCGGCGGCCTACCGTCCGTCCGGCTCGACCTTGGCCAGCGGGCGCCGGCCCAAGGCCACGGGCGACTACCAGGCCTGGACGCCGGGTAACTAGGCGCACATCGCGCGATGGCGATGGATGTGCATCCTATCGGTCGGTAGTGTCTCAGTTTGATGAGACACTACCCATCGGTCGTTGATTTCATGTCATCGCACCTGTGAACAGCGGGATCAGCGGGGACACTTTTCCGCGCAGTATTGTGCTGCGCGCGCCGTCGCGGCTCGATGGGACATCTTGCGGAGATGGGAGACCATCGCGTCGGTGTCGGGCTCCAGTTCGCGACTGCCCCGGCGAGCAGCGGCTACCGATCAGGATACGGCCGGGAGATAGGCCCCCGGTGCAGAGGTTCTGAAATCGCCCGCTAATGTTGTGGCCGCCGTAAGACAGGAAAGGCCGTCTGGGAAACCAGGCGGCCTTTTTCTTGTGGCGTCGTGTCGGGACACGTAGGCGAGCGTCACGTCATGCGCGCAGCGGCGCGGTTGATCATTTCGCCACGGCGCACCTGTGCTGCCGCGATGCGATCCTTCATGAACGCGAGCACTTCCGGCGGCGCGGTATCCGGCGAGCCGGAATTGAACGGCGGTGCCGGGTTGTATTCGAGCCGGAGCTGAATGGCTTCCGCGGTGCGCTGGTCGTGCAGCAGCGAGACCAAGGTGAGCGCGAAATCGATGCCCGCGGTGACGCCGCCGCCGGTGACGCGGTTACGGTCGATGCAGACACGGGTCTTAGTTGGCGTCGCGCCAAACGCTGGCAGAAAATCCATCGCGGTCCAGTGCGTCGCGGCGCGGTAGCCGTTGAGCAGGCCGGCGGCGCCGAGCACGAGCGATCCGGTGCAGACCGAGGTGATGTATTTAGCGCCTTCGGCCTGCCGACGCAGGAAAGCCAGCATCTCCTCGTCGTTGATCATGTCGTCGGTGCCGAGGCCGCCGGGCACGCAGATCACGTCGAGTTGCGGGCAATCGGCGAACGTCGTGGTCGGCGTCAGTATCAGTACCGAGTCGGTCGCGACCGGTTCGATCCGCTTCCAGATCAGATGCACGGTGGCGCCGGGCAGGCTGGAGAACACCTGCAGCGGCCCGGTGAAGTCGAGCTGGGTCACCTTGGGAAACAGCACAAGACCGATCTGAAGCGGCGCGGACATCTCGAGATCCTCCATTGTCGGCTTGACGTTGGCATCATGTCATGATGGTCTCATGTCAGAAATGCCGTTTTTCCCTCATTTAAGGACATCTCTAATTTTAAGGATGTGGCTCTCATGATCGGCGTGCTGATCTTTCGCGACTTTCAGATGCTCGATGCGGCCGGTCCGATTTCGGTGTTCGAGATCGGAGCGCGCTACGCCACCGGCGCGCCGTCGATCAGGGTTGTGGCGGCGACGCCGGGACTGGTGCGCAGCACCTCGGGCGTCGAGTTGCAGGCGCGGGGCCTGAAGCCTTCCGGCGCGATCACCACCTTGATCATTGCTGGCGGCGAGGGCGTCGACGCGGCGTCGCGATGCGACAAGACGCTGGCCTTCGTGCGCAAGCTTGCCAAGCGTGGCGTTCGCATCGCCAGCGTTTGCTCGGGCGCCTTCATCCTCGCCGAAGCCGGCCTGCTCGACGGCCGCCGCGCCACCACGCACTGGCAGCGCACGCGGCAGTTTCTCAAGGCTTATCCGCAAGTGAAGCTGGAGCCCGATCAGATTTTTACCCAGGACGGTAATATCTGGACCTCGGCCGGGATCACCGCCGGCATCGATCTGTCGCTCGCCATGGTCGCGGAGGATTTCGGCGACGAGGTCGCGCAGAAAACCGCCAAGCAGCTCGTGCTCTATCACCGGCGCAGCGGCGGCCAGTCGCAATTCTCCTCGCTGCTGGAATTGAAGGCGCCGAACGGCCGGTTCGGGCCGCTGCTGGCTTGGGCGCGCGAGCATCTCGATGCGCCGCTCACGGTCGTGGATCTGGCCGAGCAGGCCGGCATGAGCTCGCGGCATTTCACCCGCGCCTTCATCGCCGAGACCGGCATCTCGCCGTCGAAAGCGGTCGAGCGGTTGCGGATCGAGGTGGCGCGCGAGCGCGTGCAGTCCTCCAGCGAGGCGATCGAGCGCGTCGCCGAAACCACCGGCTTTGGGGATCCCGAGCGGATGCGCCGTGCCTTCATCCGCGCCTTCGGCCAGCCGCCGCAATCGCTGCGCCGCGCGGCGCGGGCGGGTTAGAAGAATCAGGTGATGGCCGGCGCTGACCGGCCATCATCCCTTCGTCAGCAATCGCTGTTCAGCGCGATCTCTCAATTGTGCTTCTTGGCAAAGATGCGGACGCTCTGCACGGTTTGCGCGGTGTGGATGCGTGCACGTTCGAACGGCGTGACGACGCCGTCCGCCTTGGCCTGGTTTTCCAGGTTCTGCACATGCGCCTGGCCCTGCGCCAGCTTCTGGGTTTCGCCGTAGGTCAGTTGACCTGACTGCACGCCGTTGAAGATACGATGCGACTGGGCGTTCTGGCGCGCATTGATCCAGGGCGTGCCAGCGAAACTGGTTCCAGACGTGACAGCCAGAACAAGCGAAGCGAGAATGATGGTCTTCATGATGTCCTCCTGTGCGTCGTGGCGGTGAAGACACCATTGTCGCCACTCACCAGCGAACACGCGCAGGATGATCGAAGCCTGACATTGCAACTGTGCGCGACGTCACCTTCGCGCGAATACGCCCTTGGGTTACGAAGGTTTAACGACGCGCGACACAGATCGACGGAACCGAAGGGGCAACGCGACGATGTGTTTGCTTATTTGAGCGGTGCATCAGGATGCCAGCCGAGCACGGCGAGCATCACGAAAAATCCGACGACATAGGCCACGGCCACCGGCCAGCCCTGGGTAACCCAGCGTCCGACCGACTTTGCTTCCGGATACATGTTCGACAAAGCAACGCCTGCCGAAGAGCCGAACCAGATCATCGATCCGCCGAAGCCGACCGCATAAGCGAGGAAGCCCCAGTCATAGCCGCCCTGTTTCAGCGCCAGCGCGGTCAGTGGAATATTGTCGAACACCGCGGAGACGAAGCCGAGGCCGAGCGCCGTCGGCCATGAGGCCACCGGCAGTTTTTCCACCGGCATCATCGAGGCCGCGGTGACCAGCGCCAGCAGGAAGATGGTGCCCTTGAAAGTTTCCGGCATCACCTTCCAGTCCGGCGCCCGCAGGCCCGCGGTCAACAGGATCACGACCCAGACCGCGAGGCCGAGAACGGGAAGCGTGTCGAGCAGTGCCGGAAATTTCAGGTTTGCGGTGATGTTCGCGGCCAGTGCTGCGATCAATATCGCGGCGACGATGAACACCCGCGCCGGGTCGATTTTCAAGCCTTTCGGCGGATCTTTCTGGATCGGCGAATAGCGCTGCTGCTGGATCGACGCCGGTACCGCGAAGATCAGCATCGCGACGACGGCGGCGATATAGGCCTCGACGACGGCGAAGGGACTGACGCCGGCGATCCACATCATGGTGGTGGTGGTGTCGCCGACGACGCTGCCGGATCCGCCGGCGTTGGAGGCGGCGACGATCGCCGCGAGATAGCCAATGTGGACCTTGCCCTGGAACACGTGCCGCGCAACCGTGCCGCCGATCAGGGCCGCGGCGATGTTGTCGAGGAAGCTCGAGATCACGAACACCAGCACAAGAAGGACAACGCCGCCTTTCCAGTCGTCCGGCAGCAGCGCCGGCATCTCATCCGGAATCCGGCTTTCCTCGAAGTGCCGGGACAGCAGCGCAAATCCCATCAGCAACAGGAACAGGTTCGCCAGCGTGACCCATTCATGTGCCATTTGCTGGCCGAGACCGGCAATCCCCGCACCGTATCTGAAGCCAGTGAAGACCAGCTTGTAGGCGATGATGACGGCAAGGCCGGTGAGCGCGACCTCGAGCGTCTTGTGATGGAACAGCGCGACGCCGAGCAGCGTGAGCGCGAACAGGATGAAGTCGACGGGGACCCCAAAGACGAGAATTGGTTCGATCACAATGGCCTCGAATAACGCCGGAAAGGTTCAGCAGTCAGTGGAGTAGTTCGCAATCCGCTTTATTTCAACGCCTTGAGCCAACCGGCGATTTCGCTGAGCGCGACATTGGCCTGTTGTAGCAGCTTGCCCATGGTGAAGAAGCCGTGGAACTGGCCGGGAAAGTGCCGGTAGGTCATCGGCACGCCCGCTTGGTTGAGGCGCGCGGCATATTCGGCGCCTTCGTCGCGCAGGGGATCGGCACCCGCGGTCAGCACGTAGGACGGCGGCAGTCCAGCCAGCGTTTTGGCGCGCGCGGGCGAGGCCTTCCAGTGGTCGATGTCGGCGGCGCCGCCCAGATAGTGGTTGCTGAACCACTTGATCACCGAATGCGTCAGCAGAATGCTGGTCTCGGGCTCGGTGTGCGAGGGATGGCTCATCGCAAAGTCGGTCGCGGGATAGATCAGCACCTGGCCGGCGAGTTTTGGGCCGTCGCCGTCGCGCGCGGCCAGCGCCACCACGGCGGCGAGATTACCGCCGGCGCTGTCGCCGCCGACCGCGATCTGCGCGGTGTCGATACCGAGCGTTTTGGCGTTGGCGGCGACCCATTTCGTCGCCGCGATTGCGTCGTCGGCGGCAGACGGAAATTTATGCTCGGGGGCGAGGCGGTAGTCGACGGAGACGACGAGCATTTCCGCCTCATGCGCCAGCTTGCGGCAGACCACGTCGTGGGAGTCGAGATCGCCGATCACCCAGCCGCCGCCATGGAAGAACACCAGGCAGGGGGCAAGGCCATTGCTCTTGCGCAAGCTCTTCGGCGTGTAGATGCGGGCCGGGATCGCGCCGTGGGCCGCGGGGATCGATAGCGGCCTGGCGGATTCGAGTTCCGGCGGTTCGGGATTCGAAACGGGGCGGCCTGCCAGATAGAACTCGCGCGCCACCGTGGGCGATACCGATTCATAGGCGGGACGATTGGCTTCCTGGAACGCCTTGAACACCGCAGCGGCGTCGGGATCGAGAACAACGGGCATCAAAAACCTCTGGTTTGAAGGAAGTGCTCAGGCTGCGGTCCGTCCGCCATCGACGGTATACGCGGAGCCGGAAACATAGCTCGCTTCGTCGGAGGCCAGGAACGCGACGATGGACGCAACCTCGGAGGCGCGTCCGAGCCGACGGGCCGGAATCCGGTCCACGATCTTCTCGTTCGGCGGCGGCTCATTGCCGGGGTTGCGGCCCTGCAGGATCGTGCTCAGCATCCGGCTGTCGATCAGGCCGGGGCAAACACAATTGACCCGCACGCCGGTGCCGGTGCATTCCCAGGCCGCGCTCTTGGTCAGCCCGATCACCGCATGTTTGCTGGCGCTGTAGACCGCGATCATCGGCGAGCCCATCAGGCCTGCAATCGAAGCGGTGTTGATGATGCTGCCCTTGTTTTGTTTGAGCATCACCGGCAGCACGTATTTCATGCCGAGGAAGACGCCGACCACGTTGACGTCGAGCACCCGCCGAAAACTCTCCAGCGAGTATTCCGGGATCGGCTTGATGTCGCCCTCGATGCCGGCATTGTTGTAAAACGCGTCGATGGTGCCGAACTTGTCGACCGTGGCGCGGACATATTCGGCGACGTCGCCTTCCTGGGTGACATCGGCGGTGATGGCCATCGCCTCGGCCGAGGCCGGCAGGCCCTGGATGGCGGCGGCAAGATCCTGCTCCCGGCGGTCGACTGCGACAATGCGCGCACCGCGTTCGGCCAGCAGGCGGATGGTCGCGGTTCCGATGACGCCGGCAGCCCCGGTGACGACGGCGACCCGGCCGTCGAGACGAATTCGATCGGGCATCTTGGGTTTCCTCTGGCCTGTCCGGTTTTCCCGGATTTTTGCTGGTTTTCGCGCGAGGCGGCCCCGCGGCAACGGAACGATTATTTCATTTGTGGCGGGAGCTGACCAGAGGCCGGGAGGGGCGAGAAACCGCCCTTTCCCCGCTGAAAACGGGGGGCTAATCGACTTCCTCAATAAAAACAGGCACTTTTTGAATTTGATTTCGAACGTGTACCAGAAACGAGGCGTACCAGATAGGAAAACGGCCCCCAACTCTGAAAATGTGGTTGGCCACGGCACAGGCCGAGAACTGGTGAACGCCGAACGCGCCAAAGATCCAGGATGTTTGTCAGACGCCGCACCACGCTAGCTGGGCGGATGGCGGTGTAGCTTACGCGCCTATGCCAGACCCCACGGAATGCTCGGTCAAAGGCAAGGAACGTCGTCGCTTTGCGTTCGTCTCCACCTGTCGTTTTTCGATGTGATTGCATCGGTCGCACTTGAACGTGCGCAGATCGAAACCCCACCGAGACGGCTTGATATTCGTGAGCATGAGCTGGGATCGACAGTTCGGGCATGCCGTACCCGTAATGCCGTCGGCTGTCAGCATGACGACTGTGCATCTCTTATGTGAGGTCGTTCGCGCAAAACGGCATCTAGTAGCGATGCATGAACCTCGATCTTGCCGTTGTAGCTGATCAGTCCTTTCTTGCGAAACTTGTTCATGAAGAAACTGACCCGAGATCGGGTTGTGCCAATTATCTCTGCCAGGGCTTCTTGGCTCAGGGTGACAGGAACTGTGCCTGAAAGGCCGTCTTTTCCGAAATTCGCAAGAAGTAGCAGAAGACGGGCGAGGCGTCGTTCGCTTGAGTTGAAGAGCTGGTCGATCAGGTCTTCTTCGATCCGCGCGGACCGGGACAAGAGATAGGATGTGAACAGTGCCGAAAATGCTGGATCGGCGGCGAGAGCAGAGTGCATCGCCACTTTAGTGAACGAGGTGATCACGCAATCCTCCAACACCGTAATCGTCGAAGTCCGCAAGGGAGCCCCCAGAGATCCTTCACCGAAAAACTGGCCTTGCTGAAAAATCCCCACGATGGCTTCCTTGCCATGGTCGGAGCTAACGACTGCCTTTACCTTGCCTGACTGAATGTAGCAGACCGTGTCAGCAATATCGCCCTGACCAAAAATAGACTGGCTTTTCAGATAGGTTTTTATGGAAATGCCGACGCCGGGCCTGGCAAAAAAAGCCTTTGCGTCGAACCTATGTTTCAAGTTTGGATTGGTGGTCTCTGGCATCATGCGTATCCCGGTAGGGCGGGAGCACGACACTCTCTGTCACCGATGGAAGCATGAGGCGGCGATGGTAATCAACAGCGCAGTTTGAAAAAAGTTCCATCAAGCGATGTATCAATTCGTTGCCGTCGATCTAAACGAAAACGGCCTCAGCGTGGGCGAAATGAGGCCGTTCGGCTTTGATCACCGAGCGTTAGAAGAAGCGCTGGTGCGTATCGCCGTTTTCGTTGTAGATTCAGTCCTCAAGCGAACGACAAGCCGTTCACACCGGTCCCAATTCCTCGAACTCACTGGTAGCGACAATATTCGTCGCCGCTTTCATACTCGACGCAGATTTTGACCCGCCGTCGCGCTCGAACATCGTCATTTCGGTCGTTGTAGCCGTATCGATCACGATCCGAGTCGCGACCTTCCGGGCTTCTACCGTCGCGGTCGCTGTCCATCCTCCAGTCGCGACTCATTTCCCGGCCGTCGCGCTCGCTGCGCATTGGCCCCCTGTCGCGATCGATCATTTCTCGATCCCGGCCCATCTCACGGTCGCGACCAATCCAATCGCGGTCCATCTTTCGCTCGCGATCCGGCTCACGATTGGAGTGAGCCCCACGGTCTCGGCTCATCTCACGATCAGGTCCAACGTCACTTTCGTGGCCCATTCGCCAGTCTCGCCCAATTTTAGGAACTTCTGTCCGGCTTTTTTCTTCAACACGCGGCTGCTGGGTAGGCTGGTCGGCTTGAGCAGGAGCCGTCTTTTGTTGGTAAGGAGGGGTTTTGCCCTCGTCCTCAGCCAATGTTGGCACGAGGCTTGACGCAAGTAGCAATGTCGCAATAGCAAGAACACGCATGGCAATCACTCCTTCGGTTGGAGGCGTAACGACCCAGCGCTTCTTTGGTTGCTACGAGGACAGAATACTTTCCTTGCTTGTGTGCACGTTGACTATTCGGGTGCGGGACAGTGAGCAATATGGCTCACCTAGATTCAGATGGCTCACCTAAACCCAATACCGGATGCAGGCCTGCATTCGGGCAAGGCCGGAAGGATAGCTGGGATGGGCGGGTTCGTTTGCTGGCCGGGTCGGATGCTCACTGTTCAAAAAAGCTCACTCTTTTAATTCGACCCTACTACTTTCAAATTAGGTCGCTGAAGCTGAAACAGGCCAGTCGTTCCCCGACATCATATCAACCGAACTTCCATCCGGGTGGCGACGGGTCGGCGAGGTTCGGATCAGCCGCTCGTTGCGCGAGATCAACGAAAGGATGCTGCAGGCCATCGATTCAAATTACTTCCCGTGTTTGTTCTGTGCCCAGCGGGCTCGCCGCAATTTGTCTAAGCTCCCGGTTGATTTTCTCTTGAATGCGACGGATTGCCAATTGGATGAGGCGTGTTCGCGTCTTGCCCGTTTTGACCGAACCCGCAATTTGAAACTCCCAGCGCCAAAGGCCGGGTTCAATTGATAGAACCGAATATGGTACGTTCCTGTAATTCATGTGCCGGCCCATCCGCCGTCGTTAAGCTCAAAGCCTGTATTTGGTCGGACAGCGCATTGCTATTCGGTCAAGCTCACCAGCTTCGATGCGGGCTGTGTGCTTGGCTTCCTCCTCCGCCAGAAGCAGGGTCAGGATTTTGCGTTTGTCGGGATGAGCTTCCGTCTGAAGGAGCGACTTGAAGCGGGCAATGTTTTGGGTCTCAATGAAATTCGCCTGCGCGCTCTTGGGCATGTGGTCCCCTTACGCGGTGAGGTCGCTACGTGGCACGCGCAAATTGGCTACCCAGTTCTAATCGTCAAACATCCGGCGAGTCTGTGCAGTATTGCTCACTCAAGAAGTGTTGAGGCTTCCCCCGACACGCAGACTGAATTTCGTCTGGAACCAATGCCGCACGGACTAATTGGTGTGGACTGCCGGACGTTAAATCAGCCCCTTGGCGTTCGACGAAATGGCGGCCTCAATGTCCCCCACGCTGAGGCCGCACTTTTGTTGCCTCCTTGCAAGGAGCCGCCAACCGCGCTGCGGGTCTCAAATCAAATGCGTGTCTAGCCATTCCTTGTTTCTAAAAAGCGCGCGTAATGAGGATGCGATTTGCCTCTTTTCATTTCGCTCGGCGCCGACTGGCAGCGCCCGTGCAGCCCTGAGCAAAGTGCGCCTCAAGTATATTAGTTCGGCCCTAGTGTAATGTCGTCCATTATTCGCCCTGTCGTCGTGGCCCAGCCGGGCGATGAAACGCTCGCCGCTCCAGAGCTCGATGCCGTGGCCATCCATGAGGCGCTTTGTCTTCTGGATCGCCTCGGCGTCGTCGCGGCAAGCCATCGGCTCAAAGCCCATGAAATGGCGTCTGGCCCGACCGTATAAGCGCGGTAATCTGTCATGTGTTGCGCGTGCTTGTAGTTGGGGGCTTGTTCACCGGAGGGCATGCTAGCCCGTCCTATTCGTGAGGGTACGGTTTTTTGACCCGATTGATGCGTCCGCACCTCTGCTCCGACAAGGCGCACAGGATTGCCTTCGGCTTTTCACCGCCTGACGACCCGTACTTTGCAACGCGCTTGAGGGATGGG
>JBBRSX010000002.1:0-101930 GCA_038244925.1 Hyphomicrobiales bacterium | reverse complement strand
TCGTATCATCGGTCATGGCGGGCGTGGCCAGAGTTGGAGCGGACAGGGTTGGCTTCGCAACCGAATCCTACGCCGGATCAGCGCCTTACACCACGCTCGCCAGCCTCTCATCCATCGTCTCGTGAATAAGAGCGGCTAGAGCAAGCCAGCCCGGCTCTGGACGACCGTCCTTGCGAGGCGCAAAGTGGCGAAGTGATCCACCTTGTTCCGGCGTTTCTCCGGATTGTTTCGCAAAGGCCCCACCGTGAAGATCGTCGACCTCAGCCGAGAGCTATATCACCGCACCCCGAGCTATCCCGGGCATCCCCCGGTGATGCACGGCGTCTGGAAGAACCACGAAGATTCCTTTGTCGAGTCCGGCAACGTGCATGGGCTGGCCTCGATGTTCATCTCGATGGTCGATCACGCCGGTACCCATATCGACGCGCCGCTGCATTTCGGCAAAAGCGGGATACCGATCGACCAGTATCCACTCGAAAAATGCATCGTGCCCGGGATCTGCCTCGACCTGCGCCACATCGCGCCGCGCGCCGAGATCACGCCGGCCGATCTCGAGACGGCGGGGACGAAGGCCGGCGTCTCCGTTCCGAAGGCCGGCACCGTTCTGCTTTGCACCGGTCACCACGCGCGTACGTTTCCGCGCAAGGAATATTCCAGCGACAATTCAGGCGTCAACGTCGCCGCCACCGAATGGCTGGCAAGGCAAGGCGTCGTGCATTTCGGCATCGACTCGATGCGACCCGGACCTGAGGGTGACGTCAATGCACTGGTCCACAAGGCCTGCCTCGACTTCGACATCACCCATATCGAGAGCCTGTGCAATCTGGAAGCGCTGCTGGGCCAGGGCAAATTCACCTTCATCGGCCTGCCGATGAAGTGGCGCGGCGGCACCGCCTCGCCGATCCGCGCCGTCGCGGTGTTCGATCTGTGAACGCACGACGGCGCTGATTTGGATACGGCAGCGCCGATCCGGTAGCCGCCCGTCAATAAGCCTTCACGGTCCGGATTTCGTTGCTCGGCAGGGCAAGGCGCGCCGGCGGCGCGATGTCCGGCATCAGGTCGGTGCTTGCAAATTCGGCCTCGACGGCCTGCGCGATCCATCTGGACGCGTCCGGATGGCTGACTGCAAACGCGATCAGTGCGACTGCGGCAAGAATGGGAAGAGCAATCAGCTTCATGCTCCAGTTGCGGTAGACGCTTTCGCTGTCCCGGGGCTGCTTGTCGAATGAGCCATGCATAGAAGCCTCCATCATACGCACTAGTCCCCGATGGTGGCCTTAGCCCGTCGCGCGCACGGCCCGTGTGAATGGCTTCACACGTTTTCGCGGTTCACTGCTTTGTGAGATGCGCCCGCAGGGCGGCGGTTGCCGCGCTATTCGCCTTCGTGCGCCCCGGCATCGACCAGCGTCTGCAATAGCTCGGCCTTCAGCACCACGATGGCGCCGTGTTCGAGCCGAACCCAGTCGCGCGCCGCCCAGGCCCGCAGCTGCTTGTTGATGCTTTCGCGCGTCATCCCGACCATCTCGCTGATCTCCTGCTGGGTGATCGCGATGGTTCGGCCCTGCGGCTCGAGCTTCTGCTTCTCGGTCAGGCGCAGCAATGCACTCGCCAGCCGCCCCGGCAGATTCTGCAGGATGACCTGCTCGACCTGGTCGCTGGTGTTGCGCAGCCGTGTGCACAACAGCTCGATGAACTTCATCGCGAGTGTCGGCTGGCTCCGCACAAAGGGGATGAACTCGCGCTTGTCGATCGTGAAGAGCTCGCAATTGGTGTTTGCGGAGGCATCCGTCGACCGCGCGCCTCCGTCGAGCAACGCAATTTCACCGAAAATTTCACCGGGGCCAATGATGTTCAGGATGGCGTTGCGGCCATCAGGCGATGAAATGCTGATCTTCACCGAGCCCGATATCACCGCATACAGGCTGATCCCCTGGTCGCCCTTTGAGAACAGCGTGGCTCCCCGCTTCAGCGTGGAATGCTTGGCGTAGCGGCAGAGCTGGTCGAACGCTTCGGGCTCGAGATCGGCAAAATACGGGTGCTTGCGCAAGACCGATAGTTTGCTGCTCGAAAATCCGTGAGCTTCACCCGTCCTTTGTTGAGGCACGCCAGTCAAACTCCAAGGCAAGACTGCAGGGGAAACTGCAGGGGATGCAGCCCTTCCGTAATCAACGCCGGTAGGTTTTTCAACCGGAAAGCATGCGAGTGCGTCGATTTGGCGGCCGGAGCATGAAAATGACGCCCGGCGTTGTCGCTCCGATAACCGTGGAACCGGCGACCAGGTCATGCGGCCAATTCAGCCCGAGCGCCTGCTGGAGCAAACATCCCATGACGCGGAATACAATCGCGATCGAGGTGGCGAACACTAGACATGTATCTTCAAGGTACAAAACAACCTCGCCGTGCCGCACATTTCATCGCGCAAGCCGAGGTGAACCTTTCCGGGCGCGCCCCGCACTAACGGCTCGAGCCAGCCACCCTATACCGCGCTGCGCATCGGCCGACTGGCCGGCGCGGCTTTGACCAACCATTGAGGAAAATAGCCATGACGAGAATAGCCTTGCTGGGCGTAGCAGCCTCCTGTCTGCTGCGGCCGCAGCCCCCGCCGCCGCGCAGGAAGTGATCTACAACCCCGGCTACTGTGCGCAGTACTATCCGAACGCCAACTGCCAGAACAAGGGAGAGAACAGTCCCTACAATGGCGACTACCAGCTGCGTCGGGAGATCCGCGGCGCCTATGCGTGGGGCGCCAGCCCCTGCGCCCTCGGCGCCGAGTACTATGTCGGTCGCGGTGGCCGCCGCTACGCCTGCAATTGATCGCGACACAGGCCGCCGGCTGTCGACGCCATCAGCGTCACCGCCGGCGGCCTATTCGTTGGCGATGCCCATTTCCTTGATCACGCGGGCATATTTGGCGAGTTGATCGCGGGTCATGACCCGCAGTTCGTCCGGCGAACTGCCGCGCACCGCAAACCCCAATTCTTCCAGTCTGCGGCGAACGTCGGGATCTCCGACCGCCTTCAGCGCCTCGGCATTCAGCCGGGCAATGATCTCCTTTGGCGTGCCGGCAGGCGCGAGAATTGCAAACCACGAATTGAACAGGAAGCCGGGCAGACCGGATTCCGAGACGGTCGGCACGTCGGGGAATTGCGGCAATCTCTTCTCGGTGGTCACCCCGATCAGTTTGAGCTGACCGCCGCGCACCAGCGCTGCAACCGTGCCGAGGCCCTGGAAAGCCACCGGAATCTGACCGGCGGCGACGTCAGTTGCGGCTTGCGTGGCGCCCTTGTAGGGCACGTGGGTCAGCGATATGCCGGCGGCGGAAGCAAACATCGCCATCGCCAGATGCTGGGGACTGCCCGGACCGCCTGAGCTATAATCGATCTTTCCGGGCGCGGCCTTGGCGGCCGCTATCAGATCCGCAGCCGTCTTGAAGCCGGCCTTTTCGTTGGTGACCAGCCCCCACTCCACCGTCGCGACCAGCGACACCGGTTCGAAATCCTTCAGAATGTCCCAGCGCATCTTGGACTGCAGGTTGGGCACCATGGTCATGACGCTGTCGTTGAAGCCGCCGATCGTGTAGCCGTCCGGTTCGGCACGCGCGACGGCCTCGGCGCCGATCAGGCCCGACGCGCCCGGCTGGTTCAGGATCACGAATTGCTGGCCCATGTTGTCGGCCATCTTCTGGGTCACGATCCGCGCCGCGACATCGACCGCACTGGCGGCAGCGAGCGGCACGATCATCTTGATGGGCCGGTCAGGATAGGCGCTCTGCGCCACTGCATGAGAGGCCGGAAGCAGCGCGAGCGCCGGAAGCAGTAAATGGAACAGGCGCATGTCTGGTTTCTCCCGGGTGACGATCACGTTTCTCGGATATCGGCGGCGATCCTTACCGGGATGATTGCCCTCCCGCATCCAACTTGGCAATGTGGTGGACGCCAAAACTAAAGAATGAGCCGGGGCAACAAGCCTTCGGCCGGGGAAACGCTACCAAAAAAATCAAGGGAGGCTATCCATGACCACCCGCCGGAATTTCCTGAAAGGTGCTGCCGCGAGCGGAATCGCCTTTTGCAGCTGCGGCATGCTGAACGCCGCCCACGCCCAACCAAAAGCCCCTCGCCTGCCGGTCAAGATCAACGGCAAGCGCGTCATGACCGTGGATGTGCATTCGCACTGCTATTTCCGGGAAGCCATCAACCTGATGGGCGACGGGGCCGACAAGGTGCTGCCGCCGGTCAAGGGCGTGCCTGAGCACTTCATTGTCATCGAGCAGCGCCTGAAGGAAATGGACGCGATGGCGATCGACATGGAGGTGCTGTCGATCAATCCGTTCTGGTACGGCAAGGACCGCGAGACGGCCGGCCAGATCGTCAAACTGCAGAATGAGAAGCTGGCGGAGCTCTGTGCCGCCCGGCCGGAGCGGTTTGCCGCCTTCGCCTCACTGACGCTGCAACACCCCGATCTTGCAGTGCAGCAACTGGAGATGGCGGTCAAGAAGCAGGGCCTGCGGGGGGCCGCGGTCGGCGCCAGTGTACTTGGGGAGGATTTTTCCGACCCGAAGTTCCACCCCGTTTGGGCCAAGGCGGAAGAACTCGGCGCGGTCCTGTTCATCCATCCGCAGAGCACGCCCGAACTCGCCAAGCGCTTCAAGGGCAATGGCTGGCTGTCCAACACCATCGGCAACCCGCTCGATACCACGATCGCCCTGCAACACCTGATTTTCGAGGGAACGCTGGATCGCTTTCCCGGGCTCAAGATCATCGCCGCCCACGGTGGCGGCTATCTCGGCTCCTACGCCGCGCGCGGCGACCATGCCTGCTTCGTCTCGCCGCAAAACTGCAATGCGAACATCACGCTGAAGAAGCAACCGTCGGAATACCTCAACCAGCTCTATTTCGACGCCATGGTGTTCACGCCCGAAGGTCTGCGGCATCTGGTGGCGCAGGTCGGCGCAAGCCAGGTGATGCTCGGCACCGACCATCCGATTCCGTGGGAGCAACACCCGGTCGACCATGTCTTTGCGACCACGACGCTGAGCGACAAGCAGAAGATCGCGATCCTCGGGGGCAATGCGGCGAAGTTGTTCGGGATGAAGGAGGCGTGAGGAGGCCTCTCTTACAGCAGTTCCCCGTCCGCCCCGAAAAACGGGTGCGGGCCGTCAAAAGTCCCGATCGGGACCTGGTGGGTAACCACGGTCCCAAATCCCTCCCCCGGAAACCAGGTGTGGAGGTGGAAGGCCGGCGGCTCGACCCTGAAGGAGGGCACGCGCAGTTTGGCTAGGTCGAGATCGACGGCGTGGTTCGGCGCCGGGCAGATTGTGGTCGGTACGCCTGCAAACATCGTCAGCGTGGCGCGGTGGATATGGCCGGTCGCGATCAGTTGCACGCGCGGATGACGCCGGACGATGGGCGAGAACTCGCTGGCGTTGAGTAGATTCTGGCGATCCATGTGCCAGATGCCGGCTTTGAACGGGGGATGGTGCAGGAACAGCAGCGCGGGACGGTCCGGCTCGGCCGCCAGCGTCGCGTCGAGCCATTGCAGTGTCTGCGCTTCGAGTTTGCCATGCGGCTTGCCGTGCACGCTGGAGTCCAGCAGCAGCAGATCGAGTTCGCCAACCTCGATCTTCTGATTGAGCGGCCCGGCGGCAAAGGCATAGGACGCCGAAGGGAGCGCGGCACGCATCAGTTCGCGGGAATCGTGATTGCCGGGAATGCCGGCGAACGGCAGTTTGAGCGGCGCCAGCAGCCGCTTGAGATATTGATACTCCTCGACGTCAGGCGTGTCCGCCAGATCACCGGAGATCACCACGAAGTCCGGCGCAGGATCGAATTCGTTCAGCGCGGCGACACAATCTTCGAGCGCCTTGGCGGTGTCGACCCTGCCATAAGCCAGAGACCCCGGCGGCTTGATATGCAGGTCGGAAATCTGGGCGATACGAACCGGCTTTGGCGACATCGGCCCTCTCAGTGTTCGGGCGGCAGCAGACGGACGGCGTCCGACGAAATCGATAGCCCAACCCGGTCGCCAGCCGCCGCTTGAACCGTATTCGGCGCATCGACGGTAAGCAGTTTATCAGATGCGCCGCTGACGACCAGCCGTTGCCGGTCGCCGATGAAGCTGACGCTGTCGATGATGCCTGAAAGCGGCGCACTGCCGGCCTCCACCACGCGGATGGTTTCGGGGCGGATCATGGCGACCGCGGCCGGCAGGCTTGCATGGCCACCGGCCGGCTGTCGCCCGCCCGGCAACACGAGATGGCCATCCTCGAGCGCCGCTTCGACGATGTTGGCCGCGCCGATGAATTCAGCGACGAAGCGATTTTTCGGCGTGAAATAGATCTCCCGCGGGGTGCCGATCTGGGCGATTGATCCCTTCTGCATGACGACAACACGGTCACCAAGCTCCATCGCCTCGGCCTGATCGTGCGTCACATAGATTGTGGTGATGCCCAGAGCGCGCAGCAGGCGGTTGAGCTCACCGCGCAGCCGGTCGCGCAGCGCGGCATCGAGCGCGGTCAGCGGCTCGTCGAGCAACAGAATGCCAGGCCGGATCGCGACTGCGCGCGCCAGCGCCACGCGCTGACGCTGGCCGCCGGAGAGTTGATCGATGCGACGGTTCTCCAGCCCGGAGATGTTGGTCAGCGTGACCAGCTCGGCAACGCGAGCCGCGCGCTCTTTGTCCGGCACGCCGCGAATCTTCAGCCCATAGCCGATGTTGTCAGCCACGCTCATGTTGGGAAACAGCGCGTAGGACTGGAACACCATGCCGACATTGCGCCGCTCGATCGGCACTGGCGTCATGTCCTTGCCGTCAAACAGTACCTTGCCCCCGGCGTCCGGCAATTCGAGGCCCGCGATGCGCAGCATCGTGGTCTTGCCGCAGCCGGAGGGACCGAGCAGCACCAGCGTTTCGCCGCTGGAGATATCGAGCGTTGCGGGTTCGAGCGCGCGCGTTCCGTCGGCAAACGTCTTGCCGCAGGCCTCGATGCGCACCGAGGCGCCGTGTCCGGCCTGCGCCGTCATCGTTTCTGTTCCTTCTCGGCGAATAATTGCATGGCGACCAGAAGCGGGATGATCATCACGAAGAAGATCAACGTATAGGCCGAAGCCACCTCCAGCCGCATCGAGGCGTAGCTGTCGGCAAGGCCGATCGGCAGCGTCTTGGTCAGCGGCGTGTGCAGCATCCAGGTCAGGTTGAATTCGCCGAGCGACAGCGTCACCACCATCAGGCTGCCGGCCAAAATTCCGGGCAGCGCATTGGGCACGATCACATCGCGAAAACGCCGCCAGGGCGATGCGCCAAGCGATGCCGCGCCTTCGTCCAGCGTCTTGATGTCGACGGTGGCGAACACCGCCATCACCGAGCGCACCATAAACGGCATCGTGAAGATGACGTGACCGACGAGAATAAACAGCCAGGAACGCCGGAAGTTTCCGAAGCTGCCATAGGTGAGCAGCAATGCCAGTGCAATTGCCAGCCCGGGGATCGCCAGCGGCAGCGTGATGATTTCCTCGACGACCCGCGCCAACCGCCCTCCCCGCACATGCAAGGCGTAAGCGGCGGGAACACCCACCACCAGCGTAGCGATAAGAGTCGCGAACGCGATGACGAAGGACAGCAGGATGGTGCCAGCATAGAGCTCCCACACCTGCGCCACCCATTGCAGGGTGACGCCGGACTGGATGCCGCGAAAGTAATTCACGGTCACGCCGGCGGAAATCGACAGGATCGCAGGCACCACCAGGAAAGCCGCGACAAGCAGCGTGAACATCAATTGACCGGTGAAAATCAGGCGATCGCGCATGGTCTCATCCGGCCGCAGCAACGGCGCTGCCGCTGAACGAACGTGCCAGCGCCAGGATGAACCAGGTAATCACGCCGAGCCCGACTGACAGCGCGGCCGAGGTCGAGAAATTCGCGGCCAGTGTGAACTCGGTGTAGATCAGCATCGGCAGCACATCGATATTGGTCGCCAGCGTGAACGCGGTGCCGAATGCGCCCATCGCGGTCGCAAAGGCAATCGCGCCGGAAGCGACAAAGGCCGGCGCCAGCGCCGGCAGCACGACATCGCGCTGCACCGCCCACGGACTGGCGCCGAGCGAACGCGCGGCCTCCTCCAGCCCGATATCGAGCTTCTGCACCGCCGCCATGATGGTGAGGATGACGCGGGGAATCGAGAAATAGAGATAGCCGAGGAACAAACCGTAGATCGAATAGGCGAATACCAGTTTTTCGCCAAACAGGCGGTTGGAAATCTCGCCGATCAGGCCCTGACGCCCGGCGAGCAGAATGATCAGGAAGCCGACCACCACGCCGGGAAATGCGAGCGGAAAAGTCAGCATCGCAATCAGCACGGCACGGCCGGGAAAGCGATGCCGCTGCAGGAACATCCCGGCGATGGTCGCCACGATCAGCGTCACCACGGTGGTCGCGGCCGCCAGCAGCACGGTGTTGATCAGAGTAGCGCGGTAACGCGGCTCGGTCAGGATCGCCAGATAGCCCGCGAGGCCTTGCGGGCCCTCGGCGCCGGTCACGACAAGCCGGGTCATCGGCAGCAGAAAAAATGCCGCCGTTACCACCGCGAGCGGCAGCAGGCACAACCAGACAAAGGATCGATGTGACATCAAGGGAAATGGCGCCCCGGCGATTCGGTTCTCGTTGATCGGACCCGAAGCGCTCTCTTTTCTGTTGACGCGTTTTCTTCACGCGAACCAGTACCCACTTCGCTCGAAAACGCGATGACCAGCGACCATATTGCCTCAGCGAACCTCGGCGAGATAGCGGTCGACAAAACCTTTTTGCATGTTTTCCATCTGGCCCCAGTCGACGCTCTTCGCCCGCGCGTAGTCGCTGTCGGGCAAGAACTTCTTCTTGACGGCTTCAGGCAGTTCGATCGGCCGTGCCGGGCGCAGATAGGCATTGGTCCAGATCGCCTGTCCCTTGTCGGACAACAGATAGTCCATCACCTTCTTGGCCTTGTCCTTGTCGGGCGCGTTCTTGACGAGACCCACCACGTAAGGAAACACCACCGATCCCTCGCAGGGAATGACAAATTCGAAATTGCCCTTCTCGGAATATTTGGCGCGATAGGCGTTGAAATCGTAATCGAGCAGGATCGGCATCTCGCCGGACACTACACGGGCATAGGAAGTCTGCTTGGGAACGATCGGATCGTTCTTCCTCAGTTCCTTGAAGAAGTTGATGGCGGGATCGAAATTCTTGTCTGATCCCCCGAGCGCCAGATTGATCGCGACCGCGCCGACATATCCAACCGCCGCCGACGACGGGTCGAGATAGCCCACCATGCCCTTGTAGTCGGGCTTCAGCAGGTCCTTCCAGCAGGCCGGCACCGGCTTGCCGCCGAGTGCATCCTTGTTCACGAACAGCCCGAGCGTGCCGGAGTGAATCGTGGTCCAGTAACCATCGGCATCCTTCAGCCCGGCGGGGACCTGATCCCAGTTCGCGGGCTTGTACGGCTCCAGTGCATCCTGCGCCTTGGCCTTCATGCCGAAGGTAACACCGAAATAGCCGATATCGCCGACCGGATTGGCCTTCTCGGCGAGGATTTGCGCCAGCGCCTGACCGGAATTCTTGTTGTCGTGGGGAATGTCGTAGTTGAGGTCCGCCTTGATCGCCTTGAGCATCGAGGCCCAGTCGGCCCATTCCGGGGGGCAATTGTAGCAGATGACGTCGGCCGCTTTGGCGGATTGCAACGGCGCGATCAGCGACAGCGCCAGCAAGGCGAGAACAAAACGGACGGTTTTCATGGATTACCCCGGCTAAGCGTGGAGATGAAGGACTTCAGCACCAACCGGAGAGCAAGTATAGGCCGCGTATGAAGGTTTTGCGACAGTGCGTGTTGCCATGCAGCAAACGCCCGCAGAGCCGCCGTAGGCATCAGGAATTTCGTCAACCTGTGATTTCCGCTAGGTTACGCGCGGGAGGATCCACGCCATGTACCAGCCTGCCGGGGTCAAGACGTCGCCCGACTTTCCGATTCCGGACCGGATGAAAGCCTGGGTATTGGGTGACCCGGATCAGCTCTTGCTGCGCGAGAAACCGGTACCCGTTCCCGCACGCGCCGAGGTTCTGGTCCGCATCGACGCCGTCGCCATCTGCGCCACCGACCTCGAGATCATTCATTCCGGTTCGCCCGCGAGCATTCTGGGCGGCCTGCCCTTCAACAAGAATTTCACGCCGGGCCACGAATACATGGGCACGGTTGCCGCGTTGGGACCTGACGTCGACGAATTCCAGATCGGCGAACGAACCAGCGTGGAAATCCATGCCGGCTGCGGCCAATGCAAGCGCTGCCGGCAAGGCATGTACACCTCATGCCTGAATTACGGAAAACCCGAGAAAGGTCATCGCGCCAACGGTTTTACGACCGATGGCGGCTTTGCCGAATATGCGGTCAACCACATCAATACGCTGGCGCGGGTGCCCGACACCATGAGCGACGCGGAGGCAACGCTGGTCGTCACCGCCGGCACCTCGATGTATGGTTTAACGGAGTTGGGGGGATTGGTAGCAGGCGAGAGCGTCGTGGTAATCGGCCCCGGGCCGATCGGGCTACTCGCGGTGGCCGTGGCCAAGGCGCTCGGCGCCAGCCCGGTGATCCTGACCGGAACGCGCAACAAGCGGCTGGCCATCGGCCGGGAGCTTGGCGCCGACCGCGTCGTCAATATCAACGACGAAGATCCGGTCAAGATCGTCAAAGAGCTCACCGGCGGCATCGGCGCGGACTACGTCGTGGAATGCGCCGGCACCGAGGCGACGATCAATCAGGCCATTCACATGACCAACCGCGGCGGGAAAATCTGTCTCGCCGCGTTCCCGCACGATCCGGTCACGATGGATCTCGCGCATCTGGTGAAGAACAACATCTACGCCTATGGCATTCGCGGCGAAGGTCGCAGCGCCACCCGCCGCGCCATGGCGCTAATGTCGGAAAGGCGTTTCGACGCGACGCGCATTCACACCCACACGTTTCCGCTCACCGACCTGCCGACCGCGCTGAGATATGCGCGCGAGCGCGTCGACGATGCCATCAAGG
This sequence comes from Hyphomicrobiales bacterium, assembly GCA_038244925.1. Lineage (GTDB taxonomy): Bacteria > Pseudomonadota > Alphaproteobacteria > Rhizobiales > Xanthobacteraceae > Bradyrhizobium. The sequence goes on along the minus strand of JBBRSX010000002.1, from coordinate 90,877 downwards.
TGGTCGTCACCGTCGGGCAAGCGGATGCGATGGCGAGCGCTGCAGCGGAATAGAGCGGGTTCAGCGGCCCTCGAACTTCGCCTCACGCTTTTCCATGAAGGCCTTGATGCCTTCCTGCATGTCCTGTGTCTTGAACAACGGCAGGAGCTGCAGATAGACATGATGAACATGGTCGGGGAAGGTCTCGTTGAGCCCCATCCGCATCATGCGCTTGGCGGCCTGGACCGCGAGCGGCGCGTTGGCCGCGATTTCCCGCGCCACCTCGCGTGCCCGTCCCATCAGGGATGCATCCGGCACGACCTCGTTGGCGAGCCCCCACTCGAGAGACTCCCGCGCTGACAGCGTGCGGCCGGTGAAAATCAGCTCGGACGCCTTCGCCCAGCCGATCATCCGCGGCAGAAACCACGTTCCGCCTGATTCAGGAACCACACCGCGCTGCCGCCAGCTTGGCCGATTCCGCCATGATGCGGATATCGCAACCGAGCGCGGTATCCATGCCGTAGCCGGCAGCGCCGCCGTTGACGGCGCAAATCGTCGGTTTGTCCATGGCTTGCAGAACCGTCGGCGGCGTGTTGCGCAGATCCAGCGAGGTCGGCGATGAAGCGGCGCTGATCCCGTCGCCACTGCGCTCCTTCCGCAGATCAAGGCCGGCACAAAATGCCTGCCCGTTGCCGGTGAGGATGACGCAACGGACATCTTTGTCCTCATTGGCCTGAAGCAACAGCCGCGTCAGGTTATTCAGCATCGGCCCGGAAATCGTATTCATGCGCTCGGGTGCATTGAGCGTGATGACGGCGATGTGCTCGGCAACATCGTAGAGCACTTCGTCGGACTCGGTCGGCGCGGCGCGTTTGGCTTGATCCATATCGGCTTCTCTTTTGGCGTTCGACTTTATCGGCAACGTCACGGCTTAGATTCGTCTCAAGGCTGTCAGAATAACCTGAGGCGTCAATGGAATCTCCGTAATTATCGCGCCAAACGGTCTGAGCGCGTCGTTCACAGCATTGGTCACGGCAGCGGCGGCCCCCGCCGTGCCGGCTTCGCCCGCGCCCTTGGCGCCCAATTCGGTTTCCATTGTCGGTGAAACCACATGTCCGATGTCGATGTCGGGCATTTCGCCGGACATCGGAACCAGATAGTCGGCCATATTGGCGTTGGTAAGCTGACCGCGCTCGTCGTAGATGCATTTTTCGAACAGCGCGGCGCCGAGGCCCTGCACCACCCCGCCCCGGATCTGCTCATCAACCAGCTGCGGATTGATGATGGTCCCGCAATCCTCGACCACCCAGTGCTTCAGCAGCTTGACGAAGCCGGTATCGGTATCGACCTCGAGCCACGAAGCCTGAACCCCGTTGGTGAAGGCAAAGGGATATTCGCGCGGAACAAAATGGCGCGTGGCCATCAACTCGGGCTGGATGCCCGGTGGCAACGTGTCGGGGCGGAAATAAACGATCCGCGCAAGTTCATTCAATTCAATACGCGTCGCACCATCGATGGCATTCACGACGCTGTTGTTCGCGATGTCGAGTTCGCCTGATGTCGATTGCAGGATGGCCGCCGCCACATCGAGGATGTTCTTGCGCAGCACTTTCGCGGCCTGAAGTGCCGCCTCGCCGCCGATCCCAGCGCCGCGCGAAGCCCAGGTGCCGCCCCCATAGGGCGTGTTGTCGGTGTCACCCAGGATAACGCGGACACGGTCCATCGAGACCCCGAGCACGCTACCGACGATCTGCGCGGTAAGGGATTCCGAGCCCTGCCCCTGCTCGGTGATGCTAGTCTGGCAGATCACCGACCCCTGGGCGTCGAGCCGCACGGCGACACCATCCTGCGAGGAGATTTTCGCGCCGCCGACGCCATAGAACGCCGCACTGGGATTGGTGACCTCGATGAAGCTGGCGATGCCGATGCCGCGGTGGATGTTCTTCGCTCGCAACGCCACCTGTTCGGCACGGAGCACGTCGTAGTCCATCATCTTGATCAGCTTGGCCAGCGCCGCATGATGCGACAATTGCTCAAAGCGCAAACCCGACGGCGAAGCGCAGGGATAAGCATCATCGGCGATCAGATTGCGGCGGCGGATCTCGACCGGGTCGATGCCGATCTTCATCGCGGCCAGGTCCACCAGCCCTTCCGTCACAGAGCAGGCGATCGGATGACCGACGGCGCGGTATTGGCACATCACGTTTTTGTTCTGGAACACGACGCGAGCGCGGGCGCGATAGTTTTTGGTCGTATACGGGCCGCCAACGAGGTTGACGACCTGATTGGCCTCGATCGCGCTGGTGCGCGGATACATCGAATAAGGCCCAATGCCGGTGAGGTCGTCGATCTCGAACGCCGTAATGGTGCCGTCGCGATTGACGCCGATCTTTCCCTTGCAGCGATGGTCGCGGGCATGGATGTCGGTGTTGAAGCTCTCGACCCGGTCAGCGACGAACTTGACAGGCCGCCGCAACAATTTCGACAGCGCGTAGGTCGCCATCTCGTCGGCATAGATGTGGACCTTGATTCCGAAGGAACCACCCACGTCCTTGCAGACTACACGGACCTGGGACTCCTTCAGGCCCAGGTGCAGTGCCGCGATATTCTGCACCATATGCGGCGCCTGAGTACCCTGATAGATGGTCAGCCGTGCTTCCGCGGCATTCCAGTCAGCCACCACCGAACGCGGCTCCAGTGTCACCCCGGTGTGTCGTCCAAAAATGAATTCCGCCTCGACCACCTCGTCGGAGTTGGCAAAAGCCTGGTCGACAGTGCCGGCGTCGTGATTTCGTTCAAAGGCGAGGTTATCGCCGAGCGACGCGTGAATCACGGAGGTAGCGGGATCGAGCGCCGTGCTCATGTCCGTTACGGCGTCAAGCTCCGCGTACTCGACCAAAATATGCTCCGCCGCATCCTCGGCTGCGGCGCGGCTATTGGCGACGACGGCCGCGACGGCTTCGCCCTGCCAACACACCCGATCGGTGGCGATAGCGCTTTGCGGCGCGGATTTCAGGCCCTTCAAATGCGAGAGTACGCCGACCCACGGCGTAATGACGGCGGCAAGCTCCTGGCCGGTGACGACAGCGACTAAGCCGGGCATGCGCTTTGCTGCCGAGGCATCGATACTGATGATTTTTGCATGTGCATACGGCGAACGCAGGAACACGACATGCGCCATGCGCGGCAGTTCGATATCGCTGACATAGAGCCCGCGCCCCTGCATCAGCCGGTCGAGATTCGGCCGTGGCACCGTCTTGCCGATATAGGAATTCGGCCGGTCGAGCACCGAAAGCGTCTCCCCTTTTTCCGGCACCGACGTCATGGCGTCCGCCCGGCACGCGCCCACGCTGTCGCCTCAACCGCATCGACAATTGCCTGATAGCCGGTGCAACGGCAATAATTGCCGGAGAGATGCTCGCGGATCTGCTCGCGATCCGGCTCGGAAGATTGTTTCAGCAGATCCTGCGCGGCGATCAGCATTCCCGGCGTGCAGAAGCCGCACTGCAGCGCGTTACGATCCCGGAACGCCGCCTGCAGATCGGCGATCTCGCCGCTGTCGGAAAGTCCTTCAATGGTCTCGACCGATGCGTCGTTGGCCTGCACCGCCAGCATCAGGCAGGCGCGCACGATCTCACCGTTGACGCGCACGGTGCACGCACCACATACGCCATGTTCGCAGCCGACATGCGTGCCGGTCAATTTCAGATGCTCGCGCAGGAAATCCGCAAGATTGAGGCGCGGCAGCACGTGGGTATCGACGCGCTCGCCGTTGACCTCGAGCGAAATGGATATGGCAGCCATCAAATCAGCCCTCCCACGCAGAGTTCAGGGCGGGACAGCAGCGTGGAGACACAACGCGCCAGCAGGACCCTTGCCAGATGCCGGCGCATGGCAGGCGTTGCCTGTTGATCCTCCTGCGGATCAAGTTCGTCGCTTAGCGCGGATAAGGCCTCGGACAGCACCGCGGGCGTGATCGCAACGTTGATCAGTTTGCAGGCAGCGCCAGCGAGCAACGGACGATCACCGACGGCAAAGAAGCCAAGGCGGAGATCGGCGAAGCGGCCGTCCTTGATCACTGCCTGCGCCGCCAAGCCGACGATGGCGTAGTCGCCATGCCGGCGGACGAATTCATGGAAGTAATGCGCGGATTCGTACGGCTCCGTCGGCAACTCAACCGCGACCAGTAATTCCTGCGGCGAAAGCGCCGTCTCGTAGATACCGATGAAGAAGTCTTTTGCTGCAATCCGCCGCTCGCCGCGGGGACCGCGGGCAACAATCATTGCCCCGAGAACGAGCATACAGGCCGGCAGCTCGGAGGCCGGGTCGGCGTGCGCCAGGCTTCCCCCGATCGTGCCGCGGTTGCGGATCGCCGGATGCGCGACATGCGCGATCGCATCCGCCAGCAACGGCGCATGGGCTGCTATTTCCGGGGATTTCAACAGATCGACATGCCGAGTAAGGGCGCCGATGGCGATGGTGCTTCCCTTCACCACGATCCCGCGCAGCTCAGCCAGTTCGCCGATATCGACGATGAGTTCAGGGGAGATCAACCGCAAGTTCATCGCCGGCATCAGGCTCTGGCCGCCCGACAAAACCTTGGCGCCGTCGCCATGCGCGGCGAGCAATTCCAGCGCATTTTCGATGCTGGTCGCGCGGGCATAAGCGAAAGCCGAGGCCTTCATTTCGACGTGACCTCCCCGGCCAAATATCGGCATTTTGCCTAGATTAAACGGTCGCCTCTCATAAAGGTCAAGCTAGTTTATCGAGCGATTATCTCGACTTAGGACTTGTCACGAGGCCGCGGACAAAGCACGTTCGCTGCCAAACAAAAAGGCTCGCCGCCGGAGACAGCAGACTATGAAGCTCGGGTTTTTTACAATGCCGATCCATCCTGTCGACAAGGATTGGCGGCTGTCCCTGAAAGAGGACCGCGAAGCTTTCCTGCTGGCTGACGAGCTGGGATTTACCGAGGCCTATGTCGGCGAGCACACCACCGATCGGGCCGAGAATATCACGTCCTGCATCGCTTTTATCGCCTGGCTCGCCGCCGCGACCAAGCAGATCAAGCTGGGTACCGGCACCATCAACATGCCGAATACCCATCCGGCCGCGCTGGCCGCCTCGATTGCAATGCTCGATCACATGCTCGACGGCCGCCTGATCTTCGGCATTAGCCCCGGCGGGCTGCTGTCGGATGCGGAAGTCTTCGGAAATCTCGAGGCGGACAGGAACGCGATGTTCCTGGAAGCGATCAACCAGGTGCTGGAGATCTGGGCGAACGAGCCGCCGTATAATCTGCAGGGCAAATACTGGAACGTCTCCGTCCAGAAGACGCTGATCGCAGACATCGGCCAGGGCTTCATTCCGCGTCCCCTGCAACGACCGCATCCGCCGATTGTGGTGACGGCGGTAGCACCGTTCTCAAAGGGCGTGACGGAAGCCGCTGCGCGCGGCTGGGACCCGATCTCGGCAAATTTCCTGATGCCGGCCTGGGTGAAAAGCCACTGGCCAAAATATGTCGAAGGCTGCGAACGCACCGGCCGGCCTGCGGATACCGCGAACTGGCGGGTCGCCAAAAGCGTGTTCGTCGCCAAGGATGCCGCAACTGCGAAGGCTTATGCGACGAACCCGGACGGGCCCTACGTTTATTATTATCGCTCGCTGTTCACCAAGCTGAAGCGCGGCGGCCGTATCGAGTTGTTCAAGACACGACGCGATCAACCGGACGACGAGGTCACGCTGGAGTCGATCTGCGACAAGCTCATCATTCACGGCACGCCCGAGAGCGTGGCGGATCAGCTACTGGCGTTTCAGGAAGAGACCGGCCCCTTCGGCACGTTACTCTATGCCGGCAAGGACTGGAAGGATCGCGAACTCGGGCGCCAGTCGATGATCCTGATGGCCGAAAAGGTCATGCCACGGGTCAACGCCGGCACACCCGGCCAATCCAAGGCTGCCGAATAGTCCGTCCATTCAGGAAACCTCCCGTGACCTTCAGTGATCGCATTCCCTATCAGGCCCAGATCGACCGGCCGAAGCTGACGCTTCCCGGCGGCAAGAAGCTCGCAGTCTGGGTCATTCTCAACGTCGAGGAATGGCGGATCGAGAATGCAATGCCGCGCACGGTGCTGAGCCCGCCAATGGGCCAGCCGCTATTGCCGGATGTACCGAACTGGTCCTGGCACGAATATGGTATGCGCGCTGGCTTCTGGCGGCAGTTCAAGGCGCTGACCGACCGCAACATGCCGGTAACCCTGGCGCTGAACGCCAATGTCTGCAACAGCTACCCGCGCGTGGCCTCCGCAGCACTCGAAGCCGGTTTCGAATTCATGGGCCACGGATTCGTGCAGGGCCCGATGCACAAACTCGACAACCAGGCCGACGCGATCAAACGCGCGGTCGATACCATTGCGAAATTCTCGGGAAAACCACCGCGATCGTGGGAAAGCCCCGGCCTTACCGAGACCGAAGAAACCCTCGATCTGCTGCGTCTCAATGGCATCGAGTACCTGGCCGATTGGGTGATTGACGATCTACCACAGGATATCGCTACGCCTCACGGCACCATCACCACGATCCCTTATTCGGTAGAGACCAACGATATCGTCATCCATGCGCTACAGCATTTGCCGTCCGAGCAATTCCTGAAGCGCTGCACCGATCAATTCGACCGGCTCTATCTCGAAGGCGCGTCAAACGCGCGGATCATGGCAATTTCGATTCACCCGTATATTACGGGCGTGCCACACCGGATCAAATATCTGGAAGCGCTGCTCGACTACGTCATCAGCCACGACGGCGTGGCGTTGATGACCGCCAGCGAGATCGGTGACTGGTATCGCGCCGAGATGGCGAAGATATAATCGATCGGACGTTTATTAATTTGAACGCCTGGCACGGTTACCAGGATCAAGATTTTCCGTCGCCGGCAAGAAATCGCCCAAACCCGCCGCGCGCGAACAGCAGCGGCTCCTGCCCGTTATAGGCATAGGCCTCGACGGCACCGAGGAAGATGATGTGGTCGCCTCCATAATACCGGTTGGCGGCACGGCACTGGAAATTGGCGACGCTGTCAGCCAGGACCGGTGCATTGCCGAGCCCCCGCGCCCAGCTCACGCCGGCGAACTTGTCGCCTGAGGATTTCGCAAATTGCGACGCCAGCGCCTGCTGGGAAGCTTCGAGGATGTTGACGGTGAAATGACTGGCGTTCTGGAAGATGGTCAGACCTTGCGAGAACATGCCGAGGCTCCACAACACCAGTGGCGGGTTCAGCGACACCGAGGCAAACGAGTTGCAGGTAACGCCGTATGGTGTTCCGTCAGCCGCCATCGCGGTGACGATGGTGACACCGGTCGCGAACGTGCCCAGCGCATTACGGAAGTCGCGGGGGTCGATCGCCGAGTTGTCGGTGGCAAATTCATTGGCCGGATCGGCCGGATGTTTGGGTGCATCGGACATCCGCCTGGCCTCAAAGCGTCAGATTTTCGGACGGCAGGCCAAGCGCTACGCGTCCATAATTGGTTCCCGCCGCATCGAAGTTGAATGCGAGATGCGAATTCACCGCGTGAGCATCGCGGAATTGCCGCTGCAACGCGCCTGAAGTGAAAAGGCTGCGCGCACCGCTCGCGGCGAACAACAACGAAACGGAATCGGTACAGAGGTTGACCGAAAAGGCACCGTCGCGCCGCAGCTTCGTCTTGGCCGCGATATCGGGAACGTACCCACGTAGCGCATCCTTCATTGCATCGATGCAGTTGGTGCGCATGACCAGGCGAGCGGCGTCGATCTTGGCGGAGGCCTCCGCGATCTTGATTTGCGTAGTCTGCATATCGCTGACCTTGGCGCGATTGTAAGTCGAAGCCCGGTGCCGCGCGAATTCGACATAATCGTTCAGGCAGGCCTGCGCGTTACCGAGACCGACGCCCGACAAGACATAGGGAAACAGCGAGAACACCGGCAGCGCGTAGAGTGCGTTCGGATTGACGACGCTCCCCGGCGTCGGCCCGCCGGTCAGATCGTTCACGGAAATCGTCATATGCTCCGCAACAAAAGCGTCAACCACCCTCACATCGTTCGACCCGGTACCGCAAAGTCCGGTCGCGTTCCAGGTGTCGTTGATCTTGTAGTCGCGCCGGTTGAGGAGGAATATCCGGTATTCGATACCGTCAGCTTCATCATCGGAGGACACTACGCTGGCGAGCATATTCCAGTCGCAGGATTCGACACCCGATGAAAACGGCCAATGGCCGTTCAGTACATATCCGCCGTCAACTTTCCTGGCGCGGCCGGCCGGGAAAATGAAGGACGACGCGATCAGCGCATCGACGTCCTTGTCCCACACCGCCGCCTGCGCGCGCGGGTCGAACATGCCCAGCATCCAGTGATGGCTGGCAAGGTTGGCGAAATTCCACGCCACGGAAGCATCGGCCTGCCCCAATGCATCAGCGCAATCCACCAGCGCGACATAATCCAGTTCGGATCCGCCGACACGCTTGGGCTGCACGATCCGGAACAGGCCTGCATCATGCAAATCGCGCTCGGTCTGCGGCGGAAGGCGCCGCAACTCCTCGGTCCTGGCGGCACGGTTGCGCAGCTCCGGGATCAGCGCCCTGGCGCGGGCGACCATGATGGCATGGCTATCCGAACCCGCCATCGAGGGCGAACTGGCATCCGGCTTGTGTTCGTCTCCTGCCATTGGCGCTTCCTGGCTCGCTCTGTGTTGTGCGCTTATGGTGCGGTCGAGCGCTGTCAGTCTATCGCCTGATCACCAATGATCAAGGCGCGCGCCAAACATGGCTACTCCGCCATATTGTGCTGCTGCCAGCGCAACAGATATGCCTGAAGCCGCCAGATGACCGCCGATAGCGCGACACCGACCAGCACCTGCATGCCGCGAAAGATCACGATGCCGTCGCCCGGCGTCTCGATCTTGTCGCTGTACAGCTTGAATCCGTTGCCGATACCGAGCGAAGCGATCTTGCTTTCGATCAGCCGCTTGCTCGATTGCGCCAGTGTCCGCTGCGCCTCGCGAATGCAGACCGCCAGCGTGCCACGCTCGGCCTGGCAGGTCTCAACCAGCAATTCACCGAAGAAATGCGATTTTCCCGAGCCGCGGCCTCCATAAACCCCTTTATATCTGGCGGGCACAAGGAGTGGCTCAAACACTTTCGCTGTCGGGATTTTTAAGACGGACAATGACACGCTCTATTCTATGAGTTTTAAACCCGCCGTCGTCGCCGCTCTCGAGCGGTCAAATGGCGCTGCCCAAGCGCGATCGATGGCGTTGACGGCCGTGACTCGGATCGCCTTCGCGCAATCAAGTACCGTTGGCCGGGTTGAGGTATCGAATATATTGCCCGAGCATTGGGATCGACGATCCGTTTGAGTTCAGCGGCTCCCGACTATCTCCGAAACGGTCCGGAAAATCCCAGATCGGCGGTGGAATGGGCCATTGCGGCATCGGCTCCGCGGCGAAAAGGCCAGCGGGCCGGTGGGGAATGCCGGGCGAAGAGACGCTTCCGTTTTCTTCGGCGCTGCCCGGTATGGTACGGTCACTCAATACACCGATGCTTTGAGCATCGATGCTTCCAAGGCCGGAAGGCGCAAACGCAGGCTGCGGCGATTGATTTACAACCCTCCGACCCAAGATTCGTACTGGTTCGCCATTGGACATTTCGCCAATTTGTGGCGGCATCCCCGGCTGCGCTCCCTGCAAAGCAATAGGTAGAGCCCCATTGGTCAGCATTCTTGGACTTCCCGAGAAGCGGCGCATTGAGGGGAGAAATAGCATTCAGCGTCTCCCAGCCCGAGCGATTCCATCTTTCCGTCACACGCCTTGCCAAACTGACAGTGAAGCGTGCCGGCATCTCTGCCCCGATCCGTGTCGGCGCCGAAGTCGACGCTGCAGTCCTCGGCAAGTGCAGAGCTTCCCGACCAAAGAATGCCAATGAGCACATGGATTGCAATGATGGGACTTCGAGCGCGTCTTCTCACAGCTCACTTCCCCTCAAGCGCCAAGATCAAGCCTGCCGGTGCATACACGGTCAAATGCATATTGGAACAAAACAAGAACATGATCAATCTCGAATGAACGTAATCGGAGGCCGCCGCTGGATTCCCGGCGCTTCGACCAGCACAATTTTTCCCATCTTCGTGCCGGCTTCGACGGAAGCTCAGACTCTTTCACTTTCTGCATTTTCGGGGTGAACAATCACGCGCTCTATTCTACGGATCAGTTGAAGCCCACCGTCCTTGCCACTCTCCAGTGGCTGAGTGGCCTTACCCCAGCCGCGATCGAGAATGGCATTCGCGGCCGAAACGCGCGCGGCGGCGGTTGCATCCTTGCTGCGCATGACGCGGATCAGGACGCTGACTGCGGTTCTGGTGTGTGTTCGCGCTAGCGACCGGATTTCAGTGCGCGTCTTGGCCATGCGGGCGAGTTTCCACTAATCATGAGAGGTAACACCGATAAATCGGCGTCTGATTTTGCAGTGCACTATCTGCATCACGTTGGGCATCGCGGCGAGTCCGAAAGGTGCTAGTATCGACAATTCGTTCGATGACGTCATCGCGCGAGGAGAAGCTGTTTCTTCGGCCTTGATCCGGATTGGCGTTCTCTGCTTTAGAACGACGAACGATACAAGCCGGCCTGTAGATCGGCTTTTGGAGGAATACAATGAACCGACCCGTCCGGGCGAATCCACCCGCACAGCCTTCCGACTCGCCGCGCGGCCTGGCGCTGTTGCGGGATCCCTTGCTCAACAAGGGCACGGCCTTCACCGAGCAGGAGCGCGACGCACTGGGATTGCGCGGCTTCCTGCCGGCGCACGTATTTTCGATGCAGGCCCAGGCCGAACGCGTGATGGTCAATTTGCGCGAACTTCCCAGCGACCTCTCGAAATACGTGGCGCTCAACGAACTGCACGACCGCAACGAAGCGCTGTTCTTCCGCGTCGTCTGCGACAACATCGACGAAATCCAGCCGCTGATCTACACGCCGACGGTCGGCCTTGCCTGCCAGCGCTTCGGCTATATCTTCCAGCGGCCGCGCGGCCTGTTCATCTCGGCCAGCGATCGCGGGCACATCGCCGAACTGTTGCGCAACTGGCCCTATTCGACCAAGCTCATCGTCGTAACCGACGGTGAGCGCATCCTCGGCCTCGGCGACCTCGGCGCCAACGGCATGGGGATTCCGGTCGGCAAACTCTCGCTCTATTCGGCCTGCGCCGGCATCCACCCTGAGCTCTGTTTGCCGGTGGTGCTTGACGTCGGCACCAACAACGAGGCCTTGCTGAACGATCCCTATTATATCGGCATGCGCCAGCGGCGCATGAACGGCGCGGCCTATGACGATTTCGTCGACGAATTCATGACTGCCGCGCGCGCGACCTTCCCCGGCGTCATGATCCAGTTCGAGGATTTCGCCAACCACTCGGCGTTCCGCCTCCTGCACAAATATCGCGATACGATCCCAGTCTTCAACGACGACATTCAGGGTACGGCGGCCGTTGCTCTTGCGGGCCTGTTCTCGGCGCTGCGGATCACCGGCGGCAAACTCAGGGATCAGCGCGTGCTGTTCCTCGGAGCCGGCGAAGCCGCAACGGGGATCGCCGACCTCATCGTCTCGGCCATGGTCGCTGAAGGACTGACCGAGGCCGAAGCGATCAGGCGCAACTGGCTGGTGGATTCACGTGGCCTCGTCGTCAAGGGTCGTGCCGGACTCACCGAGCACAAACTCCGCTACGCGCATGATCAGGCGCCGATCGACAGCTTTCCGGCCGCAATCAATATGTTCAAGCCCACCGCGATTATCGGCGTCGCCGCCGTTGGCGGCGCGTTCACGCCGCAGGTGCTGCAGACCATGGCCGGTCTCAACGACCGGCCGATCGTGTTCGCGCTCTCCAATCCGACTTCGAAAGCCGAATGCTCGGCCGAGGAAGCCTATCGCCACACCGGCGGTCGCGCGCCGTTCGCCTGTGGCAGCCCCTACGATCCGGTGAACCTGGACGGCAAGACGTTCGTGCCGCGTCAGGGCAACAACTCCTACATCTTCCCCGGTGTCGGCCTTGGCGCTACCGCGTGCGGGGCCCGGCTGGTAACCGACGAAATGTTCATGGTTGCCGCGCACGCGCTGGCGCAGTTGGTCAGCGAGGACGACCTCGCGCAAGGCAGCCTCTATCCGGCGCTGCCGCGTATCCGTGAAGTCTCCGCCAACATCGCCGAGGCGGTTGCCGTTGTCGCCTATAACAACGGTCTTGCGACCGGACACGCGCCAAACGACATGGCGGCGTTCATTCAGTCGAAAATGTACGATCCTCGTTATTGAGTAACGCGAGGTCGCGAACCGATGGCGGCCGGGCATCTTCGCAGACCGCCTGCCCGATATAATCGGCGGCAATATCCGGCACCGCGGAACGAAAGGCAATGACCGGAAAATCCGTATGATCTTCGTCGGGCCTGGGGCGTCGGATGAATCGAATGACCTCGTCGCTCACGCGCATTCCTCCCATACCGCGATGGCAATCAGTCCGACCAGCGCGAGCGATATCAGATACGCGGTCATCGGGCTCTCTCCCTGGATAAAATATGCGGCATGATCGCCATCGGGATCATTTCAGGCGCGAACCCTATCCCCATACGGGGGCCGCGTGCGGTCGTGGACATCAGTTCCACGCCGCGCGCCGGCACTTTCGCGCGTGCCGGCCAATAACGCTCACGAGCAGCGCATGATCCGGAAAAGTGGGTCCGGTTTCCCTCGCGACAAACGCGGAACGCGTTTGCGCGGAGATCATGATGCTCAAACAACAAGATGGGCTCGGACGGCGGCACGCTGCGACGCCCGTGCGACGAGCGTTGGGAGATGCGGCGTCGTTGTTCGCGGCCGCCGTCCGATTCGAAAATTCAACAAAAAACCCGCGGCGGATTTCTCCGCGCGGGTTTTGCAATTCTTGCGATGATGGGATTTTGCCGCTGATTTGCCCGACGTGTCAAACCTTTTTTCGAACTGTTTAAAAATTTAGGAAAATGCGCCGAAACAGATTCGACGAATTGAAACATCTTTGATGCGATCATCCGGCGCAAGAAAAAAGCCCGCCGCCGGTTACCCGGCGCGGGTCTTACGAAGTTCGCGATGATGTCAATGTGCCCCTGATTTGCCCGACGGGTCAAGCGCGATTTACGATTTGGCCCGGTGCAGCGACATTCCAGCGAAATCCCGGGGGCGGGACGTCACCACGGGTGTCCCACGAGAGCGCAAGGAGGCCGTCGATGTTTTTCGTTGCTACCGTGCTCGCGATTTTGTCGGGCCTGTTCTATGCGGCAGGCCATCATGAGATCGGCTCGTTTGGCGTGACGATGTGCCAATATGGCAGCCCGTTTTGCGACAATCCGCTGCTCGTCCTTGTGGGCGCAGGTCTGGCAGCCTGCTGGGGCGCTTTCGTCAGCGTGCGCTAACGCATCAGTGTGCGCTGACGCGCCGCCACGAGCCTTGCAAATTTTCGCGATGATGCCGCTATGCCCCTGATTTGGCCGACGTGTCAAATGCGACGCGCCCCAGCTGTTCACGGCTGCGATGATTAAACTCAAGGGGGGGGGGAGCCAAACGCTTGGCCTCGATGTCGCAGCGATGCGGCTCGCTTTCGCTGCCTAAATGGTGGTGATCTCCGGCAGACGCGAGCGATCTGCATGGGCACAATGTAGTCAGCGTCGCCCCTGCCCGTACTTACCCGGATTGCCTACGGCGGAAAACAATTGTCCTTCGTAGGGAGCGACCGAATGCGGGGGAACTCGTGATCTATAAGGACGTCGAATACAGCATCACCGTCACCGATGAGCCGGACATATGGCAATGGCGCTTCCAGATCGGTGGCATGACCACGACCGGAAAACCAGAACCCGGTTGCTCCATATGGCCGCGCGGCGCGTTCAATTGCGAATTGACGCCGCTCTCAGGGTGTCGCGCCCGGCTTAACACAGTGGCAATCGGCAGCCTGATCGCGAAGCTTAGGGCTGCACGGGGTTTGCCGGATGAACGGGCTTTGGCCCGGGCGGATCAGGCTCGAGTTGCGACCGCGGTTCGGTCGGCGCTACGGCTGCGCCGACCGCGCGGGCGGCTTCGCCGGTGGTACTGTAATGAGCCATCGCCGCCGTTTGAACTTTGGGCCTGTTCCACGGGCCATGATCGACAATCAGCATTCCGAGCGCGCCAGCAACAGCGATTGCAATCGAAATTGCAAGCGGCGTCCCGCCGCGTCGCTTCGGATGATCTTGCCGCAAATGTTCGTTGGCCATCTGAACGCCCGGGGTTGATTTTCTCTGCGAGATCAAATCCTGGCGCCAGCGAAAGTTCCGGGATTTAGCGACTGAGCGACCTTACAATCACGGAACAAATTTCCTTCTCAGGCATTCCCGACAAGGCGTTCATCCATCGCCTTCCGCGGAAACAAAACATTCAGCGAGCATAAAACGTGAGCATCGAGACATCAAATCAATCGCAACCCGGCATGGCGGAGCGCGCCATCGACACCGCAACCGATGTATCGCGGACGATCACTGACGTTACGACCGCGCTCCAAGCTGCGGTCGAACGTCTCAGCGACGCTATCGCAACCGCGCGGCAACCGGGAAAGCCGCTCTCCACCATCAGCGCCATCACCCGCGAGGCGCCGCTCGCGAGCCTGTTCGTCGCCTTCCTGTTCGGGGTCGCGCTGACGCGGCGGCGCTAGCCCTTCAAAGTTTGATCTTGGTCGCGTCCTTTGCGGCCGACATCACGCCGCCCGTGATCTGGCGCATATGCTCGCCGGCGGTGGTGAACTGGCTCCGCAAGAATTCCGACTGGATCCGCATCGCTTCCTGAAGATCGGTCGCATGGACCAGCTTTCGGGCATGATCGAACGCGGCCTTCATGTTCTGCTCGGTGAACGACAGCGCCTGCTTGGAAATATCGGTTCCCGCCCCCGGCATCGACGTCATCGACTTGCCGGCGGCATCGAAGAACATGCCGAACGCCTTTTCCGCCTGATCGATGGTCTTTTCGGCCAGATCGCGCAATTCGGCCGGAACTTCGATTTTCGGTTCAATCATGGTACGTTCTCCAATGTCAGCCTATGGAAGCTAGCATAATTCGGGCCGGCGTCTCCCGCCGTATTGGGCCAAAGCGGCCTGCTGTTGAGGCTGGCCGCCGGCGTGCGGTTCGCTCCCGCGCCAAGGAATTATTTCCTTCCAAACCCGCAACCATACGGGCAAATCACTCGATTCACACGGAGTCGGCACTGTGGCATAGTGATTCGGGGCTAGAGTTCAACTGTCGGTGGCGTTGCGTCTCTTATTACGTCTCTCCTGGGGACATGGGGATTGGATGCTACAAACGTTTCGGCCGACGCCGACCTGCACGCGCTTTCAGACCAGCATCGAAATGCCCTGCATCAAGTGCGGCGCACAGATGCGGCTGGCCACGATCGAGCCGCGAGATCAAAACTTCGACGTCCTGACCTATCGGTGCACGCCCTGCGACTCCGGCGAGAGCTTTTTGAAAGCGCGCTAGCGGATGATCCGGAAGGTGGATACCGGTTTTCCCGCGGGACAAACACGAAACGTTTGCCCCGCAGATCGTGCGCCAAATGAGGGATGAAGTGGAACGCTAAGGCTCAAGCAGCGCGGCGCCTGCCCGCGTCAGCACCGGTCCTTCGTCGCGGGCCTCGATCAAGCCGAGTTCCGTCAGAACGCGCATGTCATCGTTGCTGACCGGTGACAGCTTCAGCCGACGAGCCTGAATGTCACGCAGCGTCCAGCGAAGACCGATAGCTCTGGAGATGCCGAACTCAGCGAATGGATTGTCCACCATTCGCTTCGACTATTGCGACATTTCGATCAGATTTTGTCTTCGCTGCGGCGGCTTCTTGTATGCACATGATTATGCCGCAAGCAGGTGCCGTCTGCTCCGGCCGGTCAGCAGCGTTGCCATTCCCGCCTTCAGTAACGATAGGGTTCGATATCCAGCAACGGGAACGCGCTGAACACGCTTGGCAGATTGGTCGGCGCCGCCGTGTGCAGATACGATTTGTTCAGTTCGCCAAGGCTGGTGACGCCGAGCAAGCCCAGGCACCGGATCATCTCGTCTTCCAGCAGTTCCAGCATTCGGACGATCCCGGCCTGGCCCGCGGCGGCGAGCGCCCAGCATTGCAGCCGGCCAATGCCGACCAGATCGGCGCCGGATGCGATCGCCTTCACGATGTCGGTGCCGCGGCATACCGAGCCATCGACCATGATCTTGGCACGGCCGGCGACGGCATCGACGATTTCCGGCAGCACGTGCATCGATCCGCGGCCGTGGTCGAGCTGGCGTCCGCCATGGTTCGACACATAAATCCAGTCCACCCCGTGATCGATCGCGATGGCAGCGTCCTCAGCGGTGGCAATGCCCTTGAGGATCAGCGGGATTTTGTATTTGTCCTTGATCAGCTTCACGGTGCGCCATTCCAGCCCCTTCTGGAAGTCGCCGCCGGTGGCGCGGATCCGGCTTTCACGGACATAACGCTTGGCAATATCGCGTTCGCGCCGGCTGTAATGCGCGGTGTCGACGGTCAGGCAGAATGCCGAATAGCCGTTGTCAATCGTGCGGCTGACAACGTCCTCGACAAAGGCGTCGTCGCCGCGGACATAGAGCTGATAGATGCGCAATGCATCTGGCGCGGCTTTGGCGGTGGCTTCGAGCCCCGGCTCGGACACTGAACTGAGCATATGGGCGGCGCCGAACTGGCCGACGCCGCGCGACACGGCGGCACCTGAAGCGGGATCGAAGATCTCCAGCGCGCCGACCGGCGCTATCATCACCGGGATGCGCAATTTGCGGCCGAAGACCTCTGTGGAAGCATCGACCTTGGCGACATTGCGCAGAACACGTGGCCGGAATGCCAGCTCGTCGAGTGCCATGCGGTTGCGGCGCATGGTGGTTTCGGTCTCCGAGGCCCCGACGATATAATCCCAAGCGTTCTGGTTAAGCCGGGCGCGGGCTTTGTTGACGAATTCGTGCAGATTCTGGAATTCTTCGCCGCTGGCGCCGAGCTCGACATTCCGCACCGCCTGGATAGGGGTCCCGTCATTCATCGTGTTTCTCTCCCGTTTTGGCGGCACATTAGCCGCGGAAACGGGAAAAGCTACTGCTTTGAACGGGTTATTCCGGTACGGGAACGGAGAGCAGCTATTCGCTGGCGAGATGCATCGGTGAAGCGTGGAAGATTCCGGCCCCCGATACCTGGGAAGCGATCAGAAATGCCGCCATGACGGCGGGTACGCTGATGAACCGCAGAAATTGGTCAATCGAAAGCATGAATGTCGTCCCCAAGGTGCTTCAGGCGCGAACTCAATTCGCCCCCTGTGTCGTGCGCTGATCGGTCGTGAAAAGCTGGTCGGTGTAGGCCGCCCCGGAAATCGTGAGCAGCGCAAGAACCGTGATGAAAGCCAGCGTTTTCATGACGCCAGCGTCGATCTGGATTGTGGCCAAAAACGTCAGAGTTTGGCGCATTTTCGGGACTAACACAGGGGGACTTCGTGGCGGCGCGTCCCGCGCTGCAACCACCGTTGCGCGCCGCAACGCCACTCAACGATTCGAACATGATTCTGCAGGGCCGGCGGAATTTGACCGCGCCTGCCCTGCCTGCAAATGACTTGCGCTCAGGCGGTAGTGCCCGTCTTGCCGAAAGCGCCGGCCTCGGCCAAAGCCGCGATACTGCGATCGTCATAGCCGAGTGTCTTGCGCAGCACTTCCCTGGTGTGCTCGCCGAGCAGCGGCGCCGCCACGGGATCGATCGACGGCGTCAGACTCATATGCAGCGGCGTCTCGATGTTGGGCACCGAGCCCGCGGTCGGATGCGGGATCTTGCTGAGGCGGTCGCGTCCGCGTACCTCCGGCGCGTTGAAGCCCTGCTCGACGGTGCGCAGATAGCCAACGGGAATGTTGCCCTTCTTCATCTTCGCCATCCAGTTCTCAAGCGTGTCGCTGGCAAAAATGCCCGCGATGATGCCGCGCAATTTTTCCCTGTTGGCCGTTCGGTTTTTGCGGTGGGCAAATTCGGGATCGGTGACGAGATCGGGCCGTTCGAGCACGTCCGTCACCAGACGGCGATACAGCCGGTCGTTGGCGCAGGCCATATAAAGCGGACCATCCGAGGCCTGATAGACGCCGACGGTGGGGGAGCCATTCGGTGAATTGCCGAACCGGCCGGGATTCTCGCCGCTGATCAGATAGGCCATGCCGTAGAAGCCGGTCAGCGACACCGCGGTGTCGATCAACGCGACCTCGACCTGCTGGCCACGGCCGAGCCGGTCGCGAGCGATCAACGCCAGCAGGATCGCGTTACAGGCAGACATGCCGGTCGCCATGTCGACGATCGGCGAGCCCGTCCGCACTGGCTCGCCATCCGGAAAGCCGTTGAGCGACATGAAGCCGCTTTCAGCCTGCGTGATCGGGTCGAAGCCCGGACGCAAGGCGAACTCACCTTTGCGGCCGTAGGCCGAGATCGAGCAATAGATCAGGCGTGGATTAGTCGCCACAACCGAGGCGTAGTCGAGGCCGTATTTCTTCATCACCCCGCCGGAGAAATTCTCCACCACCACGTCCGCTTTCGCGATCAGCTGGCGCGCAAGCTCCAGCGCCGCCGGATTGGTGAAATCGAGCGCGATGCCGCGCTTGTTGCGATTGAGACTGATATAGGCGGCGCTCTCACCGCCGATTTCCGCGTGTTCGTAGTGGCGGGTGTCGTCGCCACCATCCGGATTCTCGATCTTGATCACCTCGGCGCCGAAATCAGCCAGGGTCTGGGTGCAGGCAGGACCAGCAACGACACGGGTAAAGTCGACGACCAGCAGACCATCGAGGGCAGTCGGTACTCCCTTTCCGCGCGACGTTCGCTCAGGCAGTTGCGGTCCTGCGGTCATTTCGGGCATTTCCTCTTATTGTTTTGCATGGCGAAACTCGCGGCCGGGGCCGCGAAAGACGACTTCACGGCCTTTTACCGGAAGGCCGCAGCTAACACCAAACTCCGATTTTGCAGGGCGGGACCTGCAGCTGACATAGCTCTCGAAACGGGACCTCGGCTGACGCCGGCTCTACCGTTCCGGCACCCCCGCGAGACGCATGCCCTCGCAGCTGCGTTCGCGCCCTGCCAGATAGACCGGATTATCGCTCAGTGCATTGACGCGATAGCGGTGCAGGTTGAATCCGGGATCGAGCACAAGTCCGGCCCGGGCTGCGGCGCGCGCTTCATCGAGCTTACCCGGTAAAGCGAGCGCCTCCGCGAGATGAAAATGCACAAGCGGAAAATTGCGGTTGACCTCAATACTCCGCCGGAGCCATCCGGCCGCCTCGGCATCCCGGCCGAGCTGCGCCTTGGCGATCCCGATGAACAGCATCCAGCGGTTGGCGAAGGTGTCGCGCGGCGACAGCCGGAGCGCCTCCCTGACGTGATCCTCCGTCTCGACGGCGCGGCCTATGAAATACTTGGACATACAGCCATGCGCGTCGGCCAGATTGCGATCCAGCGCCAGCGCGCGTTCGCATTCGCTGATTCCCGGGATTGCCCGGTTGGTAAACATGTAGACCGCGCCGAGCGCCAGATGGCGCCGGCGTGATGCGGCTCCAGCGACAACGCCCGGGTCAGCGCAACCTCGGCCGCGGCCAATTGGCGGGCACGGTCATCGCTCGCAAACGACCCGGCGATCGTGGCGTCAACCGTCGCCATGCCGACCATCGCATCGACATGATCCGCATCGAGCGCGAGCGCACGTTCAAAGAACTTCCGGGCAGCCATCAGATGTTCCGGCGTCATTCCCCGGTTCCAGCAAGCCCTGCCCTGAAAATACAGGTCCAACGCATCCGGATGCGGCGAGCGGGCCGCGCGCTGCGCCTCGGCTTCCACCAACTCGCGATCCAGCGCATTCGCCAGCCGCGACCCGATCTCATCCTGAATGTCGAGGAGATCGGCCGCCGGCTTGTCGAAGCGTTCGGCCCAGAGGTGATTGCCGGATTCGGCGTCGATCAGTTGCACGTTGACCCGCAAGCGGTCGCCGCTGCGCTGCACCGACCCCTCGAGCGCGTAGCGAACACTCAGCTCCCGGCCGATCTTGCGTATATCGGGTGACTTGCCTTTGTGGGAAAAGGCCGTATTGCGGGCGATCACAAATGAACCGGGAATGCGCGACAGATCGGTCGTCAGACTTTCCGTGACGCCGTCGACAAAATAGTCCTGCGCGGCATCAGCGCCGAAATTCACGAACGGCAGCACAATAATGGAAAGACGCGGCGCGGACGTCGCCGCCGGCGCCGTACTCGGAGCAGCAATCTTGCGGCCGTAGCCTGTGAGCCCATAGGCCCGCACCGGACGGGCGATATTCTTCAGGTTCTGCTCGCCGAGATCGGCTACTTCGACGTCGATTTTGCCGCGCACCTGATCGAGCACCGAAGACGACAGGCAAACGCCACCCGGTTCAGCCAGCGCCTCGAGCCGGGCCGCGATATTGACGTCGTCGCCGAAAATATCGTGGGTGCCGACGATGACATCGCCGATATTGATGCCGACGCGGAATTGAATCCGCCTCCCGTCGGCGACATCGACGGTTCGTTCAAAGACCAGGTCCAGGAACCGGATGGCCGACCGCACCGCGTCCACCGCACTCGGAAACTCGGCCAAAAAGCCGTCGCCGGTGTTCTTGACGACACGGCCGCCATGCGCGGTGACGCTGGGCAGAACAATGTCCGTCAGCAGCGCGGTGACGCGCGCATGGGTCGCTTCCTCTTCGATATGCATCAGGCGCGAGTAGCTGACCACGTCGACCACCAGGATCGCGCCAGACGCCTCTCGACCCGTTCGCCAGTGAGAAAACTCCTGGTATCGGAAAAGTTCATCTGCTGATCTCCGACCCCTTGCACCCCGTATGTAGGTCTGAGCCAAACTGTGAAGGTTCACTCCAAAAGACCGCCGCCCGATCCTGGTTTTGTCCAGGAAAGCGGGCGGCGAAGACACGTCGACAGGCGCGCGGCGAACGGGGTTCGCCACGTCGTGTTCGGTTGCGGAAAAGCGGGTGTTGCTACTCGGCGACCATCTCGCCGGAGCCACCGAGTTCGGCGGGAAAATCCTTCAGTTTGGGCAAGCCGTCGCGCATCGGCAGTACCGTGTCGGAGTAATTGACGTGAACGCCGGGCGTGAAGGCGAGCGTCGGCAGCGTCGCGGCGAAGACGTCCACGAGCCCGAGCGTCGGGTGATTGGTCATGAGATGACCGCCACACTTCGCGCAATATTTACGCTGGCTCATCGGCGTCTTCTCAAAAGTCGCGACATACTGCGCACCGGACGTGACCCGCACCGCTTCCGGCTTCCACAGGGTGAAGGCGTTGACGGGTCCACCGGACCACGACCGGCACGAACTACAATGGCAGTAGCCCATCCCTTCCGGCGAACCGGAGACCTGAACTTCGACCGTTCCACAAAAACAACTTCCAGTATGCGTCATGACGTCATGTCTCCTTGCAGACAATTCAATGGTTGTTCAGCTTGGTTTCCGCCACGGCAACAGCATCGAAACCCGCTGCCGGTAACGGCGGTATTCCTCACCGAACATGCCGATGAGATCGCGTTCTTCGAGCATGATGCCGACGAAGATGTAGGCGGTGGTCACCGCCGCAAACAACAGATGTCCGGCGGACATCGTCGGCGCCGCCCAAAAGGCGATGATGAATCCGAGGTAAATCGGATGCCGCACGAAATTATACAGAAACGGCGTCCGGAAAACCGGCGGCGACATTTCCCGGCCGGCCAGATTGTTCGCGACCTGGTGCAATCCGAACAATTCGAAGTGATTGATCAGGAAGGTGCTGGTGAACACGATCACCCAGCCGACCAGCGACAAACCCGAGATCGCCCCGGCTATTTTGGGCTCCGCGATGTGCCAGACGACCGCCGGCATCGGACGCCACTGCCAGAACAGCAGAATCAGCGCCAGGCTCGAAAACAGCACATAGGTGCTGCGCTCGACGGGTTTCGGAATAAATCGCGTCCACCATTGTTTAAAGGATTTGCGTGCCATCACGCTGTGCTGAATGGCGAACAACGACATCAGCGCGAGATTAACGACGAGGGCCTCGAATAAAGGCGATTCCGCGCCGGTATCGATCGCTTTCGGCACAACCAGGCCGGCAACGAATCCGATGGCATACAGAATCGTGAAGAGAAATGTGACATAGGCCACAGCCCCAAACAGAAATGCAGTCAATTTAAGCATTCGATTACCCGGCATCGCCGGGCTCATGGATCGGGTTTCGGTCATAAAATTGACTCCGCTGGAGGCAATGGGATCACAACTTCCGGTCTTTGCAGGATGCAGCACTTGTGACCAAAAGACTTTGCCCGCTGCTTGAGGCGGACTTGATTGTTTCTTGAGAAAAGATGCGATAACGCGTGAAATTCAGCTTCGATAACCATATTCTCGATACCAGTCGCCGTGAGCTCCGCCGTGGCAGCGAACTCGTCGCCATGCAACCACAGGTATTCGACCTGCTCGTTCACCTGTTGAAGCACCGCGATCACGTCGTCAGCAGGGACGATCTGATCGCCCTGGTATGGGGCGGCCGGATCGTGTCGGATTCGACGCTCGACAGCCGTGTCAACGCGGCCCGAAATGCGGTCGGCGACAACGGCAAGGAGCAGAAACTGATCCGCACCATTCCGCGGAAAGGCCTTCGCTTCGTCGGCACCGTGAACGGACACTCGGATGGCGAACCGCCTGGCACGGCTGCACCGGAGGGCGGCGAACAGCCGCTGCCCACGCTGCCGCTGCCGGACCGGCCGGCGATCGCCGTACTGCCGTTCGACAACATGAGCGGCGACCAGGAGCAGGAGTATTTCTCCGACGGCATCAGCGAGGACATCATCACCGCACTGTCGAAATCGCGCTGGTTCTTCGTGATCGCGCGCAATTCGTCTTTCACCTACAAGGGCAAGGCGGTGCACATGACCCGGGTCGCCACCGAACTCGGGGTGCGCTACGTCGTCGAGGGCAGCGTGCGAAAGAACGGCGACCGGGTGCGCATCACCGCGCAGCTCAACGATACCGCGACCGGCAGCCATATCTGGGCAGAGCATTACGACCGCGACCTGACCGACGTATTCGCCGTGCAGGACGAAATCACCGACGCCATCGTCACGGCGATCGAGCCGCAGATCTACGCCGCCGAGAATTTTCGCAGCCGCCGCAAGCCGCCGAACAGCGTCGATGCCTGGGATCTGGTGATGCGGGCGCTGTCGCATCACTGGCGGGTGACGCGAACGGACAGCGCCGCCGCCCGGGCCCTGCTGGAACGAGCGATAGCGATCGATCCGGACTACGGTCAGGCGTTGTCGCTGTTTGCAACCAACCATATGTTCGGCGTGCATCTGGGCTGGACCGATATTGCGACCTCCGCCCCCGTCGCCGAGCGGGCAGCTCTCGCCGCCATCGCCGCCGACAGCGAGGACGCCTGGGCGCATACCGCGCTTGGCAGCGTCTACTTCTCCACGCGCCGTCTCGACGATTCGCTGGCCGAGTTCGAACTGGCGTTGCAGCTCAACCCCAATTTTTCGATGGCACAAGGCTATTACGCCCTGGCGTTATCCTATAGCGGCCGCTGGCAGGACGCCTATGCGGCGACGCAGCGCGCCATCCGCCAGAGCCCACGCGATCCTTCTCTCGCGATCTACTACGGCGTGGCCGCCTACGCCCAGTTCGTCGGGAAGAATTACTGCAAGGCGATAACGCTCGCGCGTGAAGCGACCCGTCAACGCGGCGATCTTACCGGCGCCTACCGGGTGCTGACGGTGGCCGCCGGCATGGCCGGTCAGATCGATGTCGCCAAGGCAGCGCTCGCTGACTTGCGCCGGACCCAGCCCAATATTTCGCTGGCCTGGATCTCGACCCAGTTACCGTGGAAGCTCAATGCCGATCGCGAACACTACCTGGAAGGTTTTCGTCGCGCAGGACTCGAATAGGCCCTTGAATAGCGCTGTAGCCGCCGCGCTATTGCTTCTTCAACGTATAGACGGAATTGTTCAGGCCGATTTCGGCCGTCGTCGCATCGACGAAATGGAACTCGATCTCACATCCCGTTTCGACCGTCTTGATGCCATTGCCGGCAAATCCCAGTGAAACTGCGATCTTGTTCGGATCGACCGACTTGTCTTTCGACTTCATCTCGCTGAATGCCCCCTGGAAGATCATATCGGCGGTGTAGTTCTTTTCCTTGTAGTGCGCTGCCTTGCAGGCGAAAGGCGCGGGGCCGGCGATTTCCCTGGTCTTGAAGATGACGGCCTTGCCGATCAGGCGAGCCTGTTCGGCGCTGTCGGATTTCCGCTGCGGATCGGCCCACGGTGCCGCCGTTGCGCTTGAAACCTTCCACGTCCCGAGATAGCTCGCATCGGCGGCGATGGCCGCGACAGCCATCGCGACACCCATACAGGCAAGCAGGCAGGTTACAGCAACGTCTTTCATGATGGCTCCCGGGGTTACCGGGTTTTGACGGCGCGACACTCCATCTGGTTCATTCCCGCGTGGCGGATATTTCACCCGGGAATTCGCTACGGGCGCGTACCCCAGAACAACCTGCGCAAAGCCATCACCGTTTTTCCGTCGCAAACCCATAGATTAGCGCCAGCCGGTCGAGGCATTCGCAGAATCGCCTCGCGAAATAGTCACGCCAGCGCTGGGTCAGCAATCCGCGCCGCTGCCCGATCTGCTCCATCGTCAGGCCATGGACCAATACGTCATGCACCAGGGCCGAGCCGTCGGCACCCAGTTCGCGCTCGATGCGGTTCAGCCGCAACACCGCCTTGCGCTGGCCCTCGGTGATCGGCTCTCGCGCCTGCCCGCCATCGACGTATTCGCGGGTCGGATCGACCGCGCGCGGGCCGCGCTCCGCCTTCTCCCAATCGTTCTGGAACGCACGGCCGCCCTGGTACTGCGCCTCGTCGATCTGGTGATGCGAGTGCAGCCGGCCGAGCGGATCGTTGCGGATCGAGCGCAGCGCGACAATCTTCTCGCCCGGCTCAAGCCCAAGGGGATTGTCGATCTCGACGGTCGCGACTTCGGCGTTACGCAGCAGCTCCCGGGACCGGCGGTCATGTGCCTTCGCGGGATTATGAGGCTTCTTTCGTCTGGCTTTGGGCATGTCTGGCAGGCTCCTTCGAAAACCGGATGTGAATGCAGTCGGGAATCACCGTCACGCCGCCTCGATGATCCGAAGCCAGGTCTCGCTCGCGTCGCGCTCCACCGGTTCGGCGGGATTGCGGCTCAGATGAAAATGCGGCGTGCAATAGCTCGAACCCGGGCGGCGTGGGTGGCCACAGAAGGTGATGGTTTCGCCTTCCTCGTCGCCACCGTAGGGATAGCGGCAATCGCCGTTCTCGAGCTCAATCAGGACAAGATGGCGAGGATCGACCTCGACGCAGCACAATGTCGGAGTCACCACCCGATCGAACGGCGCCGCCCGCGCCTGAGGCCTGGCCGGTTGCATTTCCGCTCCATGCGGCTCCTGGACCTTCTTTGGGGGCGCGAAAGTTCCCGGCACCGCAGCTTTCGGCCGTTCGGGCACTGCTATTCCCAATCGCCTGGCGCGGCCGAGCGCGGCATTGCGCGTATAGGTCGTCTTGAACGTCGCGTTGATCCTCTTTGCGGCCTCCGAAAACGACACGCCCCTGGCAATATGTTCCCGCAGCGCGTCCGAATGCTCGGACGCCCAGTTTACTGGCTCCATGATTTGCACCTGTTTTCCGTCGTCGCCCGACGCCGCATCAATTTCTGATATTCCGAAATAAAAGTCAAGCTTGATTTCGGATAATCGGAACTGCTATCGTTTCTGGCATTCGGAAAGGATGGACCATGCTGGACATCAGGCTGATCGAACGCGGGCTGCAGAAGCCAGGCAAGACCAAGGGCGGCCTCGCCACCGCGATGGGTGTTCGCCCGGGTGCGGTGTCCGAAATCCTGTCCGGAATTCGCCTGATCAAGGCGTCAGAAATTGCGCCGATCATGGACTATCTCGAGCTGAACTCGGTGCCGATCATGGGCCGCGTCGGCGCTGGTGCCTCGATCGAACCCGAGCACGAGCAGGTGCCGCCGGAGGGTCTCGGCGAGGTCGAACTGCCCTTCCCGATTGCCGAAGAGACCATCGCCTTTGAGGTCGCCGGCGATTCCATGCTGCCGAAGTACGAAAATGGAGATGTTATCGTGGTTTTTCGCGAGCAGCGTCATCCGCTGTCGAGTTTCTACGGCGAGGAAGCCGCAGTGCGCCTGAAAACCGGCAAGCGCTATTTGAAAACGATCGAGCGGGGAAAATCCTCTACCCTGGTCAACCTGACAAGCTTCAATGCCAAGCCGATCAGTGGGGTAAAGCTCGAATGGATCGGCGAGATCTGTGTCACCCTGCCGAGGGGGCAGATCGAACGCCTGCGCAACAAGGCAGCCGCGCGAACGCGCAAGGCCGCCAAGGCACCGGCCGGGCGCACGCCGGAAAAATAGCCGGCGCTACCGGCTGGGTGATTCTGCCCGACAGGCCTCGAAGCAGCCTCGGGTTACGGTCCGATTTCCGTTTATCCGAATTTTTAGTGGACACTCTTCCGATTTTCGGAAATAATGCCATCCATCCGATTCCAGTCAACCGGGCGAGGGCCAGACCGTCAGCATGCAGTATTTCGTCGTGATGATCGATTACGGCCGGCGCGGCCGCGAGGCCGTCGTCGATCCGGAGATCACCCGGCGCGAGGTCGTCTCGCGCGTAGCCTCGGGCGAATATGGGAATATCAGCTTCATTCACGAGATCGCCGATAGCTCGGTTGAGGATGTCACCGCCGATATTCTGAGCGAGGCCGCCCTCCCCGAGATCGGGACAACCGGTGCCGATCTGCAGGCCGGTTCGTTTGACCATGCCCGCGACCTGCCCAAACACGAGACGATTTGAGCGCGCGCGATCGTATTCCTCTCTCAAAAAATTGTGATCGTTAACCAGCCTCAATGGTGCGTAATCGGCTTAACTGTTCTTCACGCAAAGTCTATTCGGATCGGCCGGACCGTCGCGCTAGATTCGCGACCAGATTCCTCCGACTCGTAAAGTTCTTAGCACTCAATGCATTCGTCAATGAAGGCCGAGATTGCCGCGCGCGACGGCGATCTGCGGCTCTGCCTCCTGCTCGGCATCGCGGCCTGGTTCCTGTTTCTGGACCACGTTCCGCATAACGCAGTCAGCCTGCTGACGATGCGGAATTTCGGATTCAGCGGCGCTACGGACCTTTTCGTGTTCGTCGGCGGCTATACCGCCGCGATCCTTTACGGAAAGATGATGCTGGAGCGCGGGCTCATCGTGACCGCAACCCGCATCTTCAAGCGTCTGTGGCAACTTTACGCCGCCTATGTCGTCCTGTTCGTAATCTACATCGACCTGATCGGATATGTCGCACGGAAATCCGCCGCACCCGAGCTCATCAGCGACTTCAATGTCAGCGGAATCGTCGATCACACGATTCGGACGCTGATTTATGGCTTGCTGCTGCAAGCCAAGCCGCTCAACCTCGATGTGCTGCAGCTGTTCATCGTCCTGATGGCGTTCTTCCCGATCGTACTGATCGGAATGATGCACCGTCCGAATTTGACGGCGGCCGGTTCGATTGGCCTTTACTTCGCCGCTCGCCAACTCGACTGGAACCTGTCTGCTTATCCGGATGGACACTGGTATTTCAATCCGTTCTGCTGGCAGTTGCTGTTTGTGTTGGGCGCCTGGTTTGCCCTGAGCGGCGCCAGGACAATGCGCGCCATTGGCTTACTCCGGAAATTCCCGGTCCTGCGCCTCGCCGCGGTTCTGTACCTGCTGTTCGCGCTGGCCGTGACGCTGGCGGCAAAGTTGCCGCAACTGGCCCCGTTCATTCCGGATCCCGTGCTCGACGCTTTCCTTCCCAGCGACAAGGAAAACATCGCGCCCTACCGGGTCCTGCATTTTCTCGCCGTGACCTTGCTCTTTACCTGGCTGGTGCCGAGGAAATGGCGCGGCTTTCAATGGCGCGCTTTGCAGCCGGTCATGAAATGCGGCGAAGAATGGCTGCCCGTGTTTTGCGCCAGCGTGTTTCTGTCGTTTGCCGCGCATCTGATCCTGATCACGGGTCCGGACTCGCTCGCGATGCAGGTTCTCGTCAGCATTGCCGGAATCTTTGCCATGACGGGCGTCGCCTATTATGTGTCGTGGTCCAGACGGCAGGACCAGAAGCCCGCATCCCCGCGCGCCCCTGACGAAGCCGCGACGCTTGCTCCTACGGCGCAACCTCAATATGAGCACGGATCGATTGGTTGGCCTGATCGATCCAGCCAAACTTCTGTACAGAAGCAATCATATTCGACAGACCGTCCTGCCACCATGCCTCGGATTTAAGCGAAGGCCATTCGCGTAACACCTTCTCTGAAATCCAGGCGTGTTCGTTATTGCGGCTTACGGCGACGCGACCGAGCAGTTCGGTCTGAACATCGGGATCGATCGCTCCCTCGATGCGAACCGAAAACGCCTTGAAGTTTTTGGGATCGTCTATCTGTACGGAACGGCTCGCGCCGATGATGCGGATGATCATGCCTCGGCGCTCCCTAGACCACCTGCGCCACGCGTTCTCGCGCGGCAGGCAACACTTCGCGCGCAAAAATGCCCGCGGAGTGCAGCACTTCGTGCTGCCTGAGGTCCCCGAACGAGAACTGGCTAATGAAGTAGTTCGCGCCGGCCTCCTCCACCATCTTTCGCACCTGCTCGCGGATCGTCCCCGGCGATCCCGCGATCGCGCCGCCGTTTTGCACCATGGTCTCGAAATCTTCGGGCAATCGGGCAAACCGCGGCTGGGTGCCATGCTTCTTCCAGAGCTTCATGAAGCTCGCATGGAATGACGGCCAGGCACGACGCCCGAGCTCCATTGCTTCCCGGTCGGTATCGGCCGCGATCACAAAGCGGTTGATCCCGAGCAGCGGCAATTGCGCCAGCGAATTTCCCGCCCCGGCCCATTCGGCGCGATAGCGGTCGGTGATCTCGCGCACCCGCGGCAACGGGCCGCCACAAACGATGTTGATCGCATTTTGCGCTGGCCACGCCGCGCCCTCCGGTACCGGGACCGCGTACCACAGCGGCGGATGCGGCAACTGCGCCGGCTTCATATCGATCGGCACATGCTCGAAATGATAGTGCTTGCCGCGAAAATCCACTTCATCCTTTGTCAGCGCCTGCATGATGACGCCGTAGGCCTCGACATACATCGCCTGCGCCTGGTCCGGATCGACGCCGAAATAGTGCAGTTCATGCGGTGACGCGCCGCGGCCGATGCCGACCTCGATCCGGCCCTGGCTCAGATGGTCCAGCATGCAGATTTCTTCGGCGAGCCGCAGCGGATGGTGCGCTGGCAGCACGTAGACTAGTGCGCCCAGGCGCAGACGTTTGGTGCGCTGTGCGACCGCCGCCAGGAACACGCTCGGCGACGGCGTCAGGTTGAGCGGCGTCGAATGATGCTCGCTCATGTGGTAGGTGCGGAACCCGGCGGAGTCGTAGAATTCAATCAGTTGCAGCCGGTTTTCGTACTGTTGGCTGAGCGGATACGGCCCATGGTCGTTCTGATCGAAAATTCCGAACTGCATCGCACCACCCATCCAAAACGTTTCCTTGGCGCCGGCGGTGCGGGATCTTCGTCCCGCCGGCGCCGGTGCGCAGCTGAGTGATACCACCATCCGCGACCAGGTCGATACCGGCACTGTCACTCCGCCCGGCCTGCCTTTAGCCAGTCCAAAACCGGCAGCAATTCCGACGGGTACTGAAATAGCCGCGTCCTCAATCCATCGGATAGCCACGCTTCAGCCGCGCCTCGCTGTCGCGCAGAGTGCCAGCATCGAGTCTCCCCTGTGCAAACGCTTCGGAAGCACAGGCGAAGATGCGGTAGAACTGCGCGCCGTCGAAGGCAACCAGCAGCAGATCGACGCCGGCGTTCAGCGCCTCCACCACCGCCGTACAGACATTGTGCTGGTAGATCGCGCCCATCACCAGATCGTCGGTCATGACGATGCCCTGATAGTTCCATTTCTTGCGAATGATGCCGTCAATCACCCGACGGGAATGCGATGCCGCGCGGTCCGGATCGACTGATTTCAGCGTCACATGCCCGACCATCAACTGGGCCTTCGAGCCCTCCAGCACATCGCGAAACGGGCGCCAGTCGGAAGCTTCCAGCTCTTCCACGGACGTATCCAGATTGGCGCTGAAATGATGGGTATCGGTCCGAACGCGCCCCAATCCGGGAAAATGTTTTACGGCCGCACCGACGCCCAATGCTGCAAGCCCCTGGACATAGGACCCAGCAATGCCGGCGACGACGCCGGGGTCGTCTGATATCGCGCGATAGCCGATCAGCGTGTTGAAATCGAACCGGTTGCGCTTCGTCTCGGGCCGCAAATCCAGCACCGGCGCCAGATTGAGGGTGACGCCCAGCGCCGCCAGTTCCTGCCCGTGAATGCGTCCAAACGCTTCCGCCTGTGCGGATCGAAGCTGCGGCGGAAGGCTTGCGAGCGTCGATAGTGCGGGCAATTTGGTCAAGGCCGGTGCGAGGTGCGAGACGATTCCACCTTCCTGATCGGCCGCGACGATCAAGGGCGGCAATCCGGCGCTTCGGCGTTTGTCCTGAAGCACCGCGATTTCAGTCTTCAGCGCGTCGGCCTTCGTTCCGATATTATGCCTGGTAACGTAGACACCCGCGATCAGGCCTTTTTCGGCCAGAGCCGCGACTTCCGGAAATGACGAATAGCCGACGATGAAATGCCGGCCCAGAACGTGGGCCTGCACGGCATCGGTTTGCAGAACGGTTCGCTTGCGCCATTCGAACGAACCATGCGCCGAGAGCATCGCCAATGGGAGCAGACACCATGGCAGAACGAGCAATCTTCCCGGGAGGCCTCGCCTCCATGCGCCACGGCGGATCAACACAATGACGGCAACAATACTGCCGACGGCAAGCGCGATGTTTCCGGAGCCGCGCAGCGCAATGAGATAGGGATCGTTCTTGTTGGCGGCAGCAAAGACGAAAATCAGTCCCGTGAGCCAGATCAGGACCAACCCGAAGCGCTTGATGATGGGCATGAACGACGACCGGAACCTGTGTGCGAGCGAATGCGACCATTGCCGGTATCAAACCTGTTGCAGCGTTGCGAGCGCATAAGCGCGTCTGCACGGAAACTGCATAGAAATCCTGAACTCTTGCAGACGGCCTTCCCATCGAATGCACAAAGGCCGTCGATAGTCTGCCCCGCACACCAAGCAGCGGTCATCGAATGCCTGTTCCCACACGATTAGCCAACGACGGTTGGTGGCTATGCGAAAGCCCCTCGATACCGCCGGTTCGCATCTTTTCCCTCCAGCCAGGTAGCGCAACAATGACCGATTTCTCTACGCCGGCATCCGACGCCAGCGCCATCGGCGATAGCGCCTTTCCGGTCAAATCGGCGATGGCTCTCGCGCTCGCCGCACTGGCCGACTGGCTGTTCTATGGCGAGCGAGTTGGGATATCCGCCGTGGCCTTCTCCATCGCGCTGATCGTTGGTTCGTTACTGGCCAATTTCACAACGCTGGACCGAAAACGACTGTTGCCGGCGGGTATCCTTGTGCTGGCCGGTCTCGTGCCGGCGATCGAGGAATTCAACCCGGCCTCGCTGGCCTTCATCAGTCTCGCGCTCGGCATTGGTCTGCAGCTAACGACCCATCATAAAGTCACTGGTCTTGGCGAACGCGCCGCAGCCCTGTGCGACCTGTACCTGATCGGGCCATTTCGATTTCTGCGGGATGCCGCCGGCACCTTCAATCTTCCTGCCCTGACATCCGGCGCCGTCGTCTGGTTCATTCCCGTGGCTCTCGGCAGTATCTTTGCTTTCCTGTTCGTGTCGGCGAATCCCCTGCTCGAGAAATGGGTCCGGCTCATCAACCCCAGCGCCGCCGGCTCTTATCTCAGTGTTGGCCGAGCGCTGTTTTGGCTGGCGGCATTGTCGGCGGTCTGGCCCTTCCTCCATGTCTGGTGGCGGAATAAAATCGACGTGGCGGCAGATGTGGCTGAAGTGGTCGCGCCGGAACAGGAAGAACAGTCTGCCGGCGCCGACTTCTTCGGTCTCGCGACCATCCTGCGTTCGCTGGTGCTGTTCAACCTGCTGTTTGCGGTTCAGACCGCTCTCGACGTGGTCTACCTCTGGGGAGACGTGTCCCTCCCCGCCGATATCAGTTATGCGTCCTATGCCCATCGCGGCGCCTATCCCCTCATCCTCACGGCGCTGCTGGCCGCGGCCTTCGTCCTTGCCGCCATGAAGCCGGGAGGTGCTGCGGAACGGTCAACGGTGATCCGTCCCCTGGTCTATCTCTGGGTTGGGCAGAATGTTCTGCTGGTGGCGTCGTCGATCCTGCGCCTCGATCTCTACGTGCAGACCTATCTGCTGACCTGGTGGCGGATCGCGGCCTTTGTCTGGATGGGGCTTGTCGCCGTCGGGCTTCTGCTGATCGTTGCGCGAACCGTGCTGAACCGCCCCGACGAATGGCTGATCCGCGCCAACCTCATCACCCTGACGGCCACGCTCTATATCTGCTCGCTGACCAATTTCGCCGCCGTCATCGCCGACTACAATGTCAGCCACAGCCGCGAAGTCTCGGGTAAAGGTGTCACCCTCGACGTGAACTATCTGATCAGCCTCGGGCCTCAGGCCTTGTCGGCCATCGACAGGGCCTTCGCGCCACGCGGGTGGTCCGATCTGAGCCTTGTTTCCCGCCGTGATTGCCTTGTAGAACAGCAACGGAAAGACATGGCTTCCTGGCGCGCCTGGGGCTTTCGGAGCTGGCGGCTCCAGCGCACCCTGGATGCCCAGCAGACGAGCTCGACCACCGGCTAGAACGACCTTCGTTCGGAGAGACGTTTGACCCACCGCATTCTCATCGTTGACGACGACCTGCATATCCGCGAAGTCATCCGTGTCGCCCTGCGAAAGGCCGGGATGACCGTGTTCGAAGCCAAGGACGGAAGGGAAGCGCTGACGCGTTTCACCGGCGACAGGCCCGATCTGATCGTTCTCGATATCGGCATGCCGGAATTCGACGGACTGGATGTCTGCCGGGAAATTCGCAAGAGCTCCGACGTTCCGATCCTGTTTCTCTCGGCGCGGGACGACGAGATCGACCGCGTGCTGGGGCTCGAAATCGGCGGCGACGATTACGTCACCAAGCCTTTCAGCCCCCGCGAACTCGTCGCCCGCGTCAATGTCATTCTGCGGCGCATGGCCTCGCGTGGACCGGACGCGAGGGGTTCGGCAGCGGCGCTTTCGCAAGGCAGGCTTTCCGTCGATCCCGAACAGCATGTCGCCGAATTCGCCGGTACGCCGCTTCGCCTGACCGCCATCGAATTCGGAATCCTGCGGGCATTTCTGACGAGGCCGGCCGTGGTGTTCAGCCGCGATCAGATCATGAACGCCGCCTATCAGCTCAATATCCAGGTGTCGGACCGCACCATCGACAGCCATATTCGCAACATCCGCGCCAAACTCTCAGCGGTGAATTGCGACAATGTCATCGAGACCATTCACGGCGTCGGCTTCAAGCTCGGGCGATGTGAGCCGCAGGTATGACGGGGCGCGCCCGCGATAAATGGCGGCCGTCGGTCGGGCTGATCATTTTTACCGTGCTGGCCTCGGTGGCCGCGCTGCCACTGGTCGGGTTGTTTTTCTTCCGTCTCTACGACAACCAGCTCATCCACCAGACCCAGGCCGAGTTGATCGCGCAAAGTCGGGTGCTGGCCGCGGTCTATGCGCGCGACGTGGAGGCTCACCTCAATGATGGGGTCGTTCTTGGCGCGGAGATTCCGCCCGAAGCGCGACCCGACCGGGAAGACCAGTTGACGCCGATCCGGCCCGCACTCGATCTGGCCGCCCGCGGCGATCTGCTGCGGCGGCGACCTGACGCCCTTCCGGCCATTGCGCCGTCAGCACCGGTATACATCGAAATCGGCAAGCGGCTGATGCCGATCGTCCTGGACACGCAGAAAGTGACGCTGGCGGGCTTTCGGATTCTCGATCCCCGCGGCGTCGTCATCGCCGGGCGCGACGAGGTCGGCCAATCGCTCGCCCATATCGAGGAAGTGGCGACCGCGCTGCAAGGGCAGTACGGCGCGGCGCTGCGGATTCGCAAGCCCGACAAGCCGCCGCCTCCGATCTATTCGATCAGCCGTGGTGTCGGCGTTCACGTGTTTTCGGCAATGCCCGTCATCGTCAACAACAAGGTGGCCGGCGTCGTCTACACATCGCGGACACCCAGCAATATCTTCGATCATCTCTATCAGGAACGCGGCAAGTTCATTCTGGCGGGACTGGCTGTCGTCTTCGGGACCATCATCATCGGTCTGGTCTTCTCGCGAACCATCACGCGCCCGATGCGCGAACTGGTTGATCGCGCCGCACGCATCGGCCGCGGCGACCGCGACGCCTTCCAGCCGCTCGCCCATTACGGCACGCGTGAATTCGCCCAGCTCGCGCACAGTTTTCTCGACATGGCCGAGCAGTTGTCGCGGCGGTCAGACTATATCGCGACGTTCTCATCGCACCTCACCCATGAGCTGAAATCGCCGCTGACGTCGATCAAGGGCGCGGCCGAGTTGTTGCTGGATTCGCTGCAGAGCAAAACCGACAACCTGACCCGGATGGAGCAGAAGAATTTCATTTCGAACATTCTCGGCGACACCGAACGCCTGGAGGCCATGACCCAGCGGCTGCGCGAACTGGCGCGCGCCGAAACCGCGCCGCTCAACGAACATACCGAATTGCGGCACGTGATCGGCGGCCTGAAGAGCCGTTTCCCGACCCGCGCGATCGACGCCACCGGCTGCCTCGAACGCTCGATCGGCATGTCCAGCGAGAAGGCGCTGATCGTGCTGTCGCACCTCACCGACAACGCGATTCGTCACAATGCGAAGAACGTCCGTGTGGTGGCCGTCGACGATGCCGCCACCGTCAAGATGACGGTGAGTAATGACGGCGATTCGATATCGGAGCCGAACCGCGAGAAGATCTTCGACGCCTTCTTCACCACCCGCCGCGACACCGGCGGCACCGGAATGGGGCTCGCGATCGTCCAGGCCGTCATGACCAGCCACGGCGGATCGATCCGGCTGGTCCCGTCCGACAAGGGCGTGGCGTTCGAGCTTCTATTCCCGGCCGCCTAAGCCATTTCTCTCAGACTCGCTCGATGATGATGGCCGGCGCCATGCCGCCGGCGGCGCACATCGTCACCAGCCCGCGCTTGAGGTCACGACGCTCCAGTTCGTCGAGCACGGTGCCAATCAGGATCGAACCGGTGGCGCCGATGGGATGACCGAGCGCGATCGAGCCGCCGTTGACGTTGACCTTGTTGCGATCGAGCTTGAGGTCGCGAATGAATTTCTCGGCGACGACGGCGAAGGCCTCGTTGATTTCGAACAGGTCGATGTCGTCGATCGAGAGGCCGGCCTTGGCCAGCACCTTGCGGGCTGCCGGCACCGGCGCATTTCAGCATCAGGGTCGGCGAATCCCCCATGTTCGCCATCGCAACGACGCGCCCACGCGGCTTCAGGCCGTGCGCCCTGGCATAATTCGACGACGCCAGCAGGATCGCCGCCGAGCCGTCGACGACGCCGGAAGAATTGCCGGCGTGGTGCATGAACTCGATGTCGAGACCCGGATGCTTTTCCAGGATCAGGTTGCGGTAGGTGGTGCCCTTGTCGTCGAGCGGATAGTCCGCGATGGCGGTAAAGGCCGGCTTCAGTCCGGCCAGACCTTCGAGCGTGGTCTGCGGGCGCGGATATTCCTCGCGGTCGAGCGCAAGGCTGCCGTCCTCGCGATAGACCGGCACGAGGCTCTTGTCGAAATGACCGGCCTTGATCGCAGCGGCCGCCCGCTTCTGGCTCTCGAGGCCCAATCCGTCGACGTCCTGCCGCGTGATGCCTTCGAGCGACGCCACCGCATCGGCGCAGACACCTTGATGCGACTGCGGATGCCGGGCACGCAAGCGAAGATTGCCGTTGTCCATCATGAACGGCCCCTCGCCGCGGCGGCCTTCCATCGACATCATCTCGGTTCCGCCGGCGATCACGAGATCCTCGGAACCTGACATGATCGAATTGGCCGCCATGTTGACGCTGGTGATCCCTGAACCGCAGAACCGGTCGAGCGTGACGCCGCTGGCGCGCACGTCGTAGCCGGCGTCGAGCGCCGACATTCTGCCGAGATCGCCGCTCTGCGGACCGCGCTGCGAACTGGTGCCCCAGATGATGTCGTCGACGTCGGCGGTGTTGATGCCGGTACGATCTGCCAGCGCGCGCAAGACCGTCGCGCCGAGTTGCTGCGGATGAATTCCCGCCAACGCGCCCTTACCCGCCTTGCCAATACCGCGCGGCGTCCTGCATGCGTCGATGATCAGCGCGTCAACCATGATGTTTCCTTCGGGTTTCTTGGAGGCTGTTGATTGGCCGCATTTGCAGCCGATCAAGCGCCAAAGTCAATTCACCCGCAGCCGGACCCGGACACCTCAGGCATACGCTCAATCAACCCCGGCGCCGGTCGCCTTGACGATCTCACCCCAGCGCGAATATTCGCTTTTGATGAAGACGCCAAATCCTTCTGGCCCGGCCGTGCGCTGAATAATGCCCAGGGTCGCAAATCTCTTGCCGATCTCGTCGGATTGAACGACCTTGATGATGGCGGCGCTGAGCGCCTCGACCCGATCCTTGGGCGTAGCCGCCGGAACCACGAAGCCGAGCCAGGCCGCCAGACCGAAGCCCGGAAAGCCCTGTTCGGCTATTGTCGGCGTATCCGGAAAGGCCGGCACGCGCTGCGAATAGCCGCTCGCGATCAACCGCAAGCCACCGGACCGGATAAAGGGCTGGGTTACAGGGACGGTATCGATGGCGCTGTTCACCACGCCCGCCATCAGGTCGGTCATGGCAGGTGCGCTGCCGCGATAGGGCACATGCAGCATCGCGATGCCGGCACGTCGTTTGAAATCTTCCATGCCGAGATGCGACAACGTGCCGTTGCCGGATGACGCATAGTTCAACTTGTCGGGATTAGCTTTGGCATAGGCGATCAGTTCCGGCACGGTCTTCACCGGCAATGAGGGGTTGACCACCAGCAGCATCGGCAGGTCGCAGATCAGCGCCACCGGTGCGAAATCCTTCAAGCTATCGTAGCCGACCGATTTGTAGAGATGCGGGTTGGCCACCATCGAAGCCAGCGGCGCCAGCACCATCGTGCGGCCGTCCGGTTGGGTGTTGGCGAGCGCTGCCAGCGCAATGCTGCCGCCCTGCCCCGGCCGGTTCTCGACGATGAAAGTCTCACCTAGGATCGGACCGATGCGCTCGGCGATCAGGCGGGCGATGATGTCAGTCGCCTGCCCCGGCGGAAATCCGACCACGATCCGCGACACTTCGGCGGCTTGCGCCTGGGCGGCGAGGAACATCGCCAATGCGGCAACCATGATGCGTTTCATTGTTCGCTTCCCTAGATAATGCCGATGCCGCGCAGCCGGGTGATCTCATCCGGCGTCAGCCCCAGCGCGGCGTAGATTTCATCATTGTGCTGACCGATCGAAGGGCCGGCGCTGCGCACCGCACCCGGCGTTTCCGAGAAGCGCGGCACCACGCATTGCATGCGCACGTCGCCGAGTTCCGGATCGGGCACCGTGACGATGGTTTCGCGCGCGATGAAGTGGGGATCGGCGAAGATATCGGCGGCGTCATAGATCGGTGAGAAGCCGACCTCGTGCGCCTCGAATTTTGCGCGCAGCTCTGCCAGCGTCAATTTTGAGATTGCGCCGCCGACCATCGCATCCAGCACATCGCGGTTCTTCACCCGGGACGGATTGTCGGCGAATCTGGGATCACTGAGCAGCCCCTGAAGTTCGAGCGCGGTGCATAGCCGCACGAAGATGCTTTGCGTGGAGGCCGCGATCGAAGCCCATTTGCCGTCACCGGTCGCGTAGACATTGCCGGGCGCGGCATACTGGCTGCGATTTCCGCTGGCGGTTCGCACCACGCCGAGCTGGTCGTATTCGATGGCGAGGAAGTCGAGCGTGCGCAGCATCGCTTCCGTCATCGAACAATCGATCTCCTGACCGCCCGACGCCGGATCTTCCTTGAGCCGGTACAGCGCTGAGAGCACGCCGACCGCGCCGAACAGCCCGCCGATGGCGTCCGAGATCGGATAGCCCAGATGCAACGGCGAGCCGCCCTCTTCGCCGCACATGCGGGTAAAGCCGCTCATCGCCTCGAAGATTCGCGCGAAGCCCGGGCGATCGCGATAGGGCCCGGTCTGACCGAAGCCGGTGACGCGCAGGATCGTCAGCTTGGGATTGATCTGCTGCAGCCATTGCCGCGTGATGCCCCATTGGTCGAGCGTGCCGGAGCGGAAATTCTCGATCAGGACATCGCGATCCGCGAGTAGCCGCGCCAGCAGCGCCTTGCCATCCGGTTTGCGCAGATCGAGCGAGATACCTTTCTTGTTGCGGTTGGTGACCTTCCACCACAGCGGCACGCCATTTTTGTGCGGCGCCAGTTCGCGCAGCGGATCGCCCTTGCCTGGCAGTTCGACCTTGATGACGTCGG
The DNA here is from genome assembly GCA_038244925.1 of Hyphomicrobiales bacterium. Classification (GTDB taxonomy): domain Bacteria; phylum Pseudomonadota; class Alphaproteobacteria; order Rhizobiales; family Xanthobacteraceae; genus Bradyrhizobium. The sequence continues at coordinate 52,217 of JBBRSX010000002.1, read as the reverse complement.
CACCGAGATCTGCCAGCAGCGTTGCCGCGAACGGTCCGGCCACGACGGTCGACATATCGAGGATACGCAGGCCGACCAGCGGGCCGGTGGGGGCGGGAGAGGCGGAGGATGTGGCCGAAGCTTTCATGCGGGCATCCTAGCCGGGCTCCGATCCATGCTGTAAGATCATGTCCGATAATTCAGAATTGCTGAAATGGCATATCATGGAGCTGCGAAACCTCAGGGCGTTCGTGGAGGTCGCGACGCACGGCAGTTATGTCCGCGCCGCGAACACGCTCGGCATCGCGCAATCGGCCTTGAGCCGGCAGGTCTCGGCGCTGGAGCGCGAAATCGGCGGGCGTCTGTTCCACCGCACCGGACGCGGCGTCGCCTTGACCGAGATCGGCGAGCGGGTGCTGCCGCAGGGCCGCGCGCTGATCGCGGATGCCGCAGCGTTCGAGCAGGCCGCCAAGAGTCCGCGCGACCGGCCGTCCGGCGAAGTCACGCTGGGACTGGTGCCGGTCGCGTCCCGCACCTTCGTCGCCGGCCTCACCGCGCAACTGCGCGACGACTATCCCGGCATCCGGCTGCGCGTGCTCGAAGGCTACAGCGGACAGGTCGAGGAATGGCTCGCGATCCAGCGGGTGGAGATCGCGGTCTACAATCGCTACCGGCGCGGCCGCGTCGCCAATGCCGAGGCGATCATGCGCGCGGACACCCATCTTATCATCCGCAGCAGCCATCCAATTGCGCAAGGCCGTGAGGTGGCGTTGCGCGCGCTGGCCGACGTGCCGCTGGCGCTGCCGGTCCGCCCGAACAGCCTGACCAACCTCCTGACCGGACTCGCCGCCTCTCAGCATTTCGAACTCGACATAAGGCTGGAAGCCAGTTCGACCTCGCTGATCGGCGAGACCATCCGCGCCTCCGACCTCGCCACCATCTCGCCAGCCCATGTGTTCTTCCGCGAGATTGCCTCGGACGAATTCAGCGCCGTCCGCATCGTCCGTCCGACCATCGAACAGACCACCTGGATGTCGTTCGGTTCGCACCGTCCGCTGTCGGCCGCGGCCGAGATCGTGACGCGGCTGATCCGGAAACTGGCCGCTCCGAAGCGTGGTCCGGCAGCATGTCCGAGGCGGTCCGCGACCGCCTGAAGCGCTCGATTTTTTGGCCCTGCGTCCCCCGGTTGTGAGGGCCATCATGTTCAGCCGGTGCGCCATCCTTGACGACCAATTTCCTTTATGCGCAGCTATTTTCAACAACCAACATGTCCCCAGGGAGGAGATATGGTCGCGTTTCTGCGCACCTTTGCCGGTTCCGGCTTTTTGATCGCAACGACGGTTCTGGCGCAGGCCGCGGACCCCGTAAAACTGCGCGTCGCGGACTCGTTTCCGAAGGGCCACTATCTGGTCAAGCTGATCCTCGAACCCTGGATGGAAGAGGTCACCAAGCGCACCAACGGCGCGGTGACCTTCGAGCACTATCCGGCCCAGCAGCTCGGCAAAGCCGCCGACATGCTGAAGCTGACGCAGACCGGTGTCGCCGACATCGGCTATGTCGCGCCGGGCTATACCTCGGACAAGATGCCGGTGTCCGAAGTGGCGATGCTGCCGGGGTCGTTCGAACACGCCTGCCAGGGCGCCCTCTCCTACTGGAAGCTGGCGCGGAACGGCGTGATCGCGGAGCAGGATTATACCGCCAACAACATCCGCCTGCTGCTGACCGTGACCTTGCCGCAATATCGCATATTCACCGTCAAGCAGCCGGTGAAGGATACCGCCGACGTCTCTGGCCTGAAGCTGCGCTCCACCGGCGGCGCGCAGGATCTCACGCTGCGCGCGATCGGCGCCGTACCGGTGCGCATGGCCGCCCCCGACGCCTATGAATCGCTGTCGCGCGGCACCATGGACGGCCTGCTGTTTCCGCTCGAGAGCGTGGTTGCCTATGGCGCCGACAAGCTCGTCAAATATTCCACCGACGGGCTCGGCTTCGGCAGCTTCATCGTTGCCTATTCGATCAGCGACAGCGCCTGGAAGAAGCTGACGCCGGAAGTACAGAAGGCGATGGTCGACGTCGCCGAAGAGATCATTCCGTCCGCGTGCCAGTCGGTGCAGAGGTCGGACGACGAGACCAAGAAGTCGCTCGCGGCCAAGGGCGTTCGTTTTGATGTGCTCACGCCGGAGGTCAGCGCCAAGTTCAAGGACTTGATGAAGGGCGTCGCCAAGACCTGGGCGGAAGGACTGGACGGGCGCGGCAAGCGCGGCAGCGATGCTCTGAAGGAATTCGACGCCAGCGTGGCCGCCATTCCGGCCAAATAGACGCAAGACGCGGGCTGCGGCTGCCTGCAGAACAGACGCCCTGGGGAGGTGAGATTTGCTCGACGGAATATTAAAGGCGCTGAGTACGATCGAGAAGATCGCCTCGACGATTGCCGCAGCGTTCATGTTCGCGATCATGATCATCGTGTTCAGCGACGTCATCATGCGCTACGCCTTCAACAAGCCGTTCTCATGGGCCTATGACCTGATCTCGCTGTATCTGATGGCCGGCGTGTTCTTCCTGGTGCTGTCCGAGGCCTACACCGACCGCGCGCATGTCAGCGTCGACATCCTGCAGCAGAAGTTCTCGCCGGCGATGATCAGGCTGTCGGAGATCGTCACCTGCATCGTCGGCATCACGGTGTTCGCCCTGATCGCCTATCTCGGCTTCCTGCGCGCCGTCGACAGCTTCCGTTCCTCCGACGTCATGGCCGGCGCGATCCCGTGGCCGATGTGGCCTTCGATCGGCTTGGTACCGTTCGGCGCCGGGCTGATTACGCTGCGGCTGGCCGCGCACTTGATCGGTCATGCTCTCTCACTCGCCACCGGACGCGCCGTGATCGCGCTGCCTGCCGCCCACGCGCCCGGAGAAACCTTCGAATGATTCTCACTCTGGCGATGGTGGTGCTGTTCGTGCTGCTCGCGATCGGCACGCCGGTGGGCTTTGCGATGGCGGGCTCCGGTGTGCTCGGGCTGTATCTGATCGGCGGCATGCCGATGCTGTCGGGCATCCTGCAAACCGCGCCGCTGTCGGCGGTGACGTCTTACGAGCTGATCACGATTCCGATGTTCCTGCTGATGGCCGAATTCGTGCTGGTCAGCGGCATCGCCGACGATCTGTTCAAGGCGACCGCCGCCTGGGTCGGCAAGATCCCCGGCGGTCTCGGTATGGCGACCGCACTGGCCGGCGCCGGCTTCGGCGCGATCTGCGGCACCAGCACGGCTTCTGCGGCAACACTGTCGGCGACCAGCCTGCCCGCGATGCTGAAGCAGGGCTACGAGCCTAGAATGGCGGCCGGCGTGGTCGCCATCTCCGGCACGCTCGCCATGCTGATCCCGCCGTCGGTGGCGCTCGTGATCTACGGCCTGCTGGCCGAAGTAAATATCGGCGCGCTGCTGGTCGGCGGCGTCATCCCCGGCATTCTCGTCACCTTCACCATCATGGCGACCGTCTGGTTCCTGGCCTGGCAGGATCCGTCGCGCGCGCCTTCGGCGCCTGCGGTTTCGCTCGCCGAGAAATTCCGGATGCTCCGGGTCGTCGGCCCGATGCTGCTGCTGTTCGCCATGGTGACCGGCGTGATCTATACCGGCGTCGCAACCCCGACCGAAGCCTCCGCGCTCGGCGCTACCGGCGCCTTCGTGCTCGCGATCTGGAAGGGCAAGATCAACCCGACGTCGCTGCGCAGTGCGCTTTTGCGTTCGGCGCACGGCACCTGCATGATCGCGATGATTTTGTTTGGCGCCTCGATCTTCGGCTACTTCTTCACCCTGACGCAGGTGACGCAGAACCTGGTGGCCTGGGTCGGCGGCCTGCATGTCGCGCCCTGGATCATCCTGACCATTATCCTGTTCGGCTACATCGTGCTCGGCTCCTTCATGGACCAGATCGCGATCCTGGTGCTCACGGTTCCGATCGTGCTGCCCCTGATCAAGTCGCTCGGCTACGATCCGCTGTGGTTCGGTGTCATCAAGATCGTCACCGCGGAAGTCGGCATGATCACGCCACCGGTGGGCTTGAACTGCTTTGTGGTCGCGCGCTATTCGGGACGTCCGGTGTCTGAAGTGTTCCACGGCGTGTTTCCGCATTTCATCGCCCATCTTTTCGCGATTGCTATCCTGGTGATCTGGCCGCAGATTATTCTGTGGCTGCCCATCAAGATGGGTTACTGAGGCAACAACAATAAACGGGAGTGAAATCTCATGATCGCAGGTCTCGACAAACGATCCGCCCTTGCACTGACCTTCCTTGCCACCGCGGCATATCCCGCCGCGGCGCAGGAGAAGATCAGCTTGCGTCTCGCCGAAAGCCTTCCCGCCGGCCACGTCATCCACGAACTGGTGGCGAAGCCGTTCATGGAGCTGGTGACCAAGGCCACCAACGGACAGGTGACGTTCCAGGAATACCCGGCCGAGCAGCTCGGCAAGGCCAAGGACATGGCGCAGCTCACCGTCGCTGGCGTCGCCGACATTTCCTATATCGTGCCGTCCTATTCGTCGGAGAAATATCCGCTGACAGCAGTCGCCGAACTGCCCGGCATTTTCCAGACCGAATGCCAGGGATCGCTGGCCTTCTACAAGATCTCGCACAATGGCGGGATTCTCGAGACCAAGGAATTCGGGCCCAATCAGTTGCGGCCGCTGGTCACCATCGCGCTGCCGGCTTACCAGATCCAGCTCGCCAACAGCCGCGAGATCAAGACCGCTAAGGATCTCGAAGGTCTCAAGATCCGCACCACCGGCGGCGCCATGGACCTGATGATGCGATCGATCGGCGGCGTCCCCGTCCGCATGGCCGCGCCCGAGATCTACGAATCGTTGACCCGTGGCACGCTCGATGGCCTGATCTTCTCGTATCAGAGCTCGGTGTCCTACGAGTTCGGCAAGATCCTCAAATCCGGCACCGAGGGACTGAATTTCGGCACCGCGATCTTCACCTATTCGATCGGTGAGGCGAAATTCAAGTCGCTGCCCGAGAATGTCCGCAAGGTGCTGGTCGAGGCTGGCGAGCAGACCACGCGCGAAGGCTGCAAGCGCTTTGAGGATGGCGAACTGGCCGCGACCGAAAAGATCAAGTCGCAGGGCATGAAGGTTATCAACTTCAGCGCCGGCGACAAGAAGGTGTTCGACACCGCGTTCAAGGCGGTCGCCGAGGACTGGGTCAAGGACATCAACAAGCGCAACAAGCCCGGCACCGAAGTGTTCAATGCCTTCACTGAAGCGCTGTCCGCCGGACGTTGACCGCGCGCCATGATTAACGTCAACACTCCAGCGCCGGCGGGACCGCTCGCCGGCGTCAGGATCATCGACCTGACCAGCGTGATGATGGGTCCCTACGCGACCATGATCCTCGGCGACTACGGCGCCGACATCATCAAGGTCGAGAGCCCCGATGGCGACGTCATGCGCTACGCCGCGCCGATGCGCCATCCCCGGATGGGCGCGATGTACCTGCAGGGCAATCGCAACAAGCGCTCGATCGTGCTCGACCTCAAGAAGCCGGGCGGCCGCCAAGCGCTGCTGCGGCTGGCTTCGACCGCCGATGTGTTCGTGCACAATGTGCGGCCCGCCGCGATGGGCCGGCTCAAGCTCGGTGCCGACGACCTGCTCGCGATCAACCCGCGTCTGGTCTATGCCAGCCTCCACGGTTTTGGTGAAACCGGTCCCTATGCCGGGCGGCCGGCCTATGACGACCTGATCCAGGGTCTGACCGCGTTGCCGGCGCTGACCGGCAAGATCACCGGCGAACCGCGCTATTCGCCGGCCACGATGGCCGACCGCATCGTCGGCCTGAATGCGCTTCACGCCATCCTGGCGGCGCTGTTTCATCGCGAGCGTTCCGGTGAAGGTCAGGCGATCGAAATCCCGATGTTCGAGACCATGGCGCAGTTCGTGCTCGGCGATCACATGTCCGGCCGCAGTTTTGAGCCGCCGATCGGTCCGCCCGGCTATTCGCGGCTGCTGTCGCCGGATCGCCGTCCCTACCAGACCAGCGACGGCTATGTCTGCGCGCTGGTCTATTCCGACAAGCAGTGGAATGCGTTCTTTCGCCTGATCGGGCTTGAGAACGAGGCCGACCGCGACCCGCGCCTGAACGGCATCAGCGCACGCACCCGGAATTACGACTTCGTCTACGAATGGTTCTCGCAGATGATGAAGACGCGGACCACCGCCGAATGGATGACGTTCTTCAACGAGGCCGACATCCCGCATGCGCCGTTGCACGATCTCGACAGCCTGATCGACGATCCGCATCTTGCAGCGGTCGGCCTGGTTCAGACGATGGAGCATCCGACCGAAGGCACACTCCACCTCGCCGGCCCCGCCGCGACCTGGAGCAAGACCCCGCCGTCGATCCGAAGTCATCCACCGGGCCTCGGCGAGCATGGCGGCGAGATTTTGCGGGAAGCGGGATTTAGCGAAAGCGAGATCGGGGTGCTGATCGCCGAAGGTGGACTGGTCGAACCGGGTTCCTAGCCATCTCCCCGTCATTGCGAGCGCAGCGAAGCAATCCATTTTTTTCACGTGGCACGATGGATTGCTTCGCTGCGCTCGCAATGACGTTGATAGATACGACTTCGCAATCCCGCGGCGCGATGCGCCCGAAGTTTTCCATTTCGTTGTCCCTCTTTGAGAACAGAGGGCGCAGGGAAGACCGGGTGCGCGCCGCACCCGCGGTCTCGCGTGCAATAGATGCATCAACGATGCGCACACGAGCATACAGGTTTGGCGGAGAGCCTCCGGCCTTCCCTGCGCAATGGCTTTACGGTTTATACGTGGTCGTCCTGGTGACCGGCTTTCTTGCCACCATCGCTGGCGGAAGCAACGCTTCCGCTTGCTTGACGCCAGCACCGGGGCGTCGGACCCACACGACTTCACCGTACGCTGCAGGTGCACTCGTCTCACGCACCGCCGCGTCCACCGCAACCTGCCCCACGTCTGCGACGATGGCCAACGCCCCTCCGGTGGGACAGGATGCGCGAAGTTCTAGCGTTGATTTGCCCGACGGCGCGAGCGGAATTTTGCCCGACGGGTTAATTTGTCGCACCCCTCGTCATCGTCATTCCGGGACGCGCGCAGCGCGAGCCGGAATGACGAAAGATTGGCAGATTCGCAGCGCCGATCAAAAACCCTTCAAGTCCGGATCCAGCGTCTGGCCCTCATCGAGTTGAACGCCGAACGTATTCAGCAGCATCGAGACCTGGGTGTACTGGCCTACTGCGAACACGACGTCCATGCGCTGCTGTTCGTTGAAATGCTTGGTCAGCTCTTTCCAGACCGATTCGGTGATGAAGTACTCGCGATGCAAATCGTCGGCGGCCCGCAGCAGGGCGGCGTCGGCGGCGCTCCAGCCGGGCGCGTCGGCGCCCGATTTGATCCGGGCGATCTCGGCATCGGTGAGACCTGCCTTCTGTCCGATCGGCACATGCTGGGTCCATTCGTAACCCGACTTGCACAGGAAACCGGTGCGCAGGATGACGATCTCGCGCTCACGCGGCGGTAACGTCGACTTGCGGCTGAGGATATAGCCGCCCCAGGTCAGGAAGGCTTTTGCCGCCGCCGGGTGCGTGAGCATGGTGCGGAAGATGTTGATGATGCGGCCGCGCGCCTGCATCGGCGCCACGATCTCGCGCTGCTCCTCGGTCCATTTTTCGGCGTCAACGGGCGGGATGCGTGGCTTTGTCAATCGCATGGTGGTTCTTTCCCTGAATGAGTTTCTTCGTAGAGTAGGCAAAGTGCAGCGTGCCCACCATTCACCCCAATGGTCTGGATGGTGGGCACGGCGCAAGGGCGCCTTTGCCCCACCCTCCAAGTTCGCGTCTATCGCGCCCGCAACGCCAAAATCTTCTCCGCGGCGCGAAGATGCGGTTTGTCTATCATCTTGCCGTCGATCTTCACGACCCCCGACGCCGGATTGTCGTTGAAAGCCCTAATGATCTTCTCCGACCAGGCGATTTCCTCGTCCGTCGGCAAGAAGGCGGCGTTGACGACATCGACGTGCTTGGGATGGATCACGGCCTTGGACATGAAGCCGTCCTGCCGCGCCGCAATCGCCTCCTCGCGCAGCGCGTCGAGGTCGTTGATGTCGGTCGCGATGGTATCGATGGCGACGACCCCGGCAGCAGCTGCCGCAATCAGGCAGAGATCGCGCGCCAGCAGGAACGGTCCGTGATAGCGATGGCCGGTACGATTCCTGGACGCCCCGAGCGATGCGGCAAGATCCTCCGCGCCCCACATCATGCCCCACAGCCGCGGGCTCATGTTCTCGAAATCCATCAGCTTGAGCACCGCGCGCGCCGTCTCGGTCGCGACCGTGACGATCCGCGTGGTGCCGTTTTCGATCCCGGCAGCGGCCTCGAAGGCATCGAGATACAGCGACAGCTTGTTGACGTCGGCAGCACCCGCGCATTTCGGCAGCACGACACCATCGGGCCGGCCGGGAATCACGGCGGCGAGATCGCCGAGCGTCATGCCGGTGTCGAGCGCGTTGATCCGGATGTAGATCTTCTGACTCGGGTTCCGCGCGGCGAGCATCTCGCGCACGGTGGTCCGCGCGCCGATCTTCTCGTCCGGCGCGATGGAATCCTCGAGATCGAGAATCAGCGCATCGGCCGCAGTCTTCTTGGCGTTTTCGAACTTGCGCAGGCTGTCGCCGGGAACGAACAGGAATGAACGCATCAACTTTCCACCTTCGGTTTGCAGTGCATCAGCCCGGTGCGGCGGCAGCTTGCCACCACCTCGCCGCGCTGGTTGGTCATGGTGTGCTCGAACTCGACGATGCCTTGGGTCGGCCGCGACTTGCTGGCACGCTTGGAGATGATCTTGGTATGCGCCTTCAGCGTGTCGCCGTGAAACACCGGCTTCGGAAACTTGACGTCGGTCATGCCAAGGTTGCCGATCGTGGTGCCCAGCGTGGTGTCGTAGACGCTCATCCCGATCATGATGCCGAGCGTATAGAGGCTGTTGAACAGCCGCTGACCAAACTCGGTTTTCTCGGAGAAGTGCGCATCGAGATGCAACGGCTGCGGATTCATCGTCAGCAGGCTGAACATCGTGTTGTCCATTTCCGTGACCGTCCTGGAGAATTCATGATGATACTCCCGGCCGATCTCGAACTCTTCGAAGTATAATCCCGCCATTACCGTCCCTTGTAGTTGGGCGTCCGTTTTTCGACGAACGCGTTGAGCCCTTCCTGGCAATCTTCCGTCGTCGCCACCAGCGCAAAGCTCTCGGCAGCGTTCTCGACCGACCGACGAAAGTCGGAATCAAGCGCGCGCATAAAGGCGTCGCGGCCGATCTTCATCACGATCGGCGACTTGGCGGCAAGTTTTCGTGCAATCTCGCGGGCGCGCTCCAGCGCGGTTCCCTTGGGCACGACCTCGCTCAGCAGCCCCATGCGAAACGCGGTCGCAGCATCAAAGGGTTCGCCAAGGAATAACGGTCCAAAAGCCTGGTGCTTGCCGACCAGCCGCGGCAGTTGCACGAAATGGATCGCCGGAATGAGGCCTACATCGATCTCGGGATAGCCGAAGGTCGATCCATCGCCGGCGATGATCATGTCGCAGGAGATCGCAATCGTCATGCCGCCGGCCCGCACCGCGCCGTCGATGGCGGCGATGGTCGGCTTGCCCAGCCGGTACTGGGTATCGTTGAGCGCGAAATACAGCCGCTCGAGGAATTTCTTGGTCTCGATCCCGGGCCGGCCCCGGACGATGTCGAGATCGAGCCCGGCGCAAAACACCTTGTGCGCGCTGCCGATCACGATGGCGCGCACCGTTTCGTCGTCTCGCGCCTTGGCCAGCGCCGCCAGCAGCGCGTCGATCAACTCCATGCTTAGCGCATTGACCGGTGGGCGATCCAGCATGATCGCAGCGATATTTCCCGAGACGGAATAACGGACGAGATCTTCACTCATACGTCAACTCCTTTTGCCTGACGTACTGCGCCAGCTTTCACCAGGTCGTCGATGGCGCTACGTTCAAAGCCCGCCCGCAGCAGTACCTCGTAACTGTCCTGGCCGATATCCGGCGACGGGCACAAATTGTCTTCTGAAAGACTCGCGATGCCGGGCGTGCGCGGCGTGTAGACTGCGCCAACGCCCTGCGTATCCTGGCACACCACCCCCTTGATCGCCTCGACATGGGCGTTGCGCAGCCATTCGCCGGGGTTGAGAATTCGTTCCGCAATCAGATCGGCCCCATGCAGACGCGAAAGCCAGATATCCGTCGATTGCTTCAAAAACACCTCGCGCAGATGCGCGATCAAGGTATCCGCCGAGTCCGCGCGACAGGCGAAATCGGCAAAGCGCGGATCGCTGGCGAGGTCGTCGCGTTCGATCGCCGCGCACAGGCGCTTGTATTGCGGCTCGTTGACCAGCGTCACCATCATCCAGCCGTCGCTGGTCTGGTACGAACCCGCGGGCACGTTGAGCGCGCGCGGCGCGCCGCCCTCCAGCATATGTTCGGCGACCTTGTGGCCGAGCAGGGCCGACGTCGATGCGCAGAGATTGACGTCGATCCAGCGGCCGGTGCCGACGGTGGCCCGTGCAAACAGCGTGGTGGCGATGGCTTGGAAGGCATAGACGCCGGTGACGACGTCCGAGACCGTGGTGCCGACCCGGTGCGGGGTGCCGTCATTGCCGACATTGACCGACACCAGGCCTGAAAACGCCTGCGCCACCGAATCCGAACCGGGCCGCTTGGAGTACGGACCACTCTGCCCGAAGGCGCTGACCGAGAGATAGATCAGGCCGGGATTGTCGCGCGCCAGTTCCTCGTAGCCGATGCCGAGCCGGGCGGCGACGCCGGGCCGAAAGCCCTCGATCAGGACATCGCAGTCTTTCGCCAACTGTCTGGCGATGGCGATGCCGTCCTTGTGCTTCATATCGAGGCAGAGGCTGCGCTTGCCGCGATTGTAGACGGCTGAAAGGGTCGTCTGGTTGCCATAGGTGGTGCCGAGGAAACGCGACCAGTCGCCCTCGGGCGGCTCGACCTTGATGACGTCGGCGCCGTAGACCCCGAGCAGCATGGCGCAATAGGGCGAGGCGATGCCCTGCCCGAAATCCAGCACGCGGAGGCCGCGATACGGCGCCTCGTGCGTCGGCGACAGCTTACTTTCGAGCCTGGTTTCTTTGACCATTTCTTCTCCCGGGGCGGGCCGAAAGCTACAGCGCAAGATAGCGCTGACGAATGTTTTCGTTGGCTTTCAGCTCTTCGATCCCGGATGTGTAGACGATCTGGCCCTTGTCGATAACCGTCGCGTGGCTCGCAAGGCCAAGGCAAAAATGCATGTTCTGCTCGGCGATCAGCACCGTGGCACCGGTGCTGCGGAGCTGGCGCAGCAATTCCCCGATCCGCTGCACGATGATCGGGGCCAGCCCCTCGCTCGGTTCGTCCAGCAACAGCAATGCGGGATTGCCCATCAGCGTGCGTGCAATCGCCAGCATCTGCTGCTCGCCGCCCGACAGCCGGCCGGCGATGCGGGATCGCAGCGGCTCCAGCAGCGGAAATACCTCATAAACCCGCCGGATCGACCAATCGTCCTCGCCATGGGGGCCCTTCTTGGCCCCGATGACCAGATTGTCCTCGACCGTATGCTCCGGAAAAATCTGGCGATCCTCCGGCACGAAGCCCAAGCCGGCGCGCGCGATACGGTGCGGTTTCAGACCGGATACTACTTTGCCGCGCAAGGTGATCTTGCCGCGGCGAGCCGGCGCCAGGCCCATGATGGCCTTCATCGTGGTCGACTTGCCGGCGCCGTTGCGGCCGAGCAGCGCCATGGTCTCGCCCTGCCGTACCGACAGGCCGACGCCGAACAGGATCTGGCTGGTGCCATAATAGACGTCGAGGTCCTCGACCTGCACCACAGGCTGCGCGCTCATAGGGCTGCCCCGGCATGATGTTCGGTACCGAGATAGGCCTCGATCACCGCTTCATTGCGCCGGATCGCATCGGGCGGGCCGGCCGCAAGGATGCGGCCGTAGCAGAGCACGACGATCTCGGGCGCGATCTTGAACACGATATCCATGTCGTGCTCGATGAACACCACCGTGATCTTCTGCTTCTCCCAGAGCTCATACACCTTGTCGATCATGCGCCAGCGCTCTTCCGTGCCCATCCCGGCGGTGGGCTCGTCGAGCAGCAGCACCTTTGGTTCGAGCACCAAAGCGAGCGCGATATCCAGGAGTTTTTGGTCGCCATGCGACAGCGTCGACGCGGTGCGGTCACGCTTATTCGCGAGCCCCAATAATTCCATCGCCTGCTCGGCACGGTCGCGGGTCTCAGTCAGCGGAAAGCGCCGGTGCAAGACGCCGGCGCGGCGCTGATCGGCGCACACCGCCGCCAGCATGGTTTCATGCACGGTCAGTGACGGGAAGATGCTCGCGACCTGGAACGCGCGGCCGATGCCGTGACGCACGATATCGGGCGGCGAGCGCCCGGCTATATCGACGCCGTTCAGGAGTATCTGTCCGGAGTCGGGCTTCAACGCGCCGGTGATCAGGTTGAAGAACGTGCTCTTGCCGGCGCCGTTGGGGCCGATCACGGAGGTCAGCGAGCCGTCGGCGAAGTCGAGCGAGACATTGTCCGTCGCCTTGACGCCACCGAAGGATTTGGAAAGTCCGCGGATTTCCAGCATGGCTAGTTACCCGCCTCGCGGAGGCCGCCATAGGTGCTCCACGAGGTGCCGGCGAGCCAGCCGCAATCGACGGGAACGTTGGCGCCGGTCATGGCGGAGGCCGCGTCGGAGGCGAGGAACGCGACGACGCGCGCGATTTCAGACGGATCCACCAGGCGGCGCAGCGCGGCGTTGGCCGTCAGCGCCGAGGTGTCCCGCTCGCCGCGATCGATCGCGTTCTTCAGCGCCGGTGTCAGCGTATAGCCGGGCGATACCGCGTTGATGCGAACTCCAGAAGGGCCCCATTCGGCGGCGAGGCATTCGGTGATGGCGATGACGGCGGCCTTGGCCGGGCCGTAGGCATGCAGCGGCATCGAGCGCATGCCGGCGATCGAGGCGATGTTGACGATGCTGCCGCGCCGGCGCGCGATCATCGCCCGTGCAAACGCAAGACAGGCCACATAGGTGCCGCGCTGGTCGACACGGACGACGTCGTCCCAGGTCCGCATCGGCAGGTCGTGCGGCCGCACCGGCACCTGGATGATCCCGGCGGAGTTGACGAGCACATCGACCGGCCCGCATTCGCGCTCGATCACGCCGGCGCAGGCTTCGACCCCGAGTTCGTCGCCGACATCGGCGACATAGGCTTTGCCTCTCACCGAGGCGGCAACCGCTTCGGCTTTTGAAAGATCGCGGTCGACCACGACAACGAGATCGCCCTGCCCGGCGAGTTCACGCACGCAGGCTTCGCCGATGCCGCTGGCGCCGCCGGTGACGACGCTGATCCGCTTGTCTGCCGTCATGGCGCGCGCTCCCCGGCCCCGTTGTGCCGCTGCGCGTACCACTCGACCACGAAATCCATCAGGCCCTTGCGCAGGCCGATCGCGAAAAACAAGATCACGATCCCGAGCACGATGCCGTAATATTCGGTCAGCCGCGTCGCGGTATCGTTGAGGATCAGCAGCAGCACGGTGCCGACCATCGGGCCGAGAAAGGTGGTGACGCCACCGAGCATGTTGATGAAGATGCCCTCGCCCGAAATGGTCCAGTAGGCAAACTCAGGATAGGCGCCGGACACGAACAGCGCCATGATGACGCCGCCGGTGGAGGCGAACAGCGCCGCCAGCACGAAGATCGTCAGCTTTGCGCGCCAGACGTCGATGCCGATGAAACTCGCACGATTGGCATTGTCGCGTATCATGCGCAGCGTGTAGCCGAACGGCGATTGCGCGATCTGGCGCATCAAGAGCAGGCCGATCACCAAAAGCGCGCAGCTCGTGATGTACAAATGCACGTGGTTCGACAGATCGATGCCGAGAAACACCGGCCGCTTGATGCCGCCGCGCAGGCCCTGGTCGCCACCGGTCAGCGAGGCCCAGGACAGGATGGTGCTGTGGATCAACATCTGGAACGCCAGCGTCACGAAGGCAAAATAGATTTCCTTCAGCCGCACGCAGATCGCGCCGATCACGGCGGCAACCACGGCCGTGATCAACAGCGTAGCAACAAAGGCGATTGGGACCGGCACGCCGGTACGCTGCATGATCAGGCCAAAACCGTAGGCGCCGAGGCCGAAGAACATGCCATGGCCGAACGAGATCATGCCGGTATAGCCGACCAAAAGGTTGAGCGAGGTCGCGAACAATCCGAACGCCGAACAACGGATCACAAAATCGAGCAGCGCCTTGCTTCCGAAGAACATCGGCAGCATGGCCAGCACGGCAAAGGCCGCCAGCGCGATCAGCACGTCGCGATAGAGCGCGCGTTGCGACTGTATCTCGATGCGCGGAACGGCAGGAGCCTGCTCGGCCTGCAATTCGGTCATGCGACCTCCTTGCCGAACAGGCCGGTCGGCCGCGCCACCAGCACGATCACCATGAACAGGTACATCAGCCCTTCCGTGAACAGGGGAAAGCCGAGCGAGCCGAACGAGCGGATCATGCCGATCAACAACGCGCCGATCAGCGCGCCGAGGATCGAGCCCATACCGCCGATAACAGTAACGATGAAAGATTCGATCAGGACCGAAAACCCCATGCCGGGGGTCAGCGAGCGCACCGGGGCGGCAAGCGCGCCGGCAAGGCCCGCCAGCATGCCGCCGAGCGCGAACACGCCGCCGTAAATCAGCCCGGTGTTGATGCCGAGCGCCGACACCATGCCCGGATTATGCGCGGCGGCGCGAATCACCTTGCCGATTTTGGTGCGGGCCAGGCCGAGCCCGAGGATCAGGGCCATCGTCAGTGCGACGCCGATCAGCAGCAGGTAATAAGGCGGCACCACGCCGCCGGCGATGAACAGCGGCATCACCTGGAACGCCGCCGGCATGCCCATCGACTTGAACTCCGGACCCCAGACCATTCGCACGACGTCGTCGAAGATCAGCACGAAGGCGTAGCAGACCAGAAGCTGCATCAGCACGTCGCGGCCATAGACCCGGCTCATGAAGACACGCTCGAATACGAGGCCGAGCAGCGCAGTGCCGGCCGCACCACACAACATCGCCAGCGCGAAGCTGCCGGTGAACTGGTAGGCCGTCATCGCAAAATAGGCGCCGAACATATAGAAGGCGCCGTGGCTGAAGTTCACGACTTTCAACACGCCGAAAATCAGCGTCAGCCCGACGGCGACGAGAAACAGCAACATACCGATGATGAAGCCGCTGGTGGTTTGCGTCACCAGGCAGGCGGAACTGGCGAGACAGCCGGTGAGCGCGTCGAGATCCAAGAGAAATATCCGTGAGGGCGCGCCGGAATTTTCCGTGCGGGAAACTACAGGAGACGCGCGGAGGCAGCCGGTGCCGCCTCCGCAGCCGTCGAACGATCAGGTGTAACCCTTGCTCTTCTTCCACTCGGCTTCGAGTTCAAGAATGGTCTTCCAGTCGCCGGCCTTGATTTCCGGCACATAAGGCTCCTGCGGGATCGTGGTACCCCAGCCGATGGCGTAGCCGATCAGGGTCTGGTCCTCGGCCCGCATCGTCACCGTGCCGTCGGCGCCGAACGGACATTTGATGGTCAGGCCGCGCATCGCCTCCGCAATCTTCTTGCCGTCGGCCGAATTCGCCTTCTTCGACGCTTCGGCGAGCAGCATGATGGCGGTGGCGTTCTCCCACGACCAGTTGGTCGGATATTCGTTGTATTTCGCCTTGTAGGCGTCGCCCCAGGCCGCGTTCTCAGCGGTCGCCGGATAGGTCTTGATGTAGCGGTTGCCGGAGTGAATGCCCTTCGGCAGGTTCTTCACCACCGTGAGCGCGGTATAGTCGGCCATGTTGACGGCGAACACTTCCATGGCGCTGAACATCGCGTAGATGTTGGCCTGGTCGATGTAGGAGGTGAGATCGCCGCCCCACAGACAGGAATACAGCGCCTGCGGTTTGGCCTGCAGGATTTTGGTCACCACTTCGGTATAATCGGGCTGGAACAGCTTTGGCCAGGACTCGCTGATGATCTCGACGTCGGGCGCGAAGCGTTTCAGGTACAGCGTGAACTCGCCCGTGGTGTCGCGGCCATAGGCGTAGTCGGGCGCACAGGTCGCCCATTTCTTCAGCCCCTTGGCTTTGGCAATCGCCGCCGCATAGCTGCCGCCGACGATCGAGTCATGCACGCCCTGCCGCGCGGTGCGGAAGACATTGGGAATGTGCTGCTTCGGATCGGCCGTCAGCGCCGAGGTTTCCGAATTGGTATGGATGCAGAACACGCCGAGATCGCGCGCCACTTCGTGCACGGCGAAAGCGCCCGACGACGCCTCGGCATCGATCAAAAGTTCGCAGCCGTCTGTGTTGACCAGTTCGCGCGCCACGCGGGCCGCTTCCTGCGGCGCGCCCTTGGAGTCGCGGATCACCATTTCGATCTGGCGGCCGGCGAGGCCGCCGGCGGCGTTGACCTTCTCGACTTCCAGCATCACCGCGTTGCGCGACGAGGTGCCGAGTTGCGCGACGCGCCCTGACAGAATCGTCGGCATGCCGACCTTGATGGTCTTGGCCTGCGCGCGAGCCACCCATGGCGTCGCGAATGAAACAGCACCGGCGCCCATCATCGCCAACGTCGCGCGACGGCTCACGCCCGGTTTGCGGGTTCTCGTCATCGTTTCCTCCCCTGTCGGATTTGCGTTCCCAAATCCCTGCCGGAGGTCGTGCTGCCCCCGTGCGCACAAGATTTCAGAGCAAGGGGGGTGACGTCAAGCCAAACATGAATTACGAGTCATAATTCATCTAGGGAGAAACGAGGCCGGAAATCGGCCCATTGCACGGATAATGATCAATCTATCCAGCTTCATTGCATTTCACGCACGCCGGACGCCGGATCGCGCTGCGCTGAAATACCGCGGCGAGGAAATCTCCTATGCCGCGCTCGACGCACGCATCCGCACGCTCGGCGGCTGGCTGGTCTCGCGCGGCATCGGCCCCGGCGACGTGGTCGCGGTGCTGATGAAGAACAGCGCGGCGTTTCTCGAATTCGTATTTGCAGCAAGCCATATCGGCGCGGTGTTTCTGCCGATCAACTACCGGCTGTCCGCCGACGAGGTCGGCTACATCGTCGGCAATTCTGGCGCGCGAATTTTGATTGCGGATGAAGAGTTCGCCGACATCACGGCCGGCGGCGCGCCGGTGGTGCTGCTGGATGAAGCGGCGCAATTATCAGCCTCGCGGCTGGCGCCGGATATCAACCCTGCGCCGGCGCAAGTCCGGCAACCGCGCGACCTGATGCGGCTGATGTACACATCGGGGACCACAGACCGGCCCAAGGGCGTGATGCTCTCTTACGAGAACATCTACTGGAAGTCCACCGACCAGACGCTGGTGCTGGGACTGAACGCCGACACGCGATTGCTGGTGGTCGGGCCGCTCTATCATGTCGGCGCGCTCGATCTGCCGGGGATCGCCGTGCTGTGGCACGGTGGGATGCTTTCGATCCACCGCAACTTTGAACCGGAAGCGGCGCTGGCGGCGATCGAGGCCGACAAACTGAACGCGGCGTGGTTCGCGCCGGTGATGACCACCGCCATCCTCACCTGCCCCGCCCGCGCGCGCTACGACGTCTCGAGCCTGCAATGGGCGATCGGCGGCGGCGAGAAGACGCCGGAGGTGCGGATTCGCGCCTTCTCGGAATATTTTAAGAGCGCCCGCTACATCGACGCCTACGGGCTGACCGAGACCTGCGGCGGCGACACGTTTATGGACGCCGGCCGTGAGATCGAAAAGATCGGCTCGACCGGCCGCGCCATCGCCCATGTCGAGATCGAAATCCGCGACGATGCCGGCCATCGCTTAGGCCCTGGCGAGAACGGCGAGATCTGCCTGCGCGGACCGAAGGTGACGCAAGGCTACTGGAAAGACCCCGAAAAAACCGCGGCGGCGTTTTTCGGCGACTGGTTTCGCACCGGTGACGTCGGCTACCTCGACGACGACGGCTTCCTGTTTCTCACCGACCGCAAGAAGGACATGATCATTTCCGGCGGCGAGAATATTGCGTCCTCCGAAGTTGAACGCGTGATCTACGAACTGCCGCAGGTGCGCGAAGTCGCGGTCATCGGCCTGCCCGATGCGCGCTGGGGCGAAAAGCCGGTGGCGATCGTGGTGCTCAGCGACGGCGCCGCGCTGGAACTGGCTGCCCTCACAGAGCATTGCCGTGCCCGCCTCGCCGGATTCAAGGTACCGAAGCAACTGATCATTCGCGACAGCCTGCCGCGCAATCCGTCCGGCAAGGTGCTCAAGCGCGTGCTGCGCGCCGAACTGGAGGCTCACGCATGACGCCAACCTCGCAAGCCGCGTCCGGCAAGGTAGCAAAACTCAACCGGGTCGAGCGCAACGCCTGGACAAAACGAAAAATATTCGACGCCGCGACCAGGATCGTCGGCAAGTTCGGCTATGCCGAAGCCTCGGTCGCCCGCATCACCGAGGAAGCCGGCGTCGCCCAGGGCACTTTCTACAATCATTTCGAGAACCGCCAGGAACTGCTCGACCAGTTGCTTCCGAAAATCGGCATCGACATGGTGCGTTTCATCCGCGAGCGCACCGGCACGGCGCACGCCGCCAGGCAGGAGATCGAACGCTTCGGCGCGTTCTTCGATTTCATCCGCGAGGTGCCGGAATTCTTGCGCATTCTCAACGAAGCAGAGTTCTTTGCGCCGACCGGCTACCAGAAGCATCTCGACAATATCGTCACTGCTTACGTCCGCATTCTGCAACGAGCACGCGAAGCTGGCGCAATCAATGATTTCAGCGACCAGGAGTTCGAGGCCATCGTCTATATGCTGATGGGCGCGCGCGGCTATCTAAGCCAGCGTTATTCCTATGCCGGCGGCGCGGTCACCGACGTGCCGCACCACGTCATTTCCGCCTATCAGAAGCTGATGACGCGCGGGCTGTTTACCAAATTCGACAAGGGCAACGGCCATGAGCGCTGAGGGTATCGTTCTCGTCACCGGCGGCAGCCGCGGCATCGGTGCTGCGACCGCGACGCTGCTCGCCGAACAGAGCCGGCGCGTGGTGATCACGGATATTGCGCCGGAACCGCTGCCGGGAACCAAGACCATCCTGTGGCCGGCGCCGTTCGACGTCGCCAGCGAAAGCGCCGTCGTCAATGGTATTGCCGATATCGAGGCTGCACACGGTCCGATCACCGGCCTCGTCAATGCCGCAGGCGTGTTCGGCAAGATGCATCCGATCGAACGGGTGCGGATGGATCAGTGGGATCGCGAGGTCAATATCGACCTGCGCGGCACCTTTCTGGTCGCACGCAGCGTCGGCATCCGGATGTCCGGGCGCCGGCAAGGCGCCATCGTCAACGTCGCCTCCGTCGCCGGCATGAGCTCCGGCCCGATCCACGCCTATACCGCGGCAAAAGCCGGCGTCATCCAGATCACGCAGACGCTCGCCGCCGAATGGGGCCGCACCGGCGTGCGGGTCAATGCCGTCTCGCCGGGCTTCACCCGCACCGCCGCCCTCGAGGCCGGCATCGCCTCGGGCGCGCTGAACAAGACATTGCTCGAAAGTCCGACAGCGATGAACCGGCTGGTGGAGCCAATTGAAGTTGCGCAGGCGATCGCGTGGCTGCTGTCGCCGATGAGCAGCGGCGTCACTGGAATCAACCTGCCGGTCGATGCCGGCTACATCGTCGGCACCACTTGGGCCGCCTATGGCGGCCTGCGCGATGCACCGGGAGCGTAAAGCATGAACGTCGAGCTACCGCGCCAGAAACTCGATCTCGCCTCCGCCATCGCCGAGGGCGATATCCGCGTGCTGCTGATGGTGCTGTTCCACATGACCGGCGACGAGCGCTGGCTGGAACCGCCGTACAAGCCCAGGCGCGACGTGCGCCTGATCCCCGATCCGCAAGCAGGATTACCGCCCGAAATCCAGATTGAGATTCGTGCCGCGGTGCTGGACCTGTTCGCCAATGGCGAACCCAAGCCTGTTATCACCGACCCCGGCGACGAACTGATGCTGAGAATGATGCGCGCGACGCTCGGCGAAAACGTCACGCCGGAATATGCGCCATTGATGCGCGAGGAAATGGGTTTCGTGCCGCGCGGGGCGCGCTGGAGCAAACCGCCGGCCAACGAAAGCCTGGCGCAACAGCATGTGCTGATCGTCGGCGCCGGCGTCTGCGCCATTGCGCTCGGCGTCAACCTTGGCCGGCTCGGCATTCCCTATACCATCGTCGAGAAGAACGCAGAGCTTGGCGGCACCTGGTATGTCAACCGCTATCCCGGCTGCGGCGTCGATACGCCGAACCATTCCTATTCGTTCTCGTTCGGCGCGCGCAATCCATGGACGCGCTATTTCGCCCAACGCCAGGAGTTGCTCGACTATCTCAAGAAGGTCGCGGCCGAATACGACATCCGAAAGCACCTTCGCCTCAACACCGAACTGACGTCGTCGCGCTGGGACGAAAGCAAACGCCGCTGGATCTCGACCTTGAAGACCGCCAATGGCGAGGAGACCATTGAATCGACCACACTCGTCAGCGCCATCGGCCAGCTCAACGACCCCTCCCCCGCGCATTTCAAGGGCGAGGAAACGTTCCAGGGCCAAACGCTGCACTCGGCGCTGTGGTCCGAAGACATCAAGCTCGACGGCAAGCATGTCGCCGTGATCGGCACCGGCGCCACCGCCATGCAGCTGGTGCCGTCGATCGCCGACCGCGTCGCTTCCGTCACCGTCTATCAGCGCACCGCGCAATGGGCGCGGCCGGTGGCGGGCTATTCCGATCCGATCAGCGAAGGCGCGCAGTGGCTGCTCGCGCATCTGCCGTTTTACGTGCAGTGGTATCGCTTCAACATGTTCTGGCGCTATGGCGACGGCCTGCTGCCGTTCCTGCGCAAAGACCCGAACTGGCCGCATCCCGATCGCGCCGTCAACAAGGGCAACGACCGGCACCGCGAGGAGTTGACGGAATTCATCCAGTCCGAACTGAAGGACCGTCCCGACCTGATCGAAAAATGCGTGCCGACCTATCCACCCTACGGCAAACGCATTCTGCTGGATAATAACTGGTTCAAGACGCTGACCAGGCCGAATGTCGAACTGGTCACCGAAGCGATCGATCATTTCGCATCTGACGGTATCGTCGCCTCCGACGGCAAATTGCGGCCGGCAGATATCATCGTCATCTCCACCGGTTTCAAGGTCACGGAGATGGCCGCGCGATTGAATATCAGCGGACGCGACGGCAAGAACCTGAAAGCTGCCTGGGCCAACGACAACCCGACTGCCTATCTCGGCCTCACCGTGCCGGACTTTCCGAATTTTTTCGTCATGCTCGGTCCGAACTCCGGCCCGGCGCATGGCGGCAGCGTGATCTTCCAGTCGGAATGTCAGAGCCGCTACATCTCGTCATGCCTGGTCGAGATGATCGAGCAGGACATCGCTGCCATCGATGTGCATCACGACGCGCACGATCGATATATCGGGAAGGTCGATGCCGAGCATGAGCAGTTGATCTGGACCCATCCCGGCATGTCCACCTACTACCGCAACAGTCAGGGCCGGGTGTTCTCGGCGATGCCGTGGCGTTTCGTCGACTACTGGTCGATGACGCACGATCCGGACTTGCAAGACTATCGCCAGACCAAAGCCTGAGATCGCGATGGCCGTGAGCCGGTAGCTTCCGGGAACCGGTGGGTTCCGGGAACGGATGATCGAACACCGTTCGGATCGCTTGACACGAACCGATATCTGCCGCAGCATTTTCAACGCTGCACCCTTCGAAGTCATGGAGCGGCTGGCTCCCAGCTTCACAGGAATTGGCGCCCGGCCATATGGTCGTGACGGCAGGTGGCGGAGCGGGCGCGAGCCCGCAGGCTATCACTTGAGGAGGAGCATGACGCCACCGGATCAGACTGGTGACCTTGCTCAGCGCAAGGTTCCGGCGCGCTTGAGGTAAAGCAGCTGCTAGCCTCATTGCACCGTCTAAAATCTAGACATCCCCACGGGACTGGAACGCAAAGGCCACGCGCTTTCCGGATCCTTAGATCATACTGGTCATTACCAGCAATCCTTCGTTAAAACGAAGATGCAGGGCCCCGCGCTGCTTCATGCACCGGGGCCCATTCGTTTGAATCCTCGAATCTGATTCGTCGAAATCTTCCTCGACGCGACCGGTATCGCCGGTTGGCGGGCTCCAGCACGTGGCTCAATGCATGGTTCCGTGCTTTATTCGGCTCGGGAAAAATGGCCCGACCGAACAAGGACCAGCGATGGAAAAGCCCCGCATACGTATCTACACCGACTACAAAAGCCCTTATGCGTTCGTTGCCAACAAGCGGCTGTTCGAACTCGAGGACCAATACGGCGCCGAGCTGGAATGGCTGCCCTATACGCTGCGCGTCGCCGAATTCATGGGATCGGTCGAAGAGCGCACACCGCATTTCTGGCGCAAGGTCCGTTACCTCTATATGGACGCGCGGCGTTACGCCAACGCACAGGGCCTCACCATGAAAGGCCCGCGACGGATCTACGACGCCTTCTATTCCAGCGCCGGCATGCTGTTCGCGCAACGCCACGGCCTGTTCCGGCCCTATCACGACACGGTGTTCCGCAGGTTCTGGAGCCACGATCTCCAGATCGACGAACTATCGGATATTTCCGGCGTGATCACGTCGATTGGCGGTTCGGCGAAAGATTTCGAAGCCTATGTCCGCGGCCCTGCGCGCGCGGAGCACGACCGCATCATCGACGAGGCCGAAGCGATCGGCGTCTTCGGCGTCCCGACCATGGTGTTCAACGGCGAACTGTTCTGGGGCGGCGACCGCATCGACCTCCTGATTGAGCGCATCAAAAATCCGGAATCGATCGCGGCGGCGCTCGGCAGCCGGCACCGCAAGTAACGCCGCGGCCGGCCCCGATCAGAGCACTATCCCCACGTGGGACTGTCGATTTTCTGATCGGCCAGCGGTTCGTCGCTTATAGCGACGATCCTCCCAGTCCCTGCGAATCTGGAACACGAGCTAGCGCCAGATCCTCCGGGAAAAGGTGAAGCTTCTCCAGGGCACGATCAAGCAGGTCCAATTCACGGCGCAGCGCCGGGAGGCGATGCTCCGACAGATTCTCGATGAGGTTTTCGATCATCGCGCGCAGGCGACGCGCGACCTGGAAATTTTCCGCGCCGTACAGACGTATTTCGCTCAAGGCGAGTTGCACGAAATCCTCCCAGTTCGGGGTCCGAAAGATCACTCTCAGCTGCCCGTCGCCATCGCGTATATTCTCATCGTGCAGCTGCCGCTTGCCGACCATGCGCAACAGACGGTGAAGCTGGTCGATGGCAAGTACGGCGGTGGTCGGGTCGTTGATTGCTTTCGACAAGGCTTTGATCGCGATATCGACGATGACACGAAACGCAAACGTCGAGTCTTGTTCAATGGTTCGCTCGCGGCCGAAAGCGACTTGTCCTCGCAGCACACTGTCACCGATGGCAGCGGCACCCCCGCGCAACAGGAAAAGCGGTTCGTCCACCGCCACAAAATCGCCGACGCGGGGCGCCAGCTCGATCACGCCGTCTGCCTTTGTCGCCGAGGCGATTAGCGCCTTCAGATTTACCGCAATCACGATTGCTGACGTGCCGCTGTGAAGGATCACCCGATCCGGCGGGCCAAGCTTTTCGTGTTTGCGCGGGGCGACCTCTGAGTCAGCGATAAGGTGGGGATACACTTGCCCGATAGCCTCGATCCCCTGTTGACCGACACGCCAGACGATGTTGACTGGACGCATTAACCGCGCCGCATGGTCGATCAGGATCAGAAACGCCACCACACAGCCTACTGCCAGGACGCCCGTCAAGCTGGCGAAGGTATGAGAAATCGCCTCCTCTCTGATTCTCACGGCCATGGCGAGCAGCAGGGTGTAGATGAACAGACCGACGGTGAAACGGATGACATTGTCGCGCAGCAGCGTCGTCGCGATAATCCGTGGACTCAACTGGCCGCTCGCGACCTGAATAGCCACCAGCAGCGAGCCGAAGGTGAAGACGATGAAGGAAATCATCATTGTGACGATGAATTCCATCAACGCAGATATGGCCCCCGCGCCTATGCCAAATCCGGGAATGAACCCGAAATCGAGTTCACGCACATATGCGATTTTTAGCGTGGCTTGCTCAAAGGCAAGCGCGACCACCGGAACGATCCAGAGCGTGGATCGGAGATAGCTGACAATGGTGTAGCGAAGGTTCCAGCTCATGCGGATTCTTCATCGGCCTCGGGCAGGAGAAATTGGTTTCGCCGCTTCTCATAGACGGCCTCGCAGGATTGTTCGAGCGCCAGTCCGCCCCTATCATGACACGGTGTCGGCTCCAGAGCCATGACCTCGAAATCAACGAGGCCGAAGCGCCCGGCGTCTTCGGCGTGCCGACCATGATGTTCAACGGCGAATTGTTCTGGGACGGCGGCGACCGCATCGAACTCCTGATCGTGCGCGTCAAAAATCCGGAATCGATCGCGGCGGCGCTCGGCAGCCGGCACCGCAAGTAAAGCTGCAGCCTCCGGTTTAAAATCTGCTTACCAACCTCGGGCTAGTCTCGGGGATGTTCGAAATACCGGAACCGGGCACATTCGCGGAAAATCTTCCGATTTCCTATGACGCATCTGCCGACCTGAAGAAGCGGCCTTCGCTGAACAACCGGCGGGTCACCAGCAAGACGCCGTACATGGTCTATAACGGCACCCTCGCCGGCTGCATCCGGGAATTACTGGCCAAGCCGCTCAAGCAGATTTCACTCTACGACATCGTCACCGAACGCCAGCCGGCGTTCGACGGCAACGTGCTGTCGCCGCGCGATGCCGCTGAAATCGCGATGCGCAGGGATTTCCCGAAGGGCTAGGGCATTCGGCCCATCAGGTATCGTCGAGCTGATCCGCTTGACTCTCTTACTGCGCGGCCCGCCGGCGCCAGGTCGCGGGTGCGCTTCCAAACGTCTTCTTGAAGGCCCGGGAAAAGGCGGCCTCGGAATCGTAACCGATATTTTGCGCCACCTGCGCCAGCGACGCGCTGGTATTGCGCAGGTCGTTCGCCGCGACGTGCATGCGCCACTGGGTGAGATAGTGCATCGGTGCCTGGCCAATCAGGCGCGTGAACCGATCCGCCAGCGCCGACCGGGACAACCCGACTTCGCGGCCGAGTTCATCGACGGTCCAGGAACGCGTGACATTGCCGTGGAACAGGGCCAGCGCCTGCGCCACGTGCGGATCGCGTAGCCCGGCCAGCCAACCGGTTTGTTCCGGCGGCAGCGCATCGACGTAGCGGCGGACCGCTTCGACGAACAGCAGTTCCGACAGCTTCGCCAACACGGTCGCCGACCCCGGCCGGCCGGCCGTCAGTTCATCAGCCGCGTACTGGAAGGTGGAGCGAACCCATTCCGCGGCGCCGGCCTTCGCGACGTTGAGGTGCAGCACCCGAGGCAGGGTTGAAATCAGCGGATTATCGTTCACGCTGCCGCAGGCCAGGTAGCCGCAAATGACCTGCGCCCGGTCGCCGCTGCCGCCGAGGCGGATGGCACCAAATCCGCCACCGGCCGGCTGCACGATGACCGAGCTCGCCGGCACCGCGGGCAAATCGAGATCGCTGCCCATGAAGTGCATGTCGTTACGCGGAAACAGCACGATCTCGCCCGCCGCAAGCTCGAACGGTGCCTCGCCTTCGACGCGGATGCGAAATCTGCCCTCGACCACATAGTGGTAGGGGATCATGTGCACGGCCGAGCCGAGATACCCTGCGCAATGTTCGGGCGACAGCCGCGCGGCTATCGACCATGGCTCGAAGAATTCAGCGTGAAAAAACACCCCGCCGCTCAACCGGGCCACCCGCAACACATCCGACAAGGCGTCCATTCGCTCCCCTCGAACTCAATCCGGTGTTTCGGGCATATCTGGCGGCGGCCGGGTCATGGAATTCGACGCCCCACAATCGTACATGTCACCCTACCGGCACACCAGACCAATCATGCCGTGCCGACCGACGGCGGTCGCTGCGGCCGGCAGTGTCCAAAACCGGGCGAACGTCCATGAACATATTATCCAGGATCTCCGAGGTCATCTGCTGCGAAACGAGCGAGATCGGCGACCTCGAGCACAACAAGGCGATCGTCCGCCGCTATCTGGACGAGATCGTGAACCGACGAAACCTTGCCGCATTCGACGACTTCTTCGCGGAAGACGTGGTGTTCAACGACGTCCGGAATTTCACGACCGACCTCCCGGCCTTCATGCTGGCCATCCAGGACGCTTTCCCGGACTACCGCCTGACCATCGGGGACCAGATCGCCGAAGGCGACAAGGTGGTGACACGAGTGATCTTTCATGGCACCCGCAAAGGCCTGCTCACCTGCTCCGGCGCAACGGAGAGGCAACTGGAATGGTCGGGCATTGCGATCGACCGGATTGCCAACGGCAAAATCGTCGAAATGTGGCATGTGCAGAATCCGCCGATGGCAGCTGCTGACGGTGACGGCGCAAGCGTGACGTGACGCCAGTTGCCGTGTTACGCGACGCTCTTTTTTAATTTCGAATATTGAACGGATAGCTGATGTCACATTTCGGAAGATGTCTTTGTGGCGCCATCGAGCTCGAGGTCACGGGATCGCCGGAAGCCATGGGCTATTGTCATTGCAGCTTTTGCCGTTCCGGCTCCGGCGATCCCTTCAACGCCTTCAGCCTGTGGAAGCACGATGCATTCCGGATCAAGGTCGGCGCACAGCATCTCGCGACGTCCGGGAAGACGGCGGCGAGCCAGTCGAAATATTGCGCGATATGCGGCGACCGCCTGATGACCGATTATCCGGCGCTCGGCCTGGTCGACGTGTTCGTGTCGATGCTCCCGACACTGGCGTTCTCTCCGAGTATTCACATCAACTGCGCCGAGATGGTACTGTCCGTGCGCGACGGCCTGCCGAAGCTGAGAGACTTTCCGGCGGCGCTCGGCGGTTCCGGCGAGATGATCGCGGAGTAGTTGCGTGGCGGAAAAACAGATCCCACTGGTGGAGATAAAGTAGCGCTTCCATCCCTGCCCCGGAATTCGTTATGATGAACGGCAAAAGGTCCAAAAGGGCACATCGCCCAAGCCAATGGACCTGCAATTCAGGGAAGCGAGCCGATCATGAAACGCCGTACGTTCCTCAAAGGCAGCGCCGTCGCCGGTGCGACGACACTGGTTGCGGCACCTGCGATCGCGCAGTCGGCGCCCGAGATCAAATGGCGTTTGACCTCGAGCTTTCCGAAATCGCTCGAGACCATCTACGGCACCGCGCAAACCTTTGCGAAATACGTCGCTGACGCCACCGACAACAAGTTTCAGATCCAGACGTTCGCGGCAGGCGAGATCGTGCCCGGCCTGCAGGCGCTCGATGCCGTAAGCACCGGGGCGGTCGAGATGGCGCAGACGCCGCTCTACTTCTACATCGGCAAGGAGCCGGCGCTGGCCTATGCGACCGGCGCGCCGTTCGGCATGAACCATCGCCACCAGAGCTCTTGGTGGACGTTCGGCGGCGGCGACGCACTGGTCAACGAGGCCCTGAAGCCGTTCAAGGCGCACGCCATCCTGTGCGGCAATTCCGGCACGCAAATGGGCGGCTGGTTTCGCAAGGAGATCAAGACGGTCGAAGATCTCAACGGCCTCAAGTTCCGCATCGCCGGCATGGGCGGCCATGTGCTCGCAAGGCTCGGCGTCGTGCCGCAACAGATTGCCGGCGGCGACATCTATCCGGCGCTCGAAAAAGGGACCATCGATGCCGTGGAGTTCGTCGGCCCCTATGACGACGAAAAACTCGGATTCTACAAGGTGGCGAAGTACTACTACTTCCCCGGCTGGTGGGAAGGCGGCGCCATGCTGCACATGATCGTCAACGACGAGAAGTGGGCTGCGCTTCCCAAGCAGTATCAGGCGATCCTCAATCAGGCGGGGTCGGCGGCGGGAGCATGGATGGTCGAAAAATACGACAGCGTAAATCCCGCCTCCCTGAAGCGGCTCGTCGCCAATGGCGCGGAACTGCGCGCATTCCCGCAGCCGGTCATGGAGGCCTGCTACAAAGCCACGCAAGACCACCTGAACGAGCTTGCCGAGAAAAATCCACTGTTCAAGCGGACAAAAGAGAGCCACGACGCGTACATGAAGGAGCTGCTGTTTTACACGCAGATCGCCGAGAACTATTACGACAATTACCTGCTCGGTAAAATGCGCAAGGGCTGAGCGTCGTTAGTTCGTCTTCAGATGCTGCCAGCAGCCGGTGCGCTCCAGCACCGGCCGCAATGCCAATTGGCTCTCCGCATCGAGTCCAGCGAATTTGTCGCGAAGCTGCTGCAGGCATTTGACCTGATATTTGAACGGCGCCAGCGCGTAGGGCAGCCCCCAGACCTCGATCTCCAGCCGGTCGAGGCCTTTTGAAAATGCTTCGGCGTTGGCGGCGAGAAACGGCAGATAGAGTTCACCGGCAATTTTCAGCAACGCCTCGGCCATGCCGCCCAGCGCCTGCTCTCGCGGGTGCCATTCGCCGTCGACGCCGGAGGCATCGTCGAGCCGCCGCACCCAGTGATCGGTAAAGGGCGCGTTGGCACGCATGATCCGCATCGGCGTCGGGTCGGTCGCCATCTCGCTGAGCTGGCCGAACCAGGCGAAATCGGCGAGCGACGGCCGGCTGCCGAACAGATAATTGTTCATGCCGACATGAGGCTCGAATGCCGCCAGCATCCGCAGGTAACTTTCTTCCAGCAACGGCCTGTTCTCCGCCGTAGCGCCAAGAATGACCATGCGCGAAATCTGCCGCTGCCGAAATTGCTCGATTTCCTCCGCACTTCCGGTTAGAGCCTCTGACACCGACCACTCCTCGCCGGCCCAGCGGGAGACATAGGCCTGATCCTCCGGATCCCACCAGCGATAGAGAAACAGCGCCTTGACCGCCCATTCGTCGGCGAGGTCTTCCAGCAGGTCGCAGACGAACGCGACCGCTCTGTCCCCGGGGATCACGGAGCGTTCGTGGTGACGGGCCTCCAGACCGTAGGCCAGGGTCGTCGTTTCGCCGCGAAAGGTGCCATCGGGATATTGCAGGACCGGAATCAGATTCGGCCGCAGGTGTTCGGTCGCCTTGCGCAGCGCCTTGGTCATGATGACCCAGTCGAATGGAATCTTCCGGTAGCGCAGCAGCGCGCGCAGTTTCAGCGCATAGGGCGACGCGGTCGAGCCGATCAGGCGGTAGCGTGCTTCGGTCATGGCATTCACTTCATCAATTCGCCGCATCAAACTGGAAACACGGGATTTCCGTAGGGATAGTAGTTCGCAAGATCGACGTTCCGGTACGGCAAACCGTCAAGCCGCGTGGTGCCGAGAAATGGCTGCTCCGGCTCGACCAGCAGGATGGTTTTGGCAAAGCCGTTATCGTCGAAGCCACGCCTGAAATGCACCCGCGACTTGATCGCCATGATCTCGAACGAAGCGATGTCCAACCCCAGCGCCTTCAGCGAAAACGGCTCCATCACTTGCACCAGATAGGTCGAGAGAATCAAGACGTTGCCACGGCCGAAGCCGATACAGACCCAGAACTGGCCATGGCCTTCGACGGCTTTCAGGATCGTGCCCTGGATGCGCACCGGCTCGCCGGCGGATTCGTCGACCAGTCCACCGACTTCCATATCGAAACTTTCGCCCTCCTTCGCGCCCACTGCCTTGAGCTTTGCCGTGACCTTGGCATCGGCAATGGTCGCGATCAGAGTATTGGAAAGACCTTGCGCGACGATCTCGCGAAGCAGCCAGGTCGCCGAACCGGAACGGTCGGAGTGATCGGCCAGCACAACCGGTGTGGCGCCGCTGACCACGGCTTTTTTCGCCAGCGCGACGCCTTCCGCAATGCTGTAGATCTTGGTCGACGTCAGCAGCGCTTCGCGCACGCGCCAGATTGCTTCGCAAATATCCCGCCCGACGCGTTCGGCCAGCTCGCGATTGCCGTTGGTCAGCACCTGCACGCTCATGCCAACATCAGGAACATCGGAAAACGGGAAGCCGAAGAAGATGTTGACGTACGTGTCCGGCTCGCGCGCTTCCCAGGTCAGCGCGCGTTGCACCAGGTCCATCCATGGCGAGGCGCCGGTCCATTGCAGTACCGTCGGCGAGATCACGGGAACGCGCAGCGTGACATGGACTGGCTTGTAGTCGCCGCGGATCGCCCGCACCAGGGTGCGCGCCGCGCGCTCGCCTTGCAGGTATTCGTCGTAATGCGGGAAATATTTCACCGCGAAGGCCATGTCGGCGTGCTGCAGAAAGGCCTCGTCCTCATTGCCGTGCAGGTCGAAGGTCGCGGTGATGAAAGCCTTCGGGCCGACTGCCTGGCGCACCCGCCTGGCCAGTTCGGCCTCCGGCCGCGGCACCCCGCGCACCGCCATGGCGCCGTGGACACAGAGATAGACGCCATCGAAGGCAGCCTCGGCCTTGATGGCGGCGATCATCTTGCCGGTAAAAGTCTCAAAAGCCTGTTCGGTAACCCAGCCAGATCCGATGCCAGTTTTGGGCCACAGCGGCGATTCGATGCCGGTCAGTTCGACGCCGTCGAACTCGCGCGCCACCTTCACGAAGCCGCCCATATAGGATTTGGGATACGCCGCCAGCAGCGCCTCGCCACTGGCCGGCGAGCCCGGGTAGAGGAAGTCCTCCAGCGCGGTGTCGTTGTTCAGGAAGGTGACGGTTTCGTGGGAAAAATGCAGGACGGCGATGCGGATCGCTGGATGGTGCATTGCGGCTCGTCCCCGTCTTTACGCTTTGCCCGATACTGGCATCGAAGCGCATTTCCGCCAACCGGCGCATTCGAATTCTGCCCGACAGACCTGCAATAACGCCTCCCGGCTCGCCTTGCGGCGCAGCGATTTTTGCCTGTATTCTGGCCGCTAATGAATGGGCCCTGCCAGGGGCCGATAATCAGCCCTGTGGAGCAACGCCATGAATCCTCCCGTCAGCTCGCCCGCCATCAAGGTCGTCAAATCGGTTCGCGAACAGGTGAGCGCCGCGGAGTGGCAGGCGCGGGTCGATCTGGCGGCCTGCTACCGCCTGACCTCGATGTACGGCATGACCGAAATGGTCGCCAACCACATCTCCTGCCGCGTCCCCGGCACCACCGATCAGTTCCTGATTAACGCCTACGGCATGCTGTACGAGGAAATCGACGCCTCCAGCCTGATCAAGGTCGATGTCGAGGGCAACACGCTGCTCAATGAATCCGACTACGACGTCAACGTCGCCGGCTTCGTGATTCACAGTGCCATTCACATGGCCAAGCACGACATGGATTGCGTGGCGCATACCCACACCCCGGCCGGCATGGCGGTCTCGGCGATGGAATGCGGGCTGCTGCCGCTGGCGCAGACCTCGATGCGGTTTCTTCACATCGCCTATCACGAATTTGAAGGCATCGCCGACGATGTCGACGAGCGCGCGCGGCTGGTCCGGGATCTCGGCGACAACGAGGCGATGGTTTTGCGCAACCACGGCCTGCTGGTAGTCGGCCGCACCGTACCGTCGGCCTTCAACGTGCTGTTCCGGCTGGAGCGCGCCTGCCAGGTGCAGATCATGGCGTTGTCCTGCAACACCAAGCTGACCTATCCGCCCAAGGAAGTGCTGGAAGAGACCTATGACAAGATGCGACCGCGGGTCGATCGTCCCGCCCGCAACGGCGAACTCGCCTGGCCGGCGCTGCTGCGCAAGCTCGACCGCACCGATCCGTCGTACCGGAATTAAGGTTCCGCGTAATTCGCTGAACGCTCCTGGGCTTCGCACGATCTTTGGGCGGAGCCTGCCTGTAATTTGATCGCACACACGATCGCTAAATCGCCGATGCTTGATGGCAGGCGTAGCGACAGGTGCGTCCCGATGAAGACCTTCATTCGCGTGGTTGAGCTGTGGGTACCGGATCGAACCCGTACCCGGCTGGAATTCGGCGGCTGCCTCGCCGGCGAGGAATATTCTGAATTCAAGGCGCTCAGCGAAAATGCCCTGTTCGCCTACGACGAGGGTTTACCGGGCAAGGCCTGGGCGAGCGGCCATCCGGTCATCCTGACGAAGTTCGCCAACTCCTATTTCAAGCGCACCGATGAAGCGACCGAGGCCGGTCTGACTTGCGGCGTGGCGCTGCCGGTGTTCGCCGGCGAATTCCTGATGGCTGTCATGGTGCTGTTCTGCGGCGACGACGAAAGGCACGTCGGCGCCATCGAGCTCTGGCACAACGATCTCAAGAGATCGCACGAGATGGGGCTGGTCGACGGTTATTACGGCACCGCCGACATGTTCGAGTTCAATTCCCGCCACACCAAATTCCCGCGCGGATTCGGCCTGCCCGGCCGCACCTGGAAGGCCGGCATGCCCTTGATCATCAAGGACCTGCATAACGCCAAGGGATTCCTGCGCTGGGAGCAAGCCTCCGAAATCGGCATCAATTGCGGCGTCGGCATCCCCTATACGATCGGCGACGAGACCTGGGTGATGACGTTCCTGTCGGCGCAGGCAACGCCGATCGCGAGGCGATTTGAAATCTGGGTGCCGGATGCGGCGCGATCGGTGCTGGTGTTCCAGTCTGGCGATTGCAGCAAGAATGCCGATCTGGCAACGCTCTATACATCAAAAACCATTGCCAAGGGCGAAGGCAGCATCGGCGGCGCCTGGGCCACCGGCATGCCCGCGATCAACGAACATCTGAAAGTCGATGAGTCCATCGCCTCGCAGCTGGCGCGCGCCGTCGGCATGAACCAGATCGTCGTGCTGCCCGTCATCGAGAACGCCCAGCTCAAGGCCGTGCTGGCCTGGTATCTGTAAACGGGTCGTTCAATTCGCCACCGACGACAAGCGGCCGCGCAGCGTTTTGACCGCGTCGGCGTCGACCCGTGATGCCGCGTTGCCCCAGCTGTTGCGAATGTAAGTGACGACGGCCGCGATCTGGCTGTCGTTGAGGCGATAGCCGAGCGACGGCATCGCGGGTGATGTCGGCCGCGCTTCGGTGCCGGTCGCCCTCGCCCCGGTCAGGATGATGTGCACCAGCGACGACGGATCGTCCTGCTTGGCAATCGCGTTGCCGGCGAGACGCGGAAACAACCGCTCCACGCCACTGCCGTTGCTCACATGGCATGCCGAACAGGTATCGGTGAAGATTGCCTGCCCGACCATCATTTGCGGATCGGTCGCCGGCAGCGGCGCTGGCGCCGGCGTACCGGCTGCACCGCGTTCCTTCAAATAGACCGCGATCGCCTTGAGATCGGCATCCCGCATTTTCGAGGTCGAGTTCTCGATCACGTCCTTCATCGGCCCGCTGGCAAGGCTGCTGTGGGTCTGGCCGTTCTTGAGATATTGCACGATGTCGTCGACCGACCATTTGCCGAGGCCGGCCTGCGGATCGTTGGTGATGTTCGGCGCGATCCAGTTGTCGATGGCGTTACCTTGCAGATATTGATCGGCTTTGTTGGCGCCAAAGGCGTTCAGCGGCGTGTGGCAGGCGCCGCAATGACCGAGACCCTCGACCAGATAGGCGCCGCGGTTGAATTCCTCGGAACGCTTTACATCCGGAGTGAAATAACCCGGCGTGAAATACAGCGCGTTCCATCCCCACATCGAACTGCGGATATTGAACGGAAACGGCAGCGTCTTGCGATTGATGCTGTTCGTGACCGGCGCCAGCGTTCGCAGATAATCGTAGATCGCATCGACATCCGCGCGCGATACCTTGGTGTAATAGGGATATGGAAACGCGGGATAGAGATAGGCCCCGTCCGGACGCCTTCCCTCATGCATCGCGCGGGAAAAATTGTCCTTTGACCAGCGACCGATGCCGGTGGCATCGTCGGGCGTCAGGTTCGGCGTCAGGATTGCGCCGAACGGCGTTTGCAGCGCAAAGCCGCCCGCGAATGGTTTGCCGCCGGGCGCGGTGTGACAAGCGATGCAATCGCCGACGGTGGCGAGCGCCTTGCCGCGCTGCGCATCTACATAGTTATCCTGCTCCGCCCGGGCTGAACCGGCCGCGATCAGGGCGGCGACCGCGATGGCGCTTCTGATTGCCCGCCTCATGTCTGCACCAGCGGTCCGGGCGACTTCAGATATTTCTTGATCGCATCAAGCGACCAGTAGGTCAGCGCGCCGACGGTTCCGGTCGGGTTGTAGCCCGCGTTCTGC
Source organism: Hyphomicrobiales bacterium (assembly GCA_038244925.1). Lineage (GTDB taxonomy): Bacteria > Pseudomonadota > Alphaproteobacteria > Rhizobiales > Xanthobacteraceae > Bradyrhizobium. The sequence goes on along the minus strand of JBBRSX010000002.1, from coordinate 17,969 downwards.
GGAAACGCCGACGCGCCCATCACGAACACGTTGGAGACGTCCCATGACTGCAGATAGCGGTTGAGCACGCTGGTTTTGGGATCGGCACCCATGATCGCGCCGCCGGTATTGTGCGTGGTCTGATAGGGCACCACGTTCCAGGGCACATTGAGACGATTGACCTGCGTCACCTTGGCGCCCATCGCCTTGGCGATCTCGTCGCAGCGATCGGCCATCCAGTTGGCCATCTTCTTCTCGTTGTCATGATAGTCGAACGTCATCCGCATCAGTGGGCGGCCAAGCGTATCCTTGTAGGTCGGATCGAGGTCGAGATAGTTGTTGCGGTAGCTCATCACGCTGCCCTGCGCGCCGACATTGGTGACGCGCTGATAGGTCTCCTTGACCGCCTTCTTCCACTGGCTGCCCCAGGCCGGCGTGCCACGCGGCACCGGGTGATACAGGATCGGCCGGCCGTTGGTGTAGGCGCAGGTAATCGAGGCACCGCCGACAAAGCCGTGCGGCCCGTGATCGAAGTTGTCGCTGTTGTAATCGTCGAGCGCCGCTCCAAGCGAACCCGCCGCCGCGAACGGGTTGAATTTTGCTTCTTCGAAGAATCCGCTCGATCCGGAGCCGGTCTGGTATGCGTAGTTGCGCCCGACCACGCCCTCGCCGGTATTGGGATCGTAGGGCTTGCCGATCCCGGACAGCAGCAACAGCCGGACATTGAACAGGCTGTACGCGCAGACCAGCACGAGGTCGGCTGGCTGCTCCCATTCCTCGCCGTTGAGATCGACATAGGTGACGCCGGTCGCGGTCTTGCTATCCCCAGCGAGATTGACTTTTGTCACTTCGCACTCGGTCCGCGCCTCAAACGTCGGCTCGCGCACCAGTGCCGGCAGTACGCAGGTCTGCGGGCTGGCCTTGGAATAGTTGGCGCAACCAAAGCGTTCGCAGAAGCCGCAATAGGTGCACGGCGCCATGCTGCAGCCGTACGGATTGGTGTAGGCAATCGAAATATTGGCGGACGGCCGCGGGAACGGATGCAGGCCAAGCCCGCCCGCCGCCTTGGTGAACAGCTCCTGGGCGTAGCCCTGCGTCATCGGCGGCGTCGGATAGTCGCGCTCGCGGGCGCCTTCAAAAGGATTTCCGCCAGTCTGTTTTGCGCCCTTGATATTGCCGGCCTTGCCGGAGATACCAGCGACGTATTCGAACCTGTCGTAATAAGGCTCGAGATCTTCGTAGCTGACCGGCCAATCCTGAATCTGATTGCCCTCCGGCATGATGCCTTCGCCATAGCGCTCGGTCATATGCGTGCGGATGCGAAAATCATCGGGAAGGAAGCGCCAGGTCTGGCCGTTCCAGTGCACGCCGGCGCCACCGACGCCGTTGCCGGGCAGAAAGCTGCCCCATTTTCGGATCGGAAGCGCGATCTGCGAGGGATTGTTCCGCATCGTCAGCGTTTCCTGCTTCGGTCGCAGGAAGACGTCGTGCCGGACGGCGTAGCGCAGTTCATCGGGCGCGGTGCCGATGTTGAAATCGGACGCGGTGTCGCGCCATGGGCCGCGCTCGATCGCAACGACCTCGAGGCCAGTGCGGGCCAGTTCCAAAGCCAGGATCGATCCGGTCCAGCCGAGACCGACGATGACGACATCTTTTCGAGGAAGACGGCGGGCCATCAGTTCTGCCCCCACGCCGGACGGCCTTGCATGCCCACCGGCGGCAGCGCGTAGGCTTGATTTGGTTTCGCCATCACGTCGCGGAAATTGTAACGTGTGCCGGGAAAGCCGATCAACTTCCAGCCCGCCATGTCGCGATTGCCGCCATAGATCGGATCGGCGAAGAACCCTTCCATGGTGTTGGCATAGACCGCGCTGAACAGCATCCGGCTTGAGAAGTTCTCGAACTTGATCTCGCCCTTTTCCATGCCACCGAGCAGCTTGTCCTGCTCGTCCGCGCTGAGCCGGGCGAAGCTCTTGCCGCCAAAAGTCGCCTTGCAGTAGGTCTCCAGCGCCGCCAGGCCGAGGCGATATTGCTGGCGCGGCACCAACCGCGATTGCAGCCCCTGCGTCGGCAACGGCGTCGAGGAAAATGGTCCTTGCATATAGAGCCAGTCATGCCCGCCAAAGGGTCCGGTGAGTTGCCGATCGATAAAGGTGGTAACGCCGGAATCTTTGGCGCCTGGGCCAAGCTCGTCGGTCGGGATCAGGCGATCCACGATAGCGTCGACGGTCTCCGCTTCAGCCGGCGTGAAGAACAGATAGCTGCCCGGAACGACCGGCAGAACCGGATAGGCTTCATTGGCCTGCCACGGCAACACCTTGGTCACGACGCGGGCACTGACGCCTGAGGTCATGATCAGAAGGGCCGCGCTGGCGAGCAGGCTCCGGCGCGTGACGTGACCTGAATGTCTTGATTTCGCTGCAGGCGAATGGCTTCCGGCCTCCGGCAAACGGCGGTCTACCTGCATCGTGCACCTCCCAGCCCTCGGACTATGTATGTCCGATGTTTGCTTTGGGCCGCAGTCTGCACCTTTGTGCAGGACTTGTCAGGAAGATTTTATGCGCTCGGTTCCGGTCGCTTCGAGCGGTCCCGGACGACAGCGCGCGAACATCGCGTCAGCCAAAAATCTCCGCGCCATCAGGCGATCGTCTGAACATCCATTCAGAAAAATCCCGTGAACCATATCCATGCACATGGCGTCCTATCGACACTTGAACGGTGCACCGCACCACAACACAACACATGGAAGAAGAAAACGATGTTTCGCAAGTTGACTCTCGCACTTGTTGCCGTCGCTTCACTCAGTGCAGCACTCGCTCCCACGATCGCTTCGGCGCATGGCATGGGCGGGCACAACGGTGGAAAAATGGGTGGTCCGTATGGCGGGATTTACCCGAAGGGCAACTGGGGCAACAACGGTGGATACTGGCATGGTGGCTATCGCCACAGCCGCTTCTTCGGTGGCCCGTCGTTTTACGTCGGCGGAAACGACGGCTGCAATCAGAAGCAGCTCGTCGAGACCTTCAGCGGACCGCGCGTCCGGCTCGTGAACGTATGTTCGTGAGACGTGCCTGACGAAGAAGCCCCCGCTGATCAGATCAGCCGGGACTTTTGCTTGTCAGGGATGGCGCGCTGCAACAGCGGATCAGCCGGCCTTGCGTCCGTGATGGCTGTGCAGTTGCGACGACAGGATGCGCCGCCACTCGTTGAACGCGTTGCTGGTGGTAACGCGCGGCCGCGGCAGGTCGATGATGTATTCGCCGTCGATCCGGCCGGGTCCGGGCGACATCACCACCACCCGATCGGCCAGAAAGATCGCTTCCTCAATCGCATGCGTTACAAACAGAACCGTCAGGCCGGTGCGCGACCAGATATCCACCAGTTCGTCCTGCAATCGCTCCCGCGTCATCGCGTCGAGCGCGCCGAACGGCTCGTCCATCAGCACCACCTCGGCATCATTGGCGAGCACGCGCGCAATGGCGACGCGCTGCTTCATGCCGCCGGAAAGCTGGTGCGGATAAACGTCAGAAAAATTCTGCAGGCCAACGAGTTCGATGAAACGGTCCGACGTCTCGCGAATTTCAGCGGTGGTACGGCCCCGCGATTTCGGGCCGAAGCCGATATTGTCGCGCACACTGAGCCACGGAAACAATCCGTAATCCTGAAACACCATGCCGCGGCTCGGCCCCGGCCCCGTAATCGGCATGCCCCACATCAGATTATCGCCATGGGTGGCGGCCTCGAATCCGGCGGCCATGCGCAGCAGGGTTGACTTGCCGCAACCCGAGGCGCCGATCAGGCAGATGAACTCGCCCTTCTTGACCCGCAGATTGGCGCCGCGCAGCGCCTCGATCGACCGACCGTTCTGCGTGAAGGTCTTCCCAACATTCTTCATTTCCAAAATCGGGATCGTGGCTTCAGCCATGCGACGGACTCCAGGCCAGAAGTCGCCGCCCGATCAGCATCACCAGTTGATCGGACAGGAAACCGAACAGGCCGATCACGATCATGCCGGAAATCACGATCTCGGTGCGCGATAGCTGCCGCGCTTCCATGATGATGGCGCCGAGGCCGGTCTGCACGCCGGTCATCTCGCCGACGACGATGACGACCCAGGCAAAACCCAGCCCGAGCCGCATCCCGGTGAAGATCGACGGCAGGGCTGCCGGCAGTACGACGCGAAAAAATTGTGCCGGTCCGGTGCAGCCGAGCATGGAAGCCGCTTCGAACAATCGCGGCTCGACCGAACGCACGCCAAAGATGGTGTTCACCAGAATGGGATAGAACGCGCCGAGGAAGACCAGAAAGAACGCCGAGCGGGGCCCGAGCCCGAAGATGATCATCGCCAGCGGCAGCCACGCGGTAACAGGCACGGGGCGAAGGATTTGAATGGTCGGATCGAGCAGTTGCCGCACCAGCGGCACCCGCCCGATCAGCATGCCGAGCGGTAACGCGACGATCAACGCCAGCGCAAAGCCGCCATAGACGCGGCTGACTGAGGCCAGCAGATGAATATGCAGGGTCTTGCTGTAGGCGTCGTCATTGATACCACCGAAAGCGAGATCCTGCAGTTCCTGCCAGACCTCGTAAGGAGGCGGAATCAGGCTGCCCAGACGTCCCACCGTGGCAAAATGCCAGAATGCCAGCATCGCCAGCGGAAACGTTACCGCCAGCAACACCGGCCGCAGTCGCGGCCACCACACCGCCGTCCGCGAAACTCCGTCCGCCGACGTGGCCTCGTCCTCGGTGTGGGACGCGAGCGTGGTCACGTCAGGTCGGCTTCATGGCATCGACGAAGCTGGCGTCTATGAAGGTCGCGAAGTCGGGCATCCGCTTGATCTGCTTCAGCGCCAGCATGTGGTCGGCGTAGATCTTCGACTGTTCGATCTGCTTGGCGTCGAGCCGCCAGGTCAGTTCGACATTGGGCACCGAGGCCTCGATCGCTTCCTTTTTCTGTCCGAGCTTGCTGGAGGCCATCGCGACCAAGGCGTCCTTGTTGGTGGCGGCGTAATCGGTGGCGCGCTGGTGAATGCCGAGCATGACACGAACCAGATCCGGCTTCTCGGTGATGACGTCGCGGTGGGTGCCGAACACCATGTTGAGCGATCCCATCGCCGTCGAATAGGGATATTCGACCAGCGTGCCAACGCCGCTCGATAGCGACACGCCTGGCCCGGGTTCGGCGCCGACATAGGCGTCGATGTCGCCGCGCGCCAAGGCGATATGCATTTCGCTGAAGGAGACCCGAACCGGCTCGACATCCTTGATGGTCATGCCTTCCATCCGCAGCCGCTCCAGGAAGAAGACTTCCTGGGTCGTGCCCGGGAACACCGCTACGCGTTTGCCCTTCAAATCCTTGATCGAAGCAATGCCGGCGCCCTTCTTCGCTATGATCGCCATGCCGCGGTTGCAGGTCGATGCGATCACCACGACGGGCTCCCCGGCGGCGGCGCCGAGCAGTGCGGCGGCAATGCCGAACGCGCCGAAATCGACCGACTTGGTGACCACGGCGTTCTTGCATTCGGTCGGGGTTTCGAACGGCAGCACTTCGATCTTGTAGCCCGCAGGCACGAACTGGTCGTAGAAGTAAGGCGCGATCGAGTGGATCAACTTCAGCGCGCCGGTGCGGATGACGACCGGCTGGCCTTCCGCCCGCACGATGGCGGGGGCGGCGATAAGCCCGGCTCCAAGACCGGCAATGAATTCACGACGGCGGATTATGGTCATCGACGCAGCTCCTTTGTTGCCTGTTTGAAATGCAACAAACATGCCGCTTGAGCCGGGCTTCGGAACGATTTCGACCACAACGCCATCACGTTTTCACGGCGACGGCGCCGTGAAAATCAGTCCGAGGGGAGCCGAATCCGCGCGAAACTGCGGCTTTCGGCCCCATCATGGGCCGAAATTGGACGGGCCAAGACCCATGGCCAGTCAACCGATCCGGAGATCAGGCCGTCTGCGTTTCGGTCTAACTCGTCTTTCGGTGGTGGCGGTAGAGGATCAGCGTCAGCAGCGCAGATCCCAGAATATAGAAGATCACGACATCAACGTTCGGATGCCCTTCGATCAAGGCGAGCATTGCGATCCACTCCCTGGCAGGTCTGGCTTCTTTTTCCCCCTCCGGGCGAGCCTTGATGGCCGGAATCTAGCCGGGCGCCGGACGTTCCGGTAGCCGACTTTATGCGGAGGGTTTTCGCAATGTCCGGAAGAAAGCCCGCACCTCCGGCACAAACAGCTCCGGCTGCTCGAAGGCTGCGAAGTGGCCGCCCTTCGGCATTTCCGCCCAATGCTGGATATTGGTGAAACTCGCCTCCATCCATTTTCGCACCGGCGTGACGATTTCCCTGGGGAAAACGGCGACGCCGGTCGGCACCGTCACCTTTTGAGCGGTCCGCCGCTTCGGACCGAAGCTTTCCCAATACAGACGGGCTGACGAGGCGGCGGTCGCGGTGACCCAGTACAGCATGACATTGTCGAGCAGTTCGTCGCGGCCGAGAATGTTTTCGGGGTGCCCGTTGCAATCGGTCCAGGCCCAGAATTTCTCCAGAATCCACGCGGCCTGTCCGCTCGGCGAATCCGTCAGCGCATAGCCGAGGGTTTGCGGCCGGGTCGACTGCTGCTTGGAATAACCGGAATCCCAGTCGGCATAATATTTGAGTCCCGCGAGCGCCCGCGCCTCCTCCGGCGTCGGCTGCCCCTCCACGTTGGGCCGCGCGCCCATCGCCAGCGTGATGTGGATGCCGGCACAATGGCCGGGGTCCAGCGCGCCCAACGCGGTTGTCACCGCCGATCCCCAATCGCCGCCCTGCGCGCCGTAACACGCATATCCAAGCCGGTCCATCAACACCGCCCAGCTTGAAGCGATGCGATCGACGCCCCAGCCCGATGTCGCCGGCTTCTGCGAAAAGCCGAAGCCCGGCAGCGACGGACACACGACGTGAAACGCATCCTCCGCCTTGCCGCCATGCGCAGTCGGATCGGTCAGCGGCTCGATCACCTTGTGGAATTCGACCACCGACCCGGGCCAGCCATGGGTGATGATCAGCGGCATCGCCTGCGGATGTTTTGAGCGGACATGCAGGAAATGAACGCCCAGCCCGTCGATCTCGGTGGTGAACTGTGCAAAGCGATTGAGCCGCGCCTCACGCGCGCGCCAGTCATATTCCTCACCCCAATAACGGCAGATATCCTTGATCCACTTCAGCGGCGCGCCCTGGCTCCAGTCGTCGACCAGTTCGGCCTCCGGCCAGCGCGTGTTGCGCAGCCGCGCCTTCAGATCGGCCAGCACGTCGTCGCCGACCGAAATGCGATAGGGCTTTATCTCTGCACCCTTGATCTCTGCACTCATGGACATTTCTTTCGATGCCTTGACCGCGCTTGAAAGGGCGCGCGAGCTTGATACCACGGCAGATACCGGGTACCGCAAGTCGTCGGCAATTAATATTGCGATGGCGGCGACCAGAGCCCTCAGTCGTAGAGGTATAAATCCCGCAGTTCCGGCGGAAGGATCGCTGGACGATACAGATCAGACGATGGTGCGGCTGCGAGGCAGACAACCCGCGGTGCGGCGTTTGCACCATTGCCAGTCGAGCGCTCGCCGGCAGCCGCGATCACCAGCAGTACCAGAACCAGAGCGGCCACGCTCAGGCATGGGTTAAGCCAGAGCAGGATCGTGTTGAACCGAATGAGCCAAAGCGGAGCCGTTTTGAGATCAGCCATAACCGAATGCCCTGCCAAATCGACCCGATCACTTTTCGCGCGTTCGCTTTGCGCACACAATTTGGAAAGAGCGAAGCAGCCTTCGCTCGTACCGATGGCTGTTCTTGGATACACGAAAATGGCAGCGTGGCTGCCGCTACCATCGGTGATGCCGACGGTGGGTCGAAGTGATCTCGCTCCAGCTTCCGCGCCAGAACCACTTTTCTGTCTCGACGTCATCCTCGGCGATGCCGATGTCCCTGAGCAGGCGACCATTCAGCGTCGACAATTCGTCAACCGCGCGCGGTGGCCGGCTTTGCTCGAACCGGGACAGCAATCGCCGCAGCCAGCCGTGCCGGATGCCGTCGTCACACATGGGCTGCGCGGCTGTCCGCCGGCGCCTGATCGCGTTCGTTCATGCCGTAGTCGCGCAGCACGGCGGCGACCCGCAGTCTGTAATTCAGGAACACATCTTTCCGGCTGTTGCTCTGAACGCTGCGATGGACTTCCCATTTGCGGAATGCATCGACCGCGGCCTCGTCCCGCCAGATCGACAGCGCCAGCAACTTTCCGGGGTCGGAAAAACTCTGAAAGCGCTCGATTGAAATGAAGCCGTCGATTTTTTCCAGCTGCGGCCCCAGCCTTGCGCCCATGTCGAGATAGGCCTGCATCTTGCCTGGCGCCGGCCACGACTCAAAGATCACCGCGATCATTTGTTTCTTCCGATCCGTCAACGCGAACGCCACGGCCACATCCGGGCCCGCGCCACGAGCCGCTTCAATAGGACGCCTGGATTTGCTGCGCGAACGAAAACCGCTCACTTCCGCATGAGTGAACCTACTGCAGGCCGCGCGAGATCAGTTCATCGCATCGGCGCCGCCGATTCCCGCAGTATCCAGCCGCGAAACGCGACGATGCGCGGGTCGTCCGCCGTGCTCTCCGCGCCGACCAGCCAGTATGACGTGTTACTGCAGACGCTGTCCCAGACTGCGACGAGTTTGCCGGAAGCAAGCTCCGAATCGACCAGCGGCTTCCGTCCCATGGCGATACCAAGCCCCTGGCAGGCTGCCTCGAACGCCATCTGGATGGTATCGAATTGCAGCCCTCTTGCCGGGTCCGGCGCGGGACGTCCGGTCTCTCTGGCCCAGGCCGCCCAGTCTTCGCTGACTGACGTGACGTGGATCAGCGGCGCTTGCTCGATGTCGGAAAGAGCGCGCACGCGTTCGTGGATCGCCGGCGAGCAGACCGGGATCATATCCTCGGTCAGCAATTTGTCGGCGATCATGCCTTGCCAGTTGCCTCTTCCCATCCGGATCGCAAGATCGACACCGACATCCGACAGTTCGGTGCGCTCATGTGCGGTGTCGATGATGACGCGGATTTCCGGATGCAACTCGCGAAACTTGTGCAACCTCGGCAACAGCCAGCGCGCGGCAAAGGTCGGCGCCGCGCTGATCGCCAGTTGGCCGCGGCTAGCCGGGCTCGCGATCTTCGCGCTGCCGTTGGCGAGCAGATCCAGCGCCTGTTGCACGATCGGGAAATACGCAATGCCGGCTTCGGACAGTACCAGCCCCTTGGTCGTTCGCAGGAACAGCGAAGCGCCGAGCCACTCCTCCAGCGACTGGATGCCGTGACTGACCGCGCTCGGCGTCAGCAGCAACTCCTCGGCCGCGTTTTTGAAGCTCAACAGCCTGGCCGAGGCCTCGAACAATCGCAGGGAATTCAGCGGCGGCAACCTGGCGCGCATCGGCCTCTCCTTTTCGTGTGCCAATCTACCGAAGTTGGCAGCGGATGGTCAAAGTGAAGATTTTTCACGCGACGGCGAAGATTATCCGTTTGTTTTAGCGGACGAGGTGATCGCAGCATCAGCCGCAGCAACCAGAGGACGACAATCATGGCATCCACCGCAGAACGGCCGGTGTTGATCGATATCACCGGCAACATCGCGACGCTGACACTCAACCGGCCGGCCAAACTCAACGCGCTGAACTACGAGACCATCGATGAGCTCCAGCGGCACCTGGATTCGATCGAACGGGACGAGGCCATTCGCGTCGTGATCCTGACCGGCGCCGGCGAGAAGGCGTTCAGCGCGGGCGCCGATATCGCCGGCTTTTCGTCGAGCGTCGAAGCCGGCGTCACCACCGCGATGCGCGAATTCGTCGGCCGCGGGCAGGCCCTGACCAAGCGGGTCGAAAATTTTCCGAAACCGATCATCGCCGCCGTCAACGGTCTCGCCTTCGGCGGCGGCTGCGAAGTCGTCGAAGCCTGTCCGCTCGCGATCGCCAGCGACACCGCCCGCTTCGCCAAACCCGAGATCAATCTCGGCTTTCCGCCGCCATTCGGCGGCACCCAGCGCCTGCCGCGCCACATCGGCCGCAAGCGGGCGTTGCAGCTTATTCTTACCGGCGAACAGATCTCCGCAGGCGAAGCCGCCCGCATCGGCTTGATCAATGAGGTCGTTCCGGCATCCCGGCTGCTGGTGCGCGCGCGCGAGCTTGCCGCCACCATCATCGGAAAATCGCCGATCGCGGTCAGCGCCTGCCTTGCCAGCGTCACGCGCGGCATCAACCTCTCGATCGACGAGGGTCTTGCCGTCGAAGCAAACCAGTTTGCACAGATCGTCCACACCCACGACATTCGCGAGGGAATTGACGCCTTCCTCGAACATCGCCCCCCACACTTCAACGGCCATTGACGGCCTGACCTGCGCAACGGGCTCCCTTCACTTCCAGTCATGAACTCATCGGTGAAATAATGCCAGGACATGTCGACCTTACCAAAGAGCGCTACACCACCGTTCGCGAAAGCCCGCGCGACGGCGCCGTGCACCTGCTCAATCTGATACGGTTGCGCGACCGTGCCGAGTATCCCGACGGCCGCGCCGCCAGCGGCGTGCAGGCCTATCAGAGCTACGGCCGGATCAGTGAGCCGGTGCTGGCGCGCTTCGGCGCCAAAATCGTCTGGGAAGGCCGGTTCGAATCGATCCTGATCGGACCGGACGATGAGGGCTGGGATCTGCACTTCGTCGCGGAGTATCCGACGCTCGCGGCCTTTATCGACATGCTTCGTGACCCCGTGTATCGGGAAGCCGCGACGCACCGCAAGGCAGCGGCCCTCGACTCTCGGTTGATCCGGCTGGCGCCGCTGCCGCAAGGGATCCGGTTCGGGCAATTTCTGGCGTAACCGAACCGAGCGCTGGAACACGCCTCCGGCGACAGCGGCCAGTGCTCCGTGCTCACGAAGCGAGACGGCGGGCAAAGAACGCCAATATCTCGTCGCGCGCGGTAATGGTCGGCTGTCCGGCTTCGTTGATCAGATGGGCCGTCACCACGCTATGCGGCGTCGGCACATGCTGGGCGAAGAACGGCGGCAGGTCGGCGTTGGCCGCATGGTCCGGGAGCACCCGCGGTACGAAGCGATCGCCGAGCGCCTCAGAGAAGGCGGCAAAGCGCTGCGCCTGGCAGAACCGGTCTCCCTTGAATCGATAGGCGAGCACCGTGAGGTCGTCGTGATCGAGGCGCGCTTTGACGGCGGCAAGTTCCTCGGGCGCCATGCCGGTGCCGGCGGGATCGTTCAGCGGCAGCGATGGCTGCGACAGCACCGGCGCCAGCATCGACGGCGCCAGCATCATCGCGAGCGCGAAATTGCCGGTGAAGCACATGCCGATGGCGCCGACGCCGGGCCCACCGCACTCCTGATGCGCCCGTTTCGCCAGCGCCCGCAACCACTGCGTCACCGGACTGGTCTCGTTAGCGGCAAAGGCGCGGAACTCGGCGCTGACGCAAGCGCGCTGGAAGATCGCCACGCCATCCTCGGCACTTGGCACGGCGCCATCACGGCCGAACAGCGAGGGCATGTACACCGTAAATCCTGCATCGCGCACCCAACGGCTGAAGCGGGCCACGTGAGGGCTGATCCCCGGCATTTCCGTCATCACGATGACGGCGGGCCCGGTGCCGGCGACGTAGACCCGCTTGGTGACATCGTTCAGCGTGATCTCGCGGATCGCAAAATCCTCGAGTGCGTCGTCCTGCTTCATGGACCGGTTGGGCATCGAAAGGGTTTCCTGTTTTATCCGTGGGTGGAGTGCGCCGGTATCGGGTCATCTGGCAATGCCGGGCGCCCGCCCCTCTCCACAGCGCGGTCGCTTGTTCGCATCAGCGATTTACGACAAGATGCTGCAGGTGCCGGTAGCCGGAAGCAGCCGCAAAGTCCGGCAGTTGCCACAGACTGCCGCGTACGCCCCACATACCGTCCTCGATCTCGTTGATGACAAAGGAAGTAGTGATCCGGCGCTTCTCGTCCGGAACCGCATCGATGACCGCCTGGTGCAACAGTTCAACAAAGTGGGCGCGGCTCCGATCATCAAGGATACCCCTGGGTATGTTCACCGTGGCATCGAACGACACCATCATTTGCGACAGGTCGCGGCCGCCGAACGTCCAGTCGCCGGCAGCGGTCTCCTCGATCTTGACTACACACAACGCCCGCATTTTGGGATCGTCAGGCACCTGCTCACATTCGGCCGCGGCCGCACAAATGCCGTTGACGAGCGCGGTCTTGGTGTCGTCGCCGAGAACGCCCAGGGGAACCTTGACCGTGATAAAGGGCATGCAAATCTCCATTGAGTCCATTTATTGGACTCAGCATAGCTGCCTAGATCCAGATTTGCAACTCAGATAATGTAATCCCATGACCGACGCCCCCCTCATCCGCCGTTCGCCCGTTCCGCCGGACCAGTGCAATCTGTGGAAGGCCTTTGGCCTGATCGGCGACCGCTGGACCCTGGTGATCCTGCGATCGGCGCTGTACGGCGTCAGGCGGTTCGACGATTTTCAGGTCGAACTGGAGATCCCCCGAAGCGTGCTCAGCAATCGCCTCGCCGGTCTGGTCGAACTCGGCATCATGGAGCGCCGCGAGTATCGCGAGGACGGACAGCGGGCGCGGGTCGAATATCCCCTCACCGACATGGGACGGGCGCTGAGCCTGCCGTTCATGGCCATGACCGAGTGGAGCGACCACTGGATCGGCAAAGGCACGTCGCCGCTGACGCTGCGATCGAAAACCTCAGGTCAACGGCTGCGGGTTGCCATGGTCGATGAAGACGGCAAACCCGCACGCAAGGACGACGTTGAACCGGTGATCACCCTCCCCCCACGCCGGCCCGCGAAAACCGGCAAGCAGGGAAAGTGACGGCGCCACGGATCCAGCCGCGCGCCGCGTGGGTCAAACCGTGGACCGAACCTGACTGGGCGGCAGCGGATGATAGCGTCCCCAGGCACGACGGAACTGCCGCGGCGACGCAAAACCCGTCCGCTCCGCCACGCGCTCGATGTCGAGGCGTGTCTGTTTGAGCAACTCACCGGCGAGCGCGATCCGGACACGGTTGGTGTAATCGGCCAGGCTCATGCCGGCCTGTTCATTGAATAGCCGTGACAGGTGACGCGGACTCATCTGCGCGATCGCGGCGGCGTCTTCGAGCTTCCAATCGCGCGCAGGTTCGGCGGCGATGGCGTCCTGAACGCGGTGCACGGCGGAATGAAGGTGATTGCGGCCTTCCAGCCAGGGCGACAACTGCGGATCGGCGCCGGCGCGGCGGAGGTAGATCACCAGCGCCCGCGCGATCCGTACCGCACATGCGGTATCGATCAAGCGACTCACCAGGTGCAGCATGAGATCGATGCCCGCCGTTACCCCGGCGCTGGTCAGGCGCTGGCCGTCTTCCACATAGAGACGGTTTTCGAGAATTTTCGCCCGCGGCGCCAGTTTCGAAAGCTCGGCGCAGCAGGCGTGGTGGGTCGTGCAGAAATGGTCATCAAGCAAGCCGGCCCGTCCCGCCAGCAACGCGCCGGCGCAAATCGAGATCAACGTGTGATCCGGCTTGATCGTCTCGCGGAGCCACGCGACGATTTTCTCTTCAACGGCGCTGGCCGCTTTTGCGCCGGGGCCAGGATCGGAAGCATCGATCCCGCCGGGCACCATAATGAAAGCGTTCGCCGGCAATTTATCCGGCAAAGGCTCGATATTCGACAGCGTAAGCCCGACCGAACTCTTCACCTCGGACATAGGACCGATAAACCTGGTTTCGAACCTGACGCTGTGCTGATGGTCGTTGGCCTTGCGGAGCACCTCCAGCGGACCGGCCACATCGAGCAGCAGCGTCTGCGGCGCAAGCACCACATATACCGCAATTGTGCGCCGGCCCGCCGCGCTCATGCGGCCCGTTTCGCAGCCGGCCCGGCAAGCGCCTGCTCGACGGTGGCAATACGCGCGAAGCGCTGATCGAGAACCAGTTCGGAGCGCGATTTGATTTCGTCGGCGCTCCAGGTTCGTCCCCGCGTATCCTTCATGGCGAAGGTCAGCGTCGCCTCGGAAACGAAGTCGACGGCATAGCCGCTGTCGGAGGCGTGACGGGTCGTCGTCTCGCAGCACTGCTCGGTGCGGATGCCGCTGACGATGACGCGGCGAATCCCGTTCTGAACCAGCCAGACATCGAGCCCGCTGCCGACAAGGGCACTGTGCTTGCGCTTGTGGAACACGGCATCCGGCACAATCGACACCTGGGAAAACGTCCTCACAAGGCCGGAGTCGAGCGAAAAGGGCCCGGAATCGGCGACATGGAAAATCTGCACGACCGGAATGCCCTGGGCCTTGGCCCCGTCGACCAGCTTCTGGAGCCGCTCGACGAAGGCCGGCACGTCCGCATCGCTATTGAACCGAAAGGACTCTTGGACGTCAATTACCAGCAGCGCCGTATCGGACATTTTTTGTCTCCTTGAACCGGGAAGCCGCAACAGTATTTCGGCTCAAATAAGCGCGAAAGGCACGGAGAGGACAAGATAGGGACAAAAAAGGACATCGAGATTCGGCGACATTCGGCATCCCGAACGTGTGTTTTCGGCGCTGCTCACGCTCGGCTATTCAGCGGCTCCCTCGACTTGGTTTCCGCCTCCTTGAATGCCTCGCGAGCCTTTCGCGCACGTCCGGCCATATGCCGCCATCAGTGGAGACGATGCGCCGACTTGCCTGTTGCCGCTCCGCAGGAGGTGCCCAGAGCACCCATTCAAAAATCAACCGCGTCGCCGCGTTCAGCATGACGCCGGTCGAGGGGGAACGCGCAACACCCGCCGCGCTCGAACGGCTCCCTGAAGACCGAAATTGTAAAGTGGGAACAAATCATCAGGGAAGCCGGCGTTGCTCTGCAAAAGAATTTTCCGGCCGCCGATCAGTCGATCGGCATTCGCTGGCTAACCCCGGCGCATTCCGCTGGTGGCGAACGCCACCAGCGACTACCGGCGCAAGCATTGGATCGGGATTGCCCCGGATCAGGCCGCTTTGGATTTTGCCACGTGGCTGGCGATCGCGTCCATCAATGGCGGATTCAGGCAATCATAGGGCTCGAGTCCAAGCTCCTTCAGTCGAGACCTGATTCCATCCATCTCGCCTGGCTTGACGCCGGACTCCAGCACGGACGACACGAAGGCCGCAAACCCCGGTGCAGCCCAGCCGCCTTCCTGGAACAGTTCGGGATGGATGAAGTCGAGGCCGTAGAACGGATGCCCCTTGTTCTCGATGCGGCCGTACATATGGGTGCCGCAGACCTTGCAGGCGTAGCGCTGGATCGTGGCCGAGGCATCGACAATTCCGAGCTTGTCGCCGTTCTCGGTCACCTTGACATTGTCGCGCGGGACGACGGCGACCACGGAAAAGTTCGCGCCCTCCGGCTTCCAGCATTTGGTACAGCCGCAGGCATGGTTGTGGGCGACATCGCCCTTGATGACGACCTTGACCGGCTTGTCTTTGCATTTGCAGACCAGGGTGCCGCCGGCAAAACTGCCGGAACCCTTTTTGACGCCGCCGTCAACCGACGGATGGATGAGAGCAGTCATGGACCTATCCTCCTGTGTTAGCCGCTTTTGATTCAGAATACGACGACCGAACGTATCGACTTGCCTTCGTGCATCAGATCGAACCCCTTGTTGATCTCCTCCAGCTTGAGGACGTGGGTGATCATCGGATCGATTTCGATCTTTCCGTTCATGTACCAGTCGACGATCTTGGGGACATCGGTACGGCCGCGCGCGCCGCCGAACGCCGTGCCCTTCCAGACCCGGCCGGTCACGAGTTGAAATGGCCTTGTGGCAATTTCCTTGCCGGATTCCGCGACTCCGATAATCACAGAGACACCCCAGCCGCGATGGCAGGCTTCTAGCGCCTGACGCATCACGCCGGTATTGCCGGTACAGTCGAAGGTGTAATCGGCGCCGCCGTCGGTCAATCCGACCAAATGCTGGACGACGTCACCGCCGACCTTGGACGGGTTGACGAAGTGAGTCATGCCGAAACGGCGGCCCCAGTCTTCCTTGGAATCGTTGAGGTCAACGCCGATGATCTTGTCCGCGCCGACCATCTTGGCGCCCTGGATGACGTTGAGCCCGATTCCGCCGAGCCCGAACACCACCACGTTGGAACCCGGGGTGACCTTGGCGGTATTGACGACCGCGCCGACACCCGTCGTCACGCCGCACCCGATGTAGCAGCTCTTGTCGAACGGTGCGTCCTCGCGGATTTTCGCTACCGCAATTTCCGGCAGCACGGTGAAGTTGGAAAAGGTCGAGCAGCCCATATAGTGAAAGATCGGCTTGCCCTGGTAGCTGAAACGCGAGGTGCCGTCGGGCATCACGCCCTTGCCCTGCGTCGCGCGGATCGCGGTGCACAGGTTGGTCTTCTGGCTCAGGCAGCTTTTGCACTGGCGGCATTCCGGCGTGTAGAGCGGGATCACATGATCGCCGGGCTTGACCGAGATTACGCCCGGGCCGACCTCGCGCACCACGCCGGCGCCCTCATGGCCGAGGATCGACGGAAAGATTCCCTCGCTGTCAAAACCGTCCAGCGTGTAGGCGTCGGTGTGGCAGATTCCGGTCGCCTTGATCTCCATCAGAACCTCACCGGCCTTCGGGCCTTCGAGGTCGAGCTCGACGATCTCAAGCGGCTTCTTGGCCTGGAAAGCGACCGCGGCGCGCGTCTTCATTTCATACTCCCGTTTCGCTTCGCAAAGGCCGTCAGGCAAAGTGTCATCCGCGCATTCATGCGTTCATCACTTTCCCATGCAGCTGGTTTCGGCCTTGGTGTAATCTGCGGTCTTGTCTTCATGCTTGGCCGGACGCACACGTCCAACGGCATCATTGGCGCGCGCCCGCAGGTAGACGTAGAGATCGTCCATGTAGCAGGCGACGTTCGGGTTATCGCCGAAGGCCGGCATGACATTCTCCTGCGCCGTAGAAACGTTCTTGCGGCCGCTGGCGACGACACCGAGGAAGTCGGGATAGGTCATCGTCTTGAGTGAATCCTTCAACGCCGGCGCGTAACTAGAGCCCATTCCGTCGGGCCCATGGCAGACATGGCATTCCGAATGATAACGTCGGTAACCGGAGTAGGTGTACCAATCGACCGTGCCGTCGGCCGCGATCTTGAAGGTAGGGTTGCCTTCCTTGTCGAGATACTTGCCGTCCTCGGATTTGACGGCGGCCGGATCGCCGACATCTTCGGCGAAGGCAGTTCCGCCGTATGCCACGACGACCATCGCGGCAGCCACGAACCAGATTTTACGCAAGAGCTTTTCCTCGAGATTCGGTGCCAGACGAACCGACGCATGGACCAGGCCATGCGCCGGAACGAGTTGACGTCAGCTTACTGCGGTAATGCAAACACCGTCAGGGCACCGCCGAGCGCGGTGTAGTTGCTCAGCGCAGCGTAGCCACCGACAGCACCGAGGCCCGCGGTCGGATCGGTCAGACCGGCAGCAAGACCGATACCGGCCCAGCCACCAACGCCGGACAGCACGGCGATGTACTGCTTGCCGCCGTGCTCGTAAGTCGTGACGTTGCCGATGATGCCGGACGGGGTCTTGAACTTATAGAGTTCCTTGCCCGTCTTGGCGTCGACCGCCTTGAGGTAGCCTTCAAGCGTTCCGTAGAACACCACGCCGCCGGCGGTAGCGAGCGCGCCCGACCAGACCGAGAACTGCTCCTTGTTCGACCACACGATCTTGCCGGTCTTGCCGTCCCACGCGATGAAATTACCCATGTGGGTTTCGCCCGGAGGGGGATACATCGAGAGCGTTGCTCCGACGTAGGGCTGACCCGCGGTGTAGCTCACCTTGAACGGCTCGTAATCCATGCAGACGTGGTTTGTCGGCACGTAGAACAGGCCAGTCTTGGGCGAGAACGCGGACGGCTGCTGGTCCTTGGACCCCAAGGCGGCGGGGCAGATGTTGCGACTGTTCTTGT
>JBBRSX010000001.1:0-141645 GCA_038244925.1 Hyphomicrobiales bacterium | reverse complement strand
GACCGGCGTCGTCGGCGCCATGATCTCCACCACGGTCCCCGGCAAGGTCATTGCGATGTGGATGCCGATTTTGGTGTTCTTCTACATGGTGTTCGAACATTCCGTCGTGAACATGTTCCTGTTCCCGTCGGGATTGATGCTCCATGCGAAGTTCTCGATCATGGACTATTTCATCTGGAACGAGATTCCGACCGTGCTCGGCAATCTGGTCGGCGGTCTCGCCTTTACCGGACTGACCCTCTACACCACCCACATCCGCACGGCGCCGAAGCGCGACATGGAAGTGGCAGCCAAGCGCCTCGCGGCCTGATCTGGCAATAAGCGTATCCGACAACGAAGGAGCCTTACCTGCGTCCAGGTAAGGCTCCTTCTCCTATTGTCAGCGCTTGTTCGCGTCCCGGCGGGCTGCCGATCTTTCAAGCTGTTTCCTGGGCCTTCGCCGCCATCGGTTTCGGCGCAGCTCCTTTGCCCGGCTTCATACGAAATTCGTAGGTCATCAGGTGCCACGGAACCTCCGCCGGCTTGCCGTCGGGCATCAGCGCATCGGTACGCTTTTCGATTTTCGCGACCAGTTCGTCCTTGACCCCGAACACCACGTCGGAATCCAGATATTTGTCGCCATCCATGAAGACATGCGTGATCAGCGGCTCGTAGCCGGGCGCATCGACCAGGAAATGCACATGCGCCGGCCGCATCGCGTGGCGGCGGGTCTGGATGATCATCTCGCCAACCGGACCGTCGGTGGGAATCGGATAGCTGCACGGCAGGATGGTGCGGAAGAAGAACCGGCCATCGGCGTCCGTGACGAAGCGCGCCCGCGACGACGGCCCTTCGGTCGCATAGGTCGGCCGCTGGGAATCGTAATAGCCCTCGTCGTCGGCGTGCCAGATGTCGACCGGCACATTGGCCAGCGGCTCGCCCTTGAGGTCGGTGACGCGGCTCTGCACGAACATCCGCTCGCCGGGCAGATTGGCCGAGACGTCGGTGCCATCAGGCATCACCTTGTGTTCGCCGACGTAGAACGGGCCGAGCACGGTGGTCTCGGTGGCGCCCTCGCGCTCCCGGTGGTTGACGGCATCGACCAGCATCGAGACGCCGAGCACGTCGGACAGCAGGATGAATTCCTGCCGGATCGGGGTGCATTTCTGCCCCGTGCGGGTCAGGAAATCGACGGCGTATTCCCATTCCTCGAAGGTGAGACCGGTTTTGGCGACATAGCCATGCAGCGCCGTCACCAGTTCCTGCAGCAGGAATTTGGCGCGGGGATCCGGCGTATCGTCAAAACTGCTGATCACGGCGGCGGTGAGTTCGGTCTCGTTGAATTGGGTCATTTTGGCTGTCATGCAGGGGTCGCGAATGGCTGCGTCAGCGTATACCACCGATCCGGGCGGGGGTAAGCGCGGGGCGTTGGAACAGGCTACACTTTTCGGCTATCTGGGAGCGTACCCAGCCTGCCGGAGATCAACCCCGATGTTAGCCCCCACCCCCGCCTCGCCCGAGTCCGCCGGAATGTCCAAGGCCGCACTCGACCGTCTCGAAAATCACCTGAAGCAGCGCTATGTCGATGCCGGCCGCTTTCCCGGAACGCAGCTTTTGATCTATCGCCGCGGCAAGATCGTCCACTCGACGGTGCAGGGCTTTGCCGATGTCGAGCGCAAGGTGCCGGTCAAGGACGATACGATCTTCCGGATCTATTCGATGACCAAGGCGCTGACCTCGGTCGCCTTCATGATGCTGGTCGAGGAAGGCCGCGTCGCGCTCGACGAGCCCGTCCATAAATACATTCCCGAATGGAAGAACCTCGGCGTGTTCGTGGCCGGCACCTATCCGGCGTTTCTGACCCGGCCGCCGTCGCGGCCGATGCTGATCGTCGACCTGCTGCGCCACACCTCTGGTCTCACATACGGCTTCCAGCAGCGCTCCAACGTCGATGCCGCCTATCGCGAGACCAAGATCGGCGAAGTGATGAAGGCCGGCACGCTGCAGACCATGATCGAAGACCTGGCGAAAATTCCGCTGGAGTTTTCGCCGGGCGAAGCCTGGAACTATTCCGTCGCCACCGACGTGCTCGGCTATCTCGTCGGCAAGATCTCGGGCCAGCCGTTCGAGCAGTTCCTGAAAGAGCACATTCTCAATCCGCTCGGGATGAACGATACCGATTTCTTCGTGCCCAAGGACAAGGCCCATCGTTTCGCCGCCTGCTATTCGGCCGATCCGAACGGCGGCATGACCTTTCACACCACCGAGCGCAAGGGTTCGCTGACGCTGCAGGACGATCCTACCACGAGTTCGTTCCTGTCGCCGCCCTCGTTCATTTCAGGCGGCGGTGGCCTGTGCTCGACGGCGGCCGACTATCTCACCTTCTGCCGGACGCTGCTCAACGGCGGTGAACTCGGCGGCGTCAGGCTGTTGGGCCCGAAGACGCTGAAATTGATGGCGTCGAACCATCTGCCCGGCGGCGTCGACCTGCCGACGATGTCGCGTTCGTTGTTCTCCGAAGCCTCCTATAACGGCATCGGTTTCGGCCTCGGCTTCGCCGTGACCATGAACCCGGCGCAGACCCTGATTGCCGGCAGTCCCGGCGAATACGCTTGGGGCGGTGCGGCGACGACATCGTTCTTCATCGATCCGGCGGAAGAACTGATCACGATCTTCATGACGCAGGTGCTGCCGTCGAGCGCCTACCCGCTGCGGCGCGAGATCCGCACCATGGTGTATGCCGCCATCACCGACAGCAATCTCTGAAGGCAGATATCCGGGTTCCACGGCGCGCTCTGCAATCGTGGAGCCCGGCAACTACCGGCTGATTTCCTCCAAATTCCTTGGCGAATTCAACCGCTTCTCCTATGCTCACGGCAATTCTGCCGATCCGGGACATGCGTTGCCAAAACTTTCATTGCCAGTGCGTCTCGCCCTTCTGGTCGCGGGAACCACGCTGCCGCTGATCCTGTTTGCGGCAGGCATCGTTTATAACAACTACGAACAGGATCGCCGGGACGCGACCCAGCGCGTGGGGGAGGCCGTGCGCAGCATCCGGCTGGTGCTTGATGCCGAAATGCAGCGCATGACCGGAGGCCTGCAGGTTCTCGCGCTTACCAACTCGCTCCGCGGCGGTGACTTCAACAGCTTTCGCCGGATCGCCGCCGGCTTCCTCGATCAGTACGGCAAGGAGGGCGTCGTGCTGGTGGCCGACCGCGAAGGCCGCCAGGTGTTTTCCTCGGTCACACCGGACGCCTCAAGCCTGCCGCTTCGAAACAACCGCGCGATCGTCGACAAGGTCTTCGCGGAAAAGAAGCCGACCTACTCCAATCTGTTCACCGGCGCGGTCAAGCAGCGCTTGATCGTCACCGTTGAGGTCCCCGTGATCCGCGACGGCGAGGTGATATACGATATTTCCTTCAGTCCGCCGATCGAGATTTTCCAGGCCATCATCGAACAGCAGCGCCCGAGCAAGGACTGGACGATCTCGATCTTCGACGGCGAAGGCGTCAATTTCGCCCGCGTACCGAACCCGCAGGAAACCATCGGCAAGCGTGCATCGCCATTACTCTACGACGCGCTTTTTCGCAGCACCGAGGCGACCCTGCCGACGGTGTCGCTCGAGGGCGTGCCGCTGATCACGAGCTTTGCGCGCTCTTCGCTCACCGGCTGGACCGTAGCTGCGGGAATCTCGGAAGGTTCGCTGGTCGGTCCGCTATGGCGAAACCTCGCGATCGCCAGCGTGATCGGCGGCGTCCTGCTGCTGGTCGGCCTCGCCTTTGCGGTGCGGATGGCCACCACGATTGCCCGCGGCGAGGCGCTGCATGATCTCTTGATCGAAGAACTCAACCACCGCGTCAAGAACACGCTCGCTATCCTGCAGTCGATCGCGATCCAAACCTTTCGCGGCGCGAGCCGGACCGAACGCGCGTCGTTCGAAGGCAGGCTCGGCGCGCTGGCGGAAGCGCACAATCTGCTGAGCCAGGAGAAGTGGCAGGGCTCCGATTTGCAGGACGTGGTCGCGCGGGTGCTGCAGCCCTATCTGCTCACCAATCCCGGTCGGATGCGGATGTTCGGACCGAAGGTGCCGCTGTCGCCGCGGCTTGCCGTGATCCTGTCGATGATCGTGCACGAGATCGCGACCAACGCCGCCAAATACGGCGCGCTGTCGAACGACACCGGCACCGTCGCGCTGGAGTGGGAAGTGCTAGAGGAAAGCGACGGGCGCAAACTGCGGATGATCTGGACCGAGGCCGGCGGCCCCCACGTCACGGCGCCGGTGCAGCGCGGCTTCGGCTCGCGGCTGATCGAGCGCAGCGCGCGCGATCAGCTCGGCGGCGAGGCTACCGTTGATTTTCTGCCGCATGGCGTCGTCTACACCTTGACCTGCGCGCTCGAAAACGAGGGCTGACGAATCGGGGCAATTGATATCGCCCGCTCAGACGGCGCTACGATTACCGACTGCCAAAAAACCTCGCGGTGAAAGGGGCGATTGCTAAGCAAGCAGAGCTTGCAGGGCGATTGCCTGTTCACGCGTTTGCACGGCGATGGCGGTGTGGCTGTAGTCAGGGCCGTTAGGCGTCATCTGACTAAGCAGCTCTTGGCCCTTGATGACGTGAAGCTCCGCCCCTGTACTGGAAGGATAAATCCCGAGAACCACATCAAAGGCGGTTACAATGGATTTCAGGGCGTTGGCCTTGTCACTCGAGCCCTGGATAAAGCTGCGTACATCCGCAGCAAGTTCCTGCAGCCTGTCAAAATCAATCACGCGGGTACTCCACTTACTGACAGATACCTGCCACGAGATGCTTACCGAAAACTGAAGATCGCGGCCAAGAGCGGCCACCGAGTCATCGCGACCGGTTATTTCCAGTAGGGCCGGCCTGCGCGGCAAATTGGCACGTTAGTTGCTACGTTTTGACGCGGAAACCAATTGGGGACACCAGACCATGTCGACGATCACAGCGCCGGTAGCGACGGAAGCGCGCAAGCCGCTTTACACCTCGCTTTTCGTCCAGGTGCTGGCCGCGCTGGTGCTCGGGATCGTGCTCGGGATGGCTGTTCCGGATTTCGCCGTCGGGCTCAAGATCTTCAGTGACGCCTTCCTGAAGCTGATTTCGATGATCGTGGCGCCGATCGTGTTCTGCGTCGTGGTGCACGGCATCGCCGGCGCCGGCGACTTGAAAAAGGTCGGACGGGTCGGCGTCAAGGCACTGGTCTACTTCGAGACCATGACCACGGTTGCACTCATCGTCGGCCTGCTGCTGGCCTATCTGTTCGGACCCGGCCACGGCATGAACATCGACACCTCGACGCTCGATGCCAAGGCACTCAGCAACTACGCCGACAATGCCCACAAACTGCAGGGCGGCGGCATCGGCAGCTTCCTGATGAATATCATCCCGACCACATCCATCGATGCACTGTCGCGCAACGACGTGCTGCAGGTGCTGTTCTTCGCGATCCTGTTCGGGACCAGCCTCGCGCTTGTCGGCGGCGAAAAGGCCGAAAGGATCACATCCTTCATCGACGCCGTGTCGACCGTGCTGTTCCGCACCATGGGCCTGATCGTGCGTGTCGCGCCACTGGGCGTGCTCGGCGCCGTGGCCTACACGGTCGGAAAATACGGCGTCGGCTCGCTCAAGCAGCTGCTGTCGCTGGTCGCCCTGTTCTACGTCTCGGTGGCGATCTTCGTGTTCGGCGTGCTCGGCGGCGTGATGGCGCTGGCCGGATTGAACATTCTCAAATTCCTGGCCTACCTGCGCGAGGAATTGACGATCGTTCTCGCCACCGCCTCCTCCGATGCCGTGCTGCCGCAAATCATGCGCAAGCTGGAGCGGATGGGCGTCAAGGATTCGGTGGTCGGCCTTGTGATCCCTACCGGCTATTCGTTCAACCTCGATGCATTCTCGATCTATCTGACGCTGGCGGTGGTGTTCATCGCGCAGGCGACCAACACGCCATTGTCGTTCGGCGACCTCCTGCTGGTGCTCGGCGTCTCGCTCATCACGTCGAAGGGTGCGCATGGCGTGCCCGGCTCGGCGATCGTCA
Organism: Hyphomicrobiales bacterium; assembly: GCA_038244925.1. GTDB lineage: Bacteria > Pseudomonadota > Alphaproteobacteria > Rhizobiales > Xanthobacteraceae > Bradyrhizobium. Next base: position 135,615 of record JBBRSX010000001.1, on the reverse strand, counting down.
TTCTGGCGGCGACACTGAATGCGGTGCCGAGCATTCCCGCCATCGGCCTCGTGCTGGTGCTGTCGGTCGACTGGTTCATCGGCATGGCCCGCGCGCTCGGTAATTTGATCGGCAACTGCGTCGCGACCGTTGTTGTCGCTGCCTGGGAAAAAGATCTCGACCGCGACAAGGCGCGGCGGGTGCTCGACGGCGCGGAACTGGTCGACGTGACTGCGGGTTAGACGTCCCGCGGGAAGGCCTTGCCGTCTATTTGACGAGTTGCAGACGGAGCGGCGGCAGGTCCTGGCCGGGCTTTACCACCAGCGACGGCTGGTTTGCCTGCGCTGTCAGGTCGCACAACGCCTTGAGTTCGGACTCCGTCACCCGATGAAGTTCGAGCCGAAGCTCGAGCATGGCCAGCGACAGCAATCCGGCGGCGGCCGACCCCACTTGATCGAGAGACGCCCGGCATTGCTCCAGCGTTGCAAGCAGCGACAGCAGGCGCGCTTCTGAACTGGCCCCAGTCGTTTCCGCGGCTCGCGGGCCGGCGCGGTCTTGGGGCGGCTCAGTGCGGCGTTTCATGAGCGTCTCCACAAGGTACTGAAAAATCAGGCCGCGGGCACGTAAAGGATCGCGTGAGGGCCACGCCGATGATCCAGAACTTTGCCGCAATTGTCCAGCGCGCCATTCATTTAGAGGCGCTGCAACCTTGCTGTATTCTATTTAATATGACGGTTGAGCATTTTTGGCCTACCAACCCAAGGGTATTTCCGTTCACCCCGGGCGCGTCATTTCGCCTCTCACAACCGGGCTATGGCCCCGTAGTAGTACCAGTGTACAGTCGGCAGTTAGTAAGTATGCTCTCGAAATCTGTGGCCATTGAACTCGCGGTGGTTGTGGTTTGGCCGATATTTTGCCAAATGTAGAGAGCGGGGTTTCGACAATTATGCCCCGGGCGCCAACAGCCAGAACTCGGCTGACAGCGCCGGTATCTGGATGCTTCCCATTCGCCCTTGCGTTTGGCTACCATCCGACATTCTCTCAGGATTCCTGTGTTTCTTACGGCGAATTCATGGGTCGATGCAGACTTAACGCGGTAAATACGGATGAACCCCTGACCTAATTTCCAGGGCTTCCCGATCGAAGGACGGTAAAACCAGAATGAATAGATCAGCAGCAAAGAAAATGAAGCAGCGCAGTGCCGGCAAACCCGACATTGAATTGGGCAAGCGGATTCGCCTCCGACGTGTGGAGCAGAAGATCTCCCAGGCCGAGCTCGGCGACAAACTCGGCGTCAGCTTCCAGCAGGTCCAGAAATACGAAAAGGGCGTCAATCGCGTCGGCGCTGCCCGTCTGCAGCAAATCGCAACTGCGCTCGACGTGCCGGTCACGTTCTTCTACGACGGCGACGGCAAGGCGCGCGAAGTCGAGAGCCTGCTGTTCCTCGACAGCGCATTCAGCCTGCGGCTGCTGCGCGCTTACAGCAAGATCAAGGACCAGACCGTGCAGCGTCAGCTGGTCTCCCTGATGGAATCGATTGCCGCCAACGAAGACTAGGCGCTATCGCGCCTGGATTGCAGCACCGCGGACCCGATCAATGATCGCGAGCGAATCGGCGGGTAGCCTGTTGCTGCGCCAAGCCACATGTTGATCCGGCCGGGACAAGACCAGTTTGTCACTGTCTTTGTTACCGTCGCAAATGACGGAGTCCGGCCGTTCGATATCGAGAACCTTTAGCGGCATGCCCCGCAAGCGGGCTGCGGCGTCGAGTGCGGCGACGTCGGTTGCGGGATCGAACCGCAGCAGAGTGAATTCCGGCCCCAGCGCGTCATAGAGCGAGCGGCCGTCCTTGCACCACAGATGCGGCGTACGACAACCCGGCACCGTGGACGGCGTATAGCTGTTCATCGTGTAGGCCGGATGGGCGGCACCGTCATAGCTGATGATCGGCGAACGATCATAGTAGGTGCCGAAGTTCAATCCTGCACAGGCATATTGCTGCACATTGATCTCGTAGGTCAGACGGCCGACGTCGCGCCGCGCACGCTCGCCTTCCGCTCCCGCCGCCTCGATTTCATCCGGCACCGAGCCGCGGCGGCGAATTTCGGCTTCGGCATGCGACATCGCGAATTTTGAAACCTGGCTGGTGATCGGCCAGCGCTCCGCCTCATAGGCGTCGAGAATGGATGGCGGAGCCCAGCCGTTGAGATGGGCCGCCAGCAGCCACGACAGGTTCATGGCGTCGGCAATGCCGGCATTCATGCCGTAACCGGCATAGGGCACCCAGATATGCGCGGCGTCGCCGGCGATGAAGGCGCAACGGTCGCGGAATTTATCGGCGATCAGCCGCCGCCCGAACCAGTCTTCTTTCGAGATGATCTCGTATTTGAAATCGGCGTCGACGCCGAGGATGGTGCGCAGGCAGCCGTCGCGGTCGACCTCGTCGAAATCGCCCTCGCCCGGCTTCATGTAATTGTGCACCAGCCAGCGTTCGCGGCCGTCGATCGCATAGACCATGCCCGAACGCCGCGGATTGATCGAACCGGTCCCCCAGGCGCGCGCGCTCTGCTGGCGATCGATCAGGCCGGGTGCCCTGATATAGGTCGACTGCACGCGCTGGATCACGGCATCGCCGGATAATTCCGCGCCGATTGCCTTGCGCACGATCGAACGCGCGCCGTCGCAACCGATCAAATAGCGGCAGTTCACGGCCGTGACCTTGCCGGTATCGAAGTCGCGCAGGCTCACGCGGGCGCCCGTGTCCTCCACCACGACGTCTTGGACGGCGGTGCGGTTGACGATGCGGATGCACGGCTGCGCCGCCGCATGCTCGAACAGGATCGGCTCGAGGAATATCTGGTTGATGCGGTGCGGCGGCTCCGGCGTCGGCCAGTTGCAGTCCGGCCCGTCGGTTGCCGTGAAGCGGTCGCGCCGGCAGGGAATATGAATCCGGGTCAGTTCCTGACCGGTGAAAGAAGTGCGATAGCTGATGTCGTGCGGATAATCCGCCGGCAATCCGGCATTGCGGATTTTCCCGGCAAGGCCGAGCCGCCGGAAGATTTCCATGGTGCGGGCGGCGACGTGATTGCATTTCGGCTCGGGCGGTGCGGCGGGCGCGCGCGTTTCCACTACCGTGACGTCGATGCCGCGCCAGGCGAGGTCGATCGCCAGCGTGAGCCCGACCGGTCCGGCGCCAACGATCAGGACAGCTGCATCCTTCATGTCGCGCAAGGGCCGTGGGTCTGCGGGAGAGTCATTTCAAGACTTCTTGTTGTTATTGGTTATGCGTTCGTCATTCGAGCTCGGCTCCGGAGTTCTTTACGATCACCGCCCAGCGCGCGATTTCGGTCTTGATGTAAGCGGCAAAACTGTCCGGTGTCGAGGGCGGCAGCGGCTCCAGCGAAATCTCCTTCAACTTGTCCCTTGTCGCGGGGTCGGCGATCAGTTTGGCGATCTGCGCTGCCAGCGCATCGATGATCGGCCTCGGCGTGCCCGACGGCGCCACCACGCCTTGCCAGGCGACCAGTTCGAAACCGGCAAGCCCACCTTCGGCAAGCGTCGGAATGTCCGGGGCCGCGGCGACCCGCTTCGGCGTTGTTACGCCGAGCACCCGAACCGTGCCCTCGCGAATCTGCTGCAGCGCCGGCTGCAAATCCACCACCATGAACGGAATATGCCCCGCGACCACATCGAACATCGCCGGCACGCTGCCACGATACGGCACATGCCGGATGTCGATTCCGGCCGCCGTCTTCAGCATCTCGGCGCCGAGATGTTGCGGGCTGCCATTGCCGGCCGAGCCATAGGCGAGCCCCGGCTTCGATTTGGCGTAGGCGATAAACTCGGCCAGCGTCTTCGCCGGGATCGTCGGATTGATGATCAGCGCAAACGGTACGCCGGCGACGAGGCCAATGGGCGCAAAATCCACTGCGGGATCGTAGGGCAGTCTTTTATAGAGCGTCTTGTTGATGGCGAGCGTGGTCGAGGTCGCCATCAGAAGCGTGTACCCGTCCGGTTCGGACTTGGCGACCAGCTCGGCGCCGAGCGTCGTACCAGCGCCCGGCTTGTTCTCGACGACGACGGTTGCGTCAAGGCCGCTCTTGAGCTGGTCGGCAAACAGCCGGCCAAGCAGATCGGTGGTCCCGCCTGCCGGATAGGGCACGATCATCTTGATCGTCCGGCTGGGATAGGCTGCCTGCCCCAGCGCCGGCCCTGCTGCGAGCCAGGCCAGCCCCCCGCCGCATCCCGCAATCGCTTCCCGGCGCGTCAACCGCATCAAGCTCTCCCCATCGTGCTTTTCTTGATTCTGTTGCGAATCACCATAACGGCCGCGGCGACATATCAAAGGAGACAAAAGTCCAATCACTGCGGTGGGCCTGCTTTCGATTCGAGTCAGGGGGTGCGGCAGTGCCACAGTCGCAACGGCAACTTAATCCTAACGCAACTCTCACGGGGTAATCTTGCACGGGGCTATCCTGCCAATCGCGGTCGTGAGCAACCCCATCTCGCCCATTCAGCCCGGTGGCCGGGCATCCGATTTCCATTTGCGCGCATCGCGCACATCCGAACAAGCCTGACACTGGGGAAATCTCACATGCAGAGAATGACAGTCGTTGCCATGGCCGCGATGCTCGTGGCCGGGCCGGCGTTTGGCCAAGGAGCCGGACCTGCAGCTGGTTCGGGCGCCACTACGGCACCCCATCAAGCCGCGCCGGGCGGGACGGTGCACGCCGCACCGGAGAAACCGGCGGTTGCCGCGTCGACGCCGGAATCACGCTCGGCAGCGGCGCTGGCACTCTCGCATGAGCCGACCTACGACGAGGGCAGCGCGCAACGTATCCGCGAAGCCGCCCTCAGCTACTCGGATCTGGCGGTGCGCGGCGGATGGCCGGTACTTCCCGCCGATGCCAAATTCGCGCTCGGCGTCCAGGGACCGAATGACGACCTGTTGCGCAAGCGCCTGATCATCAGCGGCGACCTCGCCTCCGACAAGGCGTCCGGCGCTTACGACGAGACTCTGGCCGAAGCCGTCAAGCATTTCCAGGCCCGCCACGGCATGGCGATGACCGGGACCGTAACGCCGCGTACGCTGGCCGCGCTCAACGTTTCCGTCCAGAGGCGCATCAAGCAACTCGAGGCCTCGCTGACACGCCTTGAAAATATGACCTTTCCGTTCGGCCAGCGCTACGTGGTCGTGAATATTCCGGCGACCTTTGCCGAGGCGATTGAGGACGACAAGGTGGTGCGGCGCTATCGCGTCATCGTCGGCAAGACCGAAAAGCCGTCGCCGACGCTGACCACCGACATCACCAGCGTCAATCTCAATCCGACCTGGACCGTGCCGTCGTCAATCGCAAAGACGGAAATTTCCGCGCATATGCGCAAAGATCCCGGCTATCTCTCCCGCATGCACATGGATGTGCTGGGCGCCAACGACGCGCCGATCGATCCGAATTCGGTCGACTGGTCCGGCGCCCACACGCCGAACTTCACGGTGCGCCAGCAGTCCGGCGCCTGGAATGCGCTCGGCGCGGTCAAGATCGACATGCCGAATTCCTATTCGGTCTACATGCACGACACCAATCAGCGCAATCTGTTCACCGACGACTACCGCTTCGATTCCCACGGCTGCTCGCGCGTCGACAATGTTCGCGACCTCGCGGCGTGGTTGTTGAAGGACCAGCCGCAGTGGAACAGAGCAGCGATCGATGCGGCGATCACGACCGGACAGCGTCACGACGTCCATGTCACGAAGAAGATTCCGGTGGCCTGGATTTACCTGACGGCGTGGATGACCAGAGATCAGAGGATCCAGTTCCGCAACGACATCTACGCCCAGGACGAGCAGCTGCTGGAAGCGACCGCGGAGGAAGCGGCGTTCTTCAACAGGGCCGCCGCGCATCCGCTGACGGCGCATATGACGCAGTGAATATCGCTAGGGGATAATGATGGCGGGGCCGACCGTGGCGCGGCCTTGCAATTCCTCGTGCGCGCGCCTGATGTCGCGCAGCGGATAGCTGCGATTGACCTCGGCGCGGACCTTGCCTGAAATCACCGCGTCGAAGAACGCGGCGGCGGCGGCTTCGTAATCCGAACGTTTGGCGATCCAGGTACGCAGCGTCGGCCGCGTCACGATGATGGATTTACGATGCAGAAGTTGCAGGTCGAAGGCGCCGACGTTGCCTGACGCCGTGCCGTAGCTGATCACCATCCCCATCGGCCTGACACAATCGAGCGATTTCAGGAACGCTGATTTGCCGACGCCGTCATAGATCACGTCCGCACCGACGCCATTCGTCAGTTCCATGGTAAGGGCCGCAAAGTCCTCGCGGCTGTAGACGATCACGTCGCTGGAGCCGTGCGCCTTGGCCATCTCTATCTTGCTGTCGGCGCCGACCGTGCCGATCACGCGCGCACCAAGCGCCTTGGCCCATTGTCCCAGCAACAGCCCCATGCCGCCAGCCGCAGCGTGAACCAGCGCGATATCGCCGGGCTTTATCTTGTACAGCCGCCGCACCAGATATTCAGCCGTGAGGCCGCGCAGCAAGGTCGCCGCCGCGATCTCCGCGGAAATCCCTGATGGCAAATGCAACAGCTTGTCGACGGGAACGAGGCGGCGCTCGGCATAGGCGCCGGGATGGATATAGGCGACCATGTCGCCCGCCTTGAAGGCGGTGACACCGGCCCCGACGGCTTCGATCACGCCGGCCCCCTGCCCGCCGAGGATGATCGGCATAGTGCCGACATCATGCGGCCCGGCCTCGCCTTCGCGCTGATAGGTGTCGGCAAAGTTCAACCCGATCGCAGTTTGCTTCAGCAGCACCTCGCCGGGGCCGGGAGCGCTCAGTTCCACTTCCTCATATTGCATCACTTCGGGACCGCCATGGCGGTGGATGCGAACGACGGCGGTCTTCATGATCTCAAGGCTTCCGGTTGGTGAGATTGGCGATCAGGTCGGCGAACACCCGGCCGCCGAACAGGATGTGCTCGCGCATCAATTGCTGCGCCAGCGCCTCGTCACCGCTCTTGATCGCTTCGGTGACGCGGGCGTGCTCCTGGAACGAGGCCTTCAGCCGGGCCGGCTGATAGAGGCTGGAGCGATGATAGAACCGCATCCGCAATCGAGTGGTGCGGATCTGTTCGGCGAGAAACTCGTTGCGGGCGCCGTCATAAATCGCGGCGTGAAAGGCGGCGTTGTTCTTGATGTAGGCCGGGCTGTCCAGCCGCTTCATCGCCACCTGCGACACCAGATGGAATTTCGCAAGCTGCGCCTTCTCGACCGACGTCATCCGCCGCGCGGCGAGCCCGGCGGCTTCCGCCTCCAGCGCCGTCAGCACTTCCACCATGCCGATGGCGAGTTGCGGCGACACGCTGGAGACAAACGCGCCCTGCCGCGGCACCAGCCGCACGAGTCCGGCCGCCGCCAGTTGCAACAGGGCCTCCCGCGCCGGCGTGCGCGACACCTCGAACCGTTCTGCCAGCGTCTGCTCGTCGAGCTTGTCGCCCGGCGACAGCCGGCCGTGCTCGATGTCGTCCTCGATCTCCCTTCGCAGGGCATCGCTGCTTCTGGCACGCATTTAAGAGGTTCCCTTGTGTATACATAGATGAGCATTGCGCACACATTAAATCAATGCTGAAATGGTCACCGAAGACGCCCGAGAACGTCGAAGACGCAGACGCCAAAGAGCGTCAGCTTGCAGGGAACGCCGATGCCGATCGACCGAAGAAATTTTCTGACGGGAACCGCGCTTGCGCTGATGGGGCTGCGGCCCGCGACCGCGCAGGCCGATTACATCGCCGAGCTTTACGCCAAGGCCAAGCAGGAAGGCGAGCTGACCTGGTACAGCGTCTACTGGCCTTCGGACCGCTCCGAAAAGCATGGCGCGATTTTCACCAAAGCCTTTCCCGGCGTGAAGGTGAATGTGGTGCGTTCGACGGCGCAGGTCGCCTATCAACGGCTGAGCCAGGATCTGCAGGCCAACGCCGCCAATTGCGACGTCTTCGCCACGACAGACATGGGCCAGTTCGTGGCGCTGAAGGAGCGCGGCGTGCTGATGCCGTACCGGATGAAATCGATCGACCAGATCGACAGCCGCTTTCAGAGCGTCGATCCCGATGACGCCTACCAGATCGTCAACGCCACCACGGTTGGCCTCGCCTACAACACCAACAAGGTGAAGCCGGAACAGGCGCCGAAAAGCTGGAAAGACTTCATCGATCCCAAATGGAAGAGCCAGTCGGTGGTCGGCCATCCCGGCTTCTCCGGCTTCGTCGGCACCTGGGTGGTGCAGATGAACAAACTCTATGGCTGGGACTATTTCGAGCAGTTGGCCGCGATGAAGCCGCATGTCGGCCGGTCCATCATCGACACCGTGACAGTGCTGATCTCGGGCGAGCGCAGCATTGGCGCCAGCCCGCTGGCGCTGGTGCAGCGCAATGCATCACAGGGCAATCCGGTCGGGATATCCTATCCCGAAGAAGGCTCGGTCCTGATGATCTCGGGTTCCGGCATCCTGAAGAACACCAAGCATCCCAACGCGGCAAAGCTGTTCATGGAATTTCTCTACTCCAGTGAAACCGCCGCTGAAGACATCGAGGAATTCGGCATACCCTTGCGGCGCGACACGGTATTGCCCCCGGGCTTCAAGAAGCTCGACGAGATGAAGACCATCCGCCCGACGATTGCCGAAATCATCAAGGGCATTCCCGAACTCACCGAAAAATGGCGCGACACCTTCGGTGTCTGATCGCCGTCGTCGCAATTCCAGGAGCACGGCATGATCGTCCTTCATCACGGCTGGCGTTCGAGCGCGTCGCGCCGGTCCGGCTATGCCTCGAGGAAAAGGGCCTCGCCTATGAAGGCCACGTCGTCGACATGGCCAATCTGGAGCATCACTCGCCGGAATACCTGAAGATCAATCCGTTCGGCGTGATCCCGACCATGATCCATGACGGCCAGCCGCTGCACGAAAGCGGCACCATCTGCGAATATCTCGACGAGACCTATCCCGACCCGCCACTGCGGCCGGATACGCCCTACGCGCGCGCCGAGATGCGCAACTGGATCCGGCATATCGACGCCCTGATCGGCAATCTCATCATATTCAACTGGCGCCACCATCTGCAGAAGACAGCCTCGCAATGGACTGATGCGGAACTGGCCAAGAAGTTGAAGAACATCCCGAGCAAGGAACGTCAGGAGGCTTGGCTCCGGGTCGCCCGAAAACCCTATACCGAGGAAGAGCGTGACGCCGCCCGGACCAAGCTGGTCACGCAGCTCCTGGACAGGATGGAAGCGGCGCTAAAGCCGTCCGGCTGGATCGTCGGCAAGGCCTATTCGATCGCCGATATCGCCGCGGTGCCGTTCGTCAAGCGGCTCGACGAGGAGATCGCCCCGGACGAAGTCGAGGCCAAGAAACATCCCCGCGTCAGCGAATGGTGGACTAAAATACAGGCCCGGCCGGCCTTCGCACGTGCGAAATTCGACCCGTTCATCACTACCGCCTGATCCGCAGACGACCTCCTCAAGACCCGAAAGCAGAACACATGCTCGACGTTCCCAAAAACAACGAAAAATCCTACGCCGATGGCAAGATCCTGCAGAGCGTCACTGACGGCGTCGGCGTCATCACCTTCAACAACCCGGCCAAGCGCAACGCGATGTCGCTGGATATGTGGGAAGGGCTCGGCAACGCGCTGATCGAATTGCGCGACGACCCCAACGTTCGAGTCGTCATCATGGTCGGCTCCGGCGACAAGGCCTTCGTCTCGGGTGCCGATATCAGCCAATTCGAAAAAGTCCGCCATAATGCCGCGGCGTCGGAAGAATACTCAAAAAAGAGCGATGCCCAGCGCGCCTTGCTGGCGAATTACCCGAAACCGATCATCGCCTGCATCAGGGGTTTCTGCCTCGGCGGCGGCATGCAGGTGGCGATGGCGGCCGATATCCGCATCGCCAGCGACAACAGCCAGTTCGGCATTCCCGCCGCCAAGCTCGGCATCGCCTATGGCTATGACGGCTTGCGCCATTTGGTCTCGCTGGTCGGGCCGTCCTGGGCGCGCCTCATCATGTACACGGGCATGAAGATCGATTCAGCGGAAGCGCTGCGGATTGGCCTCGTCGATCGCGTTTCACCCGATGCCGACCTGTGGGAAGCGACCATGGAGATCGCGCGCACGATTTCGGGCAATGCGCCGCTCGCGATCAAGGCGGCCAAGATCACCATCGCCCAGGTGATAAAGGATCCCGACAAGCGCGACATGAATGCGGTCAAGCAGATCGGCACCGACTGCATGGACTCTCAGGACTTTCGCGAGGGCCGCCAGGCCTTCATGGAAAAGCGCAAGCCGAAGTTCACTGGCCGGTAAATGGCTGCGCTTTAATGGCAGTACTTGGGATAGAGGGAGATCGGAGCACCGCTGCCACAAAGGTGGTGGCGGCGTTCCGCAACGCCTTCAACCCGACGACGCTGGTGGCGCTGCTGCTAGCGGCGGTTCTCGTTTTCCTGGTCGCCAATCCGCTGTTCCAGCTGGTCAAGGACAGTTTTACCAAGGCCAGCGACCATAGCTTCACGTTCGCCAATTACGTTACCGCCTTCGGCCGGCCGCGCTACGTCCAGGCGCTGATCAACTCGGTCGAACTCGGCGCGGTGGCGGCGATCTTCTCCAGCATCATCGCGGTGCCGCTGGCCTGGGGAGTCTCGCGCACCGACATGCCCGGTCGCGGCTTTGTCCATGTGATGGTGCTGGCCTCGTTTTTGATCCCGCCGTTCGTCGGCGCGATCGGCTGGATTTTGCTGGGCGGTCCCAATGCCGGCTGGATCAACAAGGCGTGGATGATGGTGACCGGCGCGCCGTCGGGCCCGTTCAACATCTTCACTTTCTGGGGACTGGCGCTGGTCACCGCGCTGTATTCGTTTCCGCTGATTTACGTGTTCACCAAATCCGCGCTCGACCTGATCTCGACCGAGATGGAGGAAGCCGCCGCCATCCTCGGCGCCGGTCCGGCGCAGACCACCTTTCGCGTCACCCTGCCGTTGGCGCTGCCGGCGATCCTCGGCTCGGTATTCCTGGTGTTCCTGGAAGTGCTCGGCCTCTACGGCACGCCGGCGCTGATCGCCATTCCTGCCGGCTTCAACGTCGTGACCACGCAGCTCGCGGCATTTTTCGAAAACCCGGTCCGGGTCGAAGTCGCTGCCGCCTTCTCGATGCCGATGGTCGGTATCACCATCGCGCTGTTATGGGTGCAGCGACGGCTGCTGGCGCGCAAGAGCTACGTCACCGTCGGCGGCAAGGGCGGTCACCGCGAGCCGATGGGACTCGGCGCCTTCCGCTGGGTGCTGTTTGCCTATGCCATGGCGATCGCGGGCCTGTCGGTGTTCATGCCGCTGTTCATCATCCTGCAGACCTCGTTCAGCAAGGCCTGGGCGCAGCCAATGTCGGCGGCCAATTTCACTTTCCATAACTTCCGCGAGGTGCTGTTCGACCAGATGACGGTGCGGCAGGCGCTGTTCAATACCTTTCAATACGCTATCATCACCGCGACCATTTGCACCTTTCTGGGCTTCGCCGTCGCCTATATCTCGCAGCGAAAACTGCTGCCCTACTCCCACTTGCTCGCCAGCATCACGCTGGCGCCGTTCGCGGTGCCCGGCATCGTGCTCGCGATCTGCTTCTACGCCGCCTACGCGCCGCCACCGTTCGCGCTCTATGGTCTCGGCGCACTGGTCGTGATCGCCTTTGTCACGCGCTTCCTGCCGATCGCCTTCACCAATTCCAACTCGGCGATCCAGGGCCTGCATCCCGAGCTCGAGGAAGCGGTGCGGATCGCCGGCGGCAACCAGGCCCGTGCGCTGTGGCTGGTAGTGCTACCGATCCTGAAGAAATCGCTGTTCGGGAGCTGGCTGCTGATCTTCATCATCGGGACGCGGGAATTGTCGACCGCGATGTTCCTATCGGGACCGCAAACCCGCGTCGTTTCGGTGCTGACACTGGAGCTGAGCGAACAGGGTTCGTACGAAATGCTTTCCGCTATCTCCGTCCTGCTGCTCGTCGTCACCGGCGTCGTGACCTTGATCGGCGCCGCCGTTCTCGGCCGGGATTTCATGCTGAGGCGAAACTGATGGACAAGTTGCAGCTCAAGGGTCTGACCAAGAAATTCGCTGATCTCGTTGTGGTCGACGACCTCAATCTCACACTGCGCGCGGGCGAATTCGTTTCGCTGCTCGGGCCGTCCGGCTGCGGCAAGACCACGACGCTGCGGATGATCGCAGGCTTTGTGACGCCGACCGCTGGCACGGTCGAAATGGACGGCAAACAGATGTCGTCCGCCAGTGCCTCGCTGCCGCCGGAAAAGCGGCGGATGTCGATGATCTTCCAGAGCTACGCGCTGTGGCCGAACATGACGGTCGAACAAAACGTCGCCTTCGGCCTCAAGATGCGCAAAGTGGCAAAGGACGAAGCCAGACGCCGGGTCGGGCAGATCCTCGACGTGGTCCAGCTTAAGCATCTCGCCGCGCGCTATCCCAACGAACTCTCCGGCGGCCAGCAGCAGCGGGTGTCGCTGGCGCGGGCGCTGGTGGTGCAGCCGGAAATCCTGTTGCTGGACGAGCCGCTGTCGAACCTCGACGCCAATTTACGCGAGGAGATGCGCAGCGAAATCCGCCGCCTGCACAATGAATTCGGCATCACCTCGATCTACGTCACCCACGACCAGTCCGAGGCGATGACCACGTCGGACCGGATCGCGGTCATGAACAAGGGCCGCATCGAGCAGATCGACGATCCCCTGACGCTTTATACAAGGCCGAAGACGCGCTATGTCGCGGAATTCATCGGCCGCTCGAACATCCTCGACGGCAGACCGAACGGCTCCAGCGTAGCCTTCAACGGTTTTGAGGTCGCCTCGGCACGGCTCGGTTGCAGCGGGCCGATCAAGACGAGCGAATTCTCGTTGCGATCGCAGAACCTCGCGCTGCATGCCGCCTGCCCGTCCGGCGATGCCGTGATCCTGCCCGGCAGTATCACCGAGCGCGCGTTTCTCGGTGAAACCTGGGACTATGCGTTCCGCGCTGAGACCTGCGACCTCAAGCTTCGTGTGATATCGCCGCCGGTCAGCGTGTTCAATATCGGCCAGAAGGTCTGGCTGGAGATCAATCCCTCGCACATCATCCCGATACAGGACGATCAGAATGCATAAGCCCGTCGAAAAACCCGGCCACGCCGCGCCGCAGGAACAGTCGCCCCGGCTGCCGCTGTCGCGATTCAAGGTGCTCGACCTGACCTTGGCGCGCGCCGGCCCGTCCTGTGTACGAACATTGGCCGACTGGGGCGCCGACGTGATCCGCGTCGAGCCGCCGCCGGAAGCCGGGGAAACCAGCGAAGTCGTGGGCCGCCGCGACGGCTCGGATTTTCAGAATCTGCATCGCAACAAGCGCGCCATCACGCTGAACCTGAAGACCGACGAAGGCCGCGAGGTCTTCATGCGGCTCGCCGAACAGTCCGACGTCATCGTCGAGAATATGCGCCCCAGCGTCGCCAAGCGCCTTGGCGTTGATTTCGAATCCGTGAAGAAGCGTAACCCACGGATCGTCTATGGCAGCATTTCCGGCTTCGGCCAGTACGGTCCCTATGCCGAGCGTCCCTCGATCGACCAGATCGCGCAGGGCATGACCGGCATCATGTCGGTGACGGGATTTCCGGGCCAGGGTCCGCTGCGCGTCGGCGTCGCCGTCAACGACATCATGGCGGGCGCCTTCCTGGCGCAGGGCATCCTGATTGCATTGCTGGACCGCGAGGTTTCCGGCGAGGGCCGCTGGGTGCAGACCTCGCTCTTGGAAGCCGGCATCACGCTGATGGATTTTCAGGCGACGCGCTGGACCATGGACAAGAAGGTGCCGCCGCAGGAAGGCAACAACCATCCGACCAACACGCCGATGGGGCTGTTCCCGACCGCCGACGGCTTTCTCAACCTCGCCGCCACCGGCAACAAGAACTTTGCAAAATTCTGCAAACTGATCGGCCGGGAAAAAATAATCTCCGATCCGCGCTTTGCGTCTTCCGGTTTGCGCTCGCGCAACCGGGAAGTGCTGAACGAACTGATCACAGCGGCGTTGCGCACCCGGTCGAGCCGTGAATGGTTCGAATGCATGGTGGCCGAGGGCCTTCCCTGCGGTCCGGTCTACAACGTCAAGCAAGTCTTTGCCGACCCGCAGGTAGAGGAATTACGGATCAAGCGTTCCGTCACCCATCCGCGCCTCGGCGAACTCGACCTGATCGCGCAGCCTTGCGAGATCACGGGATTCGACCGCAACTTGCGCTCTGCCACGCCCGATCTCGGCGAGCACAACGAAGAGATATTACAGTCGCTGGGCTACGACGCCGAAGGCATCGAGAAGTTGAAGGCGGCGAATGCGATCTGATCACAGCGACGCAAGCACCGCTTTCGCGATATCGTTAGTCCCGTTGCTGCCGCCGAATTCCATCGGCTTGATGCCGTCGGCATAGGCCTTGTCGACCGCGCGCTCGATGCGCACGCTGGCTTCGGCCGCACTTTCGAGGCCGTGCTTGTCGGCCAGCCAGTCAAGCATCATCGCCACCGAGAGGATCATCCCGGTCGGATTGGCCTTGCCCTGCCCCATGATATCGGGCGCGGTGCCGTGGCATGGCTGGAACACGGCGTGGCGATCGCCGATATCGGCCGACGGCGCCATCCCCATGCCGCCAATCAGGCCGGCGGTCATGTCGGAGAGGATGTCGCCGAACATGTTCTCCATCACCATGACGTCGAAATCCCAGGGTCGCTTCACCAGCAGCGCCGAACAGGCGTCGACATAGAGCCGGTCGGCCTTCACATCAGGATGGCGCTTGGCCGCGTCGTCAAACATCTCGCGGAAGAACGCGAACGCCTTGAACACGTTCGCCTTGTCGACGCAGGTCAGCCCGCCATTGGCGCGACCCCGAGCCTTGCGGCGCTCGGCGAGCTTGAACGAGAACTCGAACAGGCGCTCAGAAGTCTTGCGGGTAATGACCAGTGTCTCGCGCGCCTCGGTGTCGGTAACGACGCCCTTACCCATCGAGGCGAACAGACCTTCGGTGGACTCGCGGATCACGACCAGATCGATGCCCCGCTGGTCAGCACCGACGATCGGGCTCGGCACGCCCGGGATCAACCGCGCCGGACGCACGCCGGCATAGAGATCGAAATGAAAGCGCAGTTCGACCTGCGGCATGATCTCGGTGTTGTCGGGGTAGCGCACCGACGGCAGGCCGCAGGCGCCAAGCAGGATCGCGTCGGCCTCGTCGCAGAGCTTCACTGTGCTATCCGGCATCGACTTGCCGGTGGCGAGGTAATTGTTGGCGCCGGCAGGCGCATCGGTGAAACGGAATTTGAGGTCCGTTGTCGCCTCGATCTTGCGCAAAACTTCCAGCGCCGGCGCCATCACTTCGGGGCCGATGCCGTCGCCGCCGAGGACGGCGATATGGAGGGCGTTGTTTGCGGACATGGGGGTACCTCAGGAAAGTAGATCGGCAATTGATTTCGTCATTCCGGGTCTGGTGCTAACGCACCATCCCGGAATGACAGTCCTTACGGCACCAGCACCGCGCGGCCGACCAGCTTGCCCTGGTGCAAATCGTTCAGCGCCTCGTTGGCCTTGGCTAGCGGCATCGTCGTCACCGGGATCGGCGCGATCTTCTTGGTTCGCACCAGATCGAGCAGTTCCTGGGTCTCGCGCAGATTGCCGACATAGCTGCCCTGGATCGTGATCGCCTTGATCGGAATCAGCGGCAGCGCCCAGGTCGCACCGCCGCCGAACAGGCCGACGATGACGAGTTTGCCGCCTTTGGCGAGGCAATCGAAGCCTAGTTGCGTGGTGGCCGCGTTGCCGACGAGATCGATGACGGCGCGGATCGGGCCGCCGGCCTTCTTCATGAGTTGCTCCAGCGCATCGGGCGCCTTGCCATCGACGGTGGCGAGCGCGCCGGCGGCCTCGGCCGCCTCGCGCTTGCGGGCGTCGATATCGACGACGATGGCGCCCTTGCCGCCCATCGCCTTCAACAGCGACAGCGCCATCAGGCCGAGCCCGCCGGCGCCGAAAATCACAATCGGCGAATTGAACGCGGATTCCACTTTCTTCAACGCGCTGTAGGTGGTGACGCCAGAGCAGGCATAGGGCGCCGCCGTGACGGGATCGAGCCCGTTCAGGTTCAACAGGTATTTTGGATGCGGCACCGTCATGTAGTCGGCGTAGCCGCCATCGCAATAGACACCGAGCGCATTCGGCTTGACGGCGCACATGTTCTCGTCGCCGGCGAGACAGGTTTCGCACTTGCCGCATCCGAGCCAGGGATAGGCCAGCGCGATATCGCCGGCCTTGAGACCGCCCTTGTCGGCGTCCTTGACATCGGGCCCGAACGCCACGATCTCCCCGACCGTCTCGTGCCCCATGGTGCGCGGCAGCGACACGCCACGGTCTTTCAGCGACAGCGGCTTGCGGCCGTGGCCGAGATCGTAGCCGCCCTCCCAGATGTGCAGGTCGCTGTGGCAGACGCCGGCCGCCTTCACCTTGATCAGCACCTGGGTGCCGGTCGGCTGCGGCGTCGGATGATCCACCTCTTTGAGGGGGGCGTTGAACTCGGCGACCTGAAAACTCTTCATCGCTTCTCTCCCGTATTTTTGTTCTTCAGGGCGGACACTGCCACGTCTGTCCAAGCGAGACAAACGCGGGCGACCGCTTCCCGGTACCTAGATCAGCGGGTGGTGGCAAGCCACGAACTGGCCGGGCGCCACGACGCGCAGTTCCGGCACTTCGGCGCTACATTGCGCATCCGCGCGCGGGCAACGGGTGCGGAAACGGCAGCCGGACGGTGGCGCGATCGGCGATGGCGGTTCGCCGACCGGCACGGTCTCGGTCGGACGGACATCCGGATCGGGCACCGGAATCGCCTCGATCAGCAGCGCGGTATAGGGATGCGCCGGCCGGGCAAACAGCTGCTCGGAGGGGCCGACCTCGCAGAGCCGGCCGAGATACATCACCGCGACGCGGTCGCTCACCGCCTTCACGACAGCCAGATCGTGCGCAATGAACAGCAGCGTCAAGCCGAAACGCGCCTTCATCTCTTCCAGCAAATTGAGGATCTGGGCGCGAATCGAGACGTCGAGCGCAGAGACCGGCTCGTCGCAGATGATGAATTCCGGATTGAGCACCAGCGCGCGAGCGATGCAGATGCGCTGGCATTGCCCGCCGGAAAATTCGTGTGGCAGACGTCCGACCACGATTGCCGGATCGAGGCCAACGGCGGAAAGCATCTCATCAACGAGTTGCTTGCGCTTGGCCAGGTCCTTGACACCGGCGATCACCAGCGGCTCGGCGACGATATCACCGATCCGCCGCCGCGGATTCAACGAGGCAATCGGGTCCTGAAAGATCAGTTGCACGCGCCGGCGTATCAGCCGCAGCGCATCGCCCTGCATCGCCGTCAGATCCTGGCCGTCGAACAGCACTTTCCCGGAGGTCGGCCGGCGCAGTTGCAACACGGCGCGGCCGAGCGTCGACTTTCCGCAACCGGATTCGCCGACCAGACCCAGCGTTTCGCCGCGGGCGATCTGCAGGCTGACGCCGGACACCGCGTGAACGATCCTGGCTCCAACAGGGTATTCGACGACGAGATTGTCGACTGCGAGCAACGGCGCATGCGACGTAGCGGGCTGATATTGCTGCATCATGCGGCGGCACCCGCATGATTCTCGATCGGATGGAAGCAGGCGTATTGATGCTCGCGCGTCTCGGCGTCCGTCAGATCAGGCTTTTCGGTGTGGCAGCGCGCCACCGCATACCGACAGCGCGGCGAGAACGAGCAACCCTTCAGCGGCCGGGTCGGATCGGGCGGACGCCCCGAGATCGCCGGCAGCGGCGTATGGGGCGCGGCATCGATCCGGGGAAGTGCGGCGAGCAGCGCCTCGGTGTAGGGCATCCGCATTTTCTTGAACAGCGCCGGCGTCGGTGCCCGCTCGACGACGCGGCCGGCATACATCACAGCGACTTCGTCGGTACGTCCGGCGACGACGCCGAGATCGTGGGTAATCAGGATCATCGCCATGTGGCGGCGACGCTGCTCCCGCGCCAAGAGATCGAGGATCTGCGCCTGGATCGTGACATCGAGCGCGGTGGTCGGCTCGTCGGCAATCAGCAGTTTCGGCTCGCACGACAGCGCAATCGCAATCGCCACCCGCTGCCGCATGCCGCCGGAAAGCTGATGCGGATATTGCGCCAGTCGCTGCTCGGGTGCGGGAATGCCGACCGCCGCAAGCAGCTCGATACTGCGCTTCTTGGCGGTGGCGTCGTCGAATTCGAGATGCTCCTGCAACGTCTCGATCAACTGGGTGCCGATCGTCAGCACCGGGTTGAGCGAAGTCATCGGGTCCTGGAACACCACCGCCAGCGAGCGACCGCGCAGCTTGCGCAATTTTTCCGGCGAGAGTTGCAACAAATCCTGCCCGTCGAACATGACGCGGCCGGAGAGTTTTGCTTTCTTCGGCAGCAATTGCAGGATGGCGCGCGACAGCATGGTCTTGCCGCAGCCAGATTCGCCGACGACACCGAGCGTCCGTCCGGCGCCGACGGTGAGATTGACATGATCCACCGCGCGCAGATTGCCACGCGGCGTCGGCAGATCGACGGCGACATTCTCGACGGAGAGCAAAGGAGCCTCGCTCACAGCGCGCCCTGCCTGGGATCGGTGATCGCCCGCAACGTGTCGCCAATCAGGTTGAACGACAGCACGGTCAGGAACATCGCAATCGCCGGAAGGAACGCCAGCCGTGGCGCCACTTCGAGGCTTTCGCGCCCCTCCCCGATCATGCTGCCCCAGCTCGAGATCGGTGGCGGTACGCCGAGCCCGAGGAACGACAGCGCGCCTTCGACCACGATGGTGACGGCGACACCGAGCAGGAAGAAGGCGAGCAGCGGCAGCAACACGTTCGGCAGCAATTCGCGCAGCAGGATGCGCGCATGCGTGGCGCCGAGCGCCTGCGCGGCGATGACGAATTCACGCCGCGCCAGCGTCAGCGTCGACGCCCGCGCCACCCGCATGAAGGCGGGAATGCCGAGCACGCCGAGAATGCATGTCAGATAGAAGATCGACTGGCCGAGATAGGCCGTCACCGCGAGTGCCAGGATCAGCGGAGGAAATGCCAGCAGCACGTCCATGCTGCCGACCACCAGCGATTCGAACCGGCCACGAAAGTAGCCCGCGAGCATGCCGAGCGCGCCGCCGATGGTGAGCCCGATGATCGGCGCGCAGATGCCCACGACCAGCGATATCCGCGCGCCATAAATCAGCCGGGACAGTTCGTCGCGGCCAAGACCGTCGGTGCCCAGCCAATGCTCCATCGAAAACGGCGCCCGCCGTTCCAGCATGTCCATGTCGGTCGGGCTCGGCAGCGGCAGCAGATTGGCGAAGATCGCGACCGTGAACATCAAAATCATCCAGCCGATGGCGAACCAGAACAGCAGCCCCAGCCGTCGCCCGCGCCGGACCGGCTCGGCCGCAACACCCTCGTCGATCGTGAGTTCAAGCGTGGCCATGACGGATCCTGGGATCGAGAACGGCGTAGAGCAGATCGACAATGAAGTTCATCACCACGAAGCCGGCAGCCACCAGCAACACCACGCCCTGCAGGATGATGAGGTCGCGGGTATAGATCGCGCCGATCAACAGCCTCCCGATGCCCGGCAGAGCGAAAATCGTCTCCACGATCACGGTGCCGCCGATCAACCGCCCGATATTGATTCCGGTAATCGTCACCAGCGTCAGCGACGAGGGTTTCAGCGCGTGCACGAACAGGATACGCGACGCCTTCAGCCCCTTGGCCTTGGCGAGCGCGATATAGTCCTCCTGCAGGGTCGCAATCATGTCGGAACGCAGCACGCGCATGATGCCCGGCCATTCCGCCAATGCCAGCGTCAGCGCGGGCAACACCATGAAGCGCAAATTCGCGGCCGGATCCTCGGCGAAAGGCACATAGCCGGTCGCCGGCAACCAGCGCAGCTCCACCGCAAACAGATAGATCAGCAGGATGGCCGACAGAAACGCCGGCAAGGACAGCATGGCGAAGGCGCTGCCGGTCATGAAACGGTCGAACGCGCCGCCGCTGCGCGCCGCACAGACGATCGCGAGGGGAACACCGATGGCGAGGCCGATGACCTCAGCCAGGATCATCAGTTCGAGCGATATCGGAAACCTCTCGGTCACCGCCTGCAGCACGGTCTGCCCGGTGCGGAACGAGCGCCCGAAATCGCCCTGCAGGATGTTTCCGAGCCAGCCGAAATATCGGATCCAGATCGGCTGATCGAGCCCCATGTCGTGGCGCAGCGCGGCCACCTTTTCCGGCGTCGCCTGATCGCCGAGGATCACGTAAGCCAGATCGCCCGGCAGCAACGACGCGATGAAGAAGGTCAGCAGCGATACGGCAATCAGCACCGGTATCAGATACAGGAGCCTGCGCGCGACAAAGAACAGCATGGAAAACTATTCCAGCCAGGCGCTGGATACGTCGATCACTCCGCTGTACATCTTCGGCAGGCCCTTCAGCTTGGCCGTGGAGATCGCATAGTAGGTGTTCTGGAAGGTCCAGAACCAGATTGCCTGCTGATTGATGTGGCGGCTGATCGCGCAATAATCCTCGATACGCTTACCCTGATCGGCGGTCGTCCGTGCGTGTTCGAGCAACCCATCAAGTTCCGGATTGGAATAGTTGGCCAGCGCGACCGGGCTGCCGGTGTGGAAATTGGCGTACATCTGAACATCGGGATCGGCGAGATCGACGATCCGCCACGGCGTCAACTGGAACTGGCGCATGAAGGCGCGCGGTACGACGGTGGCCTGATCGATCTGCTCGATCTCCATATTGACGCCGGCCCGCTTCCAGAATTGCTGCAGCACCTGCCCGACATTGCGTCCGCGTGGCGTTGCGGTGACGATCATCTTGAAATCGACCGGCTTGCCGTAGTCCTTGATCAGCGCCTTGGCTTTTTCGAGGTCCTCCGGCAGCGCTCCGTCATCCTTGCACTTGACCCAGGAGCCGTCGCCGTAGGGATTGGTGGTTGGCCTGGCCAGACCGTTAGTGATCGCCTGCGACATCTTCTTGCGGTCGAGCGCCATCACCAGCGCCTGGCGCACACGAACATCGTCGAACGGCGCCACCTTGGTGTTGAAGGCGTAAACCGCAGCGCCCGATCCGGCGTAGGTATGCACCGTCATCTTCGGATCTTTTTGCGCCTTCTGGATGTTGTCAGCGTCGTATTCGTCGTCCCAGACGATGTCAGCTTCGCCGGATTGCAGGCTGGCGAAGCGCGACTGCGCGTCCGGTAGCGGCTTCAGCACGATACGGTCGAGATAGGGATGACCCTTGTTCCAGTAGTCCGGATTCTTTTCCAGAACCAGGCGGTCGCCCGCAGTCCACGACTTCAGGACATAGGGACCGGTGCCGACGGGATTGCGGTTGTAGTCGTCGCCCTTGGTCTTCCACGCGGTCGGAGAGTGAACCGCGGCGTTCTGGTTCGCATAGGATACCAGCGTCGGATAGTTCACCGAGGGATCGGCGAGATTATAAACCAGCGTCAGTTCGTCAGGCGCCTGAACGTCCTTGACGCCGGCGATATAGAAAGCGCAGCGGCACTTGTTGGCAGGATCCTTCTGGCGGTCGAAATTGGCCTTGTAGGCTTCGGCATTGAACGGCGTGCCGTCGTGGAACTTGACGCCGGGCCGCAGCTTGAAGGTCCAGGTCTTGAAATCGTCCGAATGGGTCCAGGACAACGCCAGCTTCGGCTGGGCCACGCCTTTGTCGTCGAGATAGGTCAGTGTTTCGAAAATCGCCGAGGCCGCGGTCAACGCTGCGGTGTCGTACACGCCGACTTTCAGGGGATCGAAACCGGGGATATCGAGTTCGAGGCCGACCGTGATGCTGCCGCCGGATTTCTGGGCGCTGGCTGGCAACGCGGACACTGCCAGACAAAATCCCGCCACAAGAAATATTCGCGCAAGCGCGCTCGAACGGATCGCCGCCTTCATAGATATTCCCTCCCAGGACTCGTCCAAGACTCGTCGTTCGTCCGGTATTCCGGATCGTCGATGATGTCTGCCGAGATTGTCCGGAAAAGCCGTCGTGAGCAAGGCCGTTCACGCGCCGCGGATGAAAAGCCGCAGGAGTTAATGCTGCGGCCTCGCAATGCGCGCCGTCAGCCTCGCGCCGCCACCGCCTGCTTGCCGGAAAAGGCCTTTATTTCGTCGTCCGACAGGCCAGTCTCCTTGAGCAGGCGAAGCGTATGCTCGCCGAGAGTCGACATCCGTTTCGCTGCGGACACCCTGGCGCCGGACATACGGAACGGCTGGTTGAGAACCTTGAAGGTGCCTCCGCCGTCCTCGACTTCGGCCAGCGCGCCGCGATGGGCGATCTGCGGATCGCGCAAGGCCTCGGCCACGGTACGGTAGGCCGACGAGGGCACGCCTTCGTCATTGAGTGCGACGAGGCATTTTGCCGTCGTCACCGAGCGCGACCATGCTTCCACGCCCTCCATCAGGCTTGCCCAGTTTTCGCGGCGGTCGGCATATCTGGCAAAACGCTGATCGTTGATCCACTCCGGATGCCCGATCACCTTCATCAGACTCTGAAAAGTTTTTTCGCTGGCGATCGCCACCATCACATAGCCGTCAGAGGTTTCGATCGGACCGAACATCGGCCGCTGCGTCGCCTTCACCTCGAATTGCGACCACTGCAATTCGTTCAGGGTCAGGCTCAGCATCGATTCCAGCATCGAGACGTCGATGTGCTGTCCCTTCTGACTGGTCGAACGCTGATACAGCGCCGCCGAAATCGCGCCGAACGCATAGACGCCGGTGAGGACGTCGGCGTGATAGATGCCGCAATAATCCGGCCGGGTTCGTCCGGGCTGGTAGGCGAGATGCGCCATCTCGTAGCCGGAGGCGGCGTGAATCACCGGTGCATAGGCCGGCAATTCCGCCGAGGGCCCAGTCTGGCCATAGCCGGAGATCGAGCAAAAGATCAGTTTGGGGTTGAGCTCATGCAAGGAAGCGTAGTCGAGCTTCAAGCGGCGCATCACGCCGGGACGAAAATTCTCGACCAGAACGTCCGCGGTCGCGACCAGCCGGCGAACCGCTTCCATGCCCTTGGGCGATTTTAGATCCAGCACCAGGCTGTTCTTGCCGACATTGAGCTGGCCGAAGGCGGTCGAGCAGTTATTGCGGACCGGCGGCCGGGTTCGCATCGTCTCGCCTTCCTCGGTCTCGATCTTGATGACCTCCGCCCCCATATCGGCGAGCATCCGGGTGCAGTGGGGTCCGGCAATGGTGGTCGAAAAATCGAGGACGCGCAGGCCCGCGAAACTGCCTGTCAAATTCCTCTCATCGTTACCGGATATGGTCATTCGCTAGCTCCCTTGGCCGCACACGGCTCTTGGTTTTCTGGTTCGGGGTGACCCTAATTTGTGCAGCCCCGGCAGGGAAGCGTTTCCCATCTTCAGGAACGGACGGCCCCTGCCGTGCGTTACGCTTCCATGTGAGAAATTGGACCCGTTCTTGCATTAAATTGTACAGGGGCGGGCGCGAGGGCGTTACTTGAAGGTATTGTTCGTCACCACCGAAATGGATGATTTCGTCCGGGTTGGCGGGCTGGCTGCGGTATCCGCGGCCCTGCCCCGGGCACTGCGTCCGTGGAGCGACGTCCGGATCATGCTGCCGGGCTACCGGGACGTCGTCGAACAGTTCACCCACATTGAAATCGTTGGGCAATGCGCCCCGCTCGCGGACATGCCGGCGTGTTCGCTGGGACGGGCTTCGACCCGCGACGGGCTGCCGATTTACGTCCTGCTCTGCCCCCAGTTGTACGACCGGCCGGGTAACCCTTACGGCGACGAATCCGGGCGGGACTGGCCGGATAACGACGTCCGTTTCGGGCGGTTCGCATCGGCCGCGGCCGAGCTTGCGATGGGCACTCTGGACAAGAATTGGGCAGCGGACCTCGTCCACGCCAACGACTGGCAGGCCGCGCTGGCGCCGGCCTACCTCGCCTGGAAGAACTCGAAAATTCCCTCGATCCTGACCATCCACAACCTGGCCTATCAGGGATTATTTCCGAAGGACTCGCTGCGCCGGATCGGGGCGCCGGAAAGTTCCTTCCACATCGACGGGCTCGAATTCTACGACAAGATGTCGTTCCTCAAGGGCGGCCTCGTCTACGCTTCGCACCTCACCACCGTCAGCGCGACCTATGCCAAGGAAATCACGACGCCGGAACTCGGTTGCGGCCTGGAGGGCCTGCTGCGGCAGCGTTCGGATGCCTCAGAGCTGACCGGCATCCTGAACGGCATCGACGAAAGCTGGGATCCCCGCGCCTGCGCGCAACTGGCCAAGCAATTCGCCCCCGGCGATTGGGAAGGCAAGCAGGCCAATGCGGATTACGTCCGCAAGCAGTTTGGTCTGGCGCTGTCGCGCGGTCCGATCTTCGGGCTGGTCGCGCGTCTCGTACACCAGAAGGGTATCGACCTCGTATTATCAGCCGCCGACGAGATCATTGACGCCGGTGGGCAGATCGTCGTCACCGGCAGCGGAGAACCCCACATCGAACAGGCCCTGGTCGATGCGCATCGGCGCCGGCCGGACGCGATCGGCGTCGTCATCGGCTTCAACGACGGACAGGCGCGGCGCATTTTTGCCGGCAGCGATTTCACGCTGATGCCATCGCGCTTCGAGCCGTGCGGACTGAGCCAGATGTATGCGCAGCGGTTCGGATCGCTGCCGATCGGCCACCAGACCGGCGGGCTGGCCGAGACCATCAAGGACGGCGAAACCGGATTCCTGTTTTCGCAGCCATCCGCGGAATCCTTCCTCGGCGGTGTCCGCCGCGCCTTCGAGACTTTCCGGGCCAAGGACCGCCTCGACTCGATGCGACGCAGCGCGATGGCGCGCTCCTTCAGCTGGGATCTTTCCGCGGCCTGCTACAACGCGCTCTATCGGAAAGCCCTATCGCTGTAACCCCGCAAGCGCCGTGGATGCCTCAACGGCAAAATCCAGCCGGTCGTTGCCGAAAAACAATTCCGATCCGACCATAACGGTGGGTACGCCGAAGACGCCAGCCGCATAAGCGCGTTCGCTGGCGTCGATCAGCAAATCAAGCGAAGGTTCAGACCGGGCCTCCTGAATGATATCAGGGCCAAGCCCGTCGCGCGCGAGGCACCCGGCAAGCACCGCATCGTCGTCGATATCCAACTGCCTGGTCCAGAGCGCCTCGAACACCGCCTTGCGGAAGCCGTGGTGCACCTGCCCGCGCGCTCCGAGCAAAAGCGAAATCGTGAGCGCGACCTTGGAATCCGGGCGCTCTCTCGACGGCCTTCGCAGCGGGATCGCATACCGGCGCGCGTGCCGCCGGACGTCGGCCACGAGGTGCCGGCGTTTGGCCGGGCAAAGCGGATCCGAATAGGTTGCGAGCGCGGACGGTCCCGACTGCAGGCTCAGCAGCATATCGATCGACACCGGGCGCCATTGCACGGCATCAGGAAAAGCACACTCGCGACTCTCCGAGGCGATGCGGTGCGCCGTAAAGAAGGCATAGGGCGATCGAAAATCAAAGAACAGCTGCAGACCGCCGGCCGCGGTGAGGTCGGTTGGGCCAGACATGTTTTCTCCGGATAGCTCGGCCGCGTCGATCGGCGAAGACCCGAATATGCCAGCTTTCCTGCCCGCGATGGTTCGATGTGGATCGAACTATTTATGAAACTGCAACCGGCAGGTTACCGGTCCATGCTGTTCATTCGGCTACATCGATCGCGACGATACTGATGGCCCGGCCTGTATCAGGCCAGCCGCCGCCGCGTCTCCGGCATGAGCAACCAGATCATCGCAAGGCCGAGCGCGGCGATGGCGGCGAGCCCGGTGAAAGCCATGCCGCTACCAAACTTGTCACTGACATAACCCGCCAGCACGGTGCTGAGAGACGCGCCGATGCCGGTGGCGGTGCCGACAATGCCCTGCGCCAGATTGAAGTGGCCGCTTCCGAAGGCGACGTCGGCCACGATCAACGGCACCATCACGCTGAGTACGGCCGCGGTGATGCCGTCGAACACCTGAACCAGGACCAGCACGTAAGGATCTTTCACGACGGCGAACAGCAGGCCGCGGACTGCCAGTGCCGCGAACGCCAGCAGCAGCAGCGGCCGCCTGCCCCAGGCTTGCGCCTTGCGTCCGACCGACGGCGAGGCCAGTGCCACGATCGCCTGCGGCACGATGATGCAAGCCGCGATAAGAACCGGCGCCCATTGGCTGGATCGGGTGGTCACCACGCCGGCCATCAACGGCAACATTGCCGCATTCGCCAGTTGAAACAGCAATATGCTCCCGGCAAAGATAACCAGCGGACGCTGCCGCAACAAATGGATGACGCTGGTGTCCGCGACGCCGGGCGCCTCGCGCGCCATCGCGCCATGGCACTGCGCCACGTCGATCTCGTTGCCGCGAATGCGCGCCAGCGACAGCAGCGTCGGAATCGCCAGGATGAAGGTGACAAGAAACACCGACCGGCTCGACAGCAGATAACCACACGCCCCCATCAGGGCCGCCGCGGAGCCATTGCCCAGCGACGCGAAACGGGCATTGCGCCCGAGCCGCTCCCCGATCGCCAGCGGTCCGACCAGGCCGAGACTGATCGCGGCAATCGCAGGACCGAGCACGCAGCTTGCCAGCGCATGCAGCGTGGCCGCCGCCGTCACCACCGGGAAAATCGGCCATACCGCATAGGCCAGCGCACTGCAGCCGATGGCGGCCACCGCGAGACCTGCCACCAGCCGCTCGGAGCGCGCGGCATCGACGATGGCGCCACCCGGCATCTGCCCGAGCAGGCCGACGACCCCGCCGATCGAAAGCACGAAGCCAATCTCGACCTGCGTCCATTTTTGCGTCGTCAGATAGACCGCAACGAACGGTCCGAAACCGGTCTGCACGTCGGCCAGAAAAAAGATGAACCAGTCGAGCCCATGTTGGCTGGCGCGGGAAGGCGCCGCACGCGGGTGCGGCGGTAGATCGGGCACCAGCGGCACGACTTCGCTGCCGACGACGGATCGCTTGCGGCGATCGTCATCACTCCGATCGAGCGAGGAGGACAGACCGGCCAGATTGTTCTCCTCTAATGCTCAAAATCCCAGGGATGCAAGCGACCGGCAGCGCCGAGCACGATGACTGGCGTGTCTTCTTTGTATTCCGGCGCCGCCGTGACCTGCTCCTTGGTCAATTCCAGCGTAATGCTGTCGCTCTTGCTGGCAACGCCGCCGAAACGCAGTGCGTTCCAATCCACCACGATTTTCCGGCTGCCGACGCCGAGGAACCCGCCGAAATCGATCACTGCGGCGCGCACCGTGCCTTCGCGGTCTACGATCACGTCGACGATACGCCCCATGTCCTCGTTCGCCGCACTGCGAACGTCTCGGCCAAGAATGCCATGCGCGTCCCGCGCCCCGATCACCGTAACTGACGGCGGAGGTGCCGGCTGTTTCGCGGCATCCTGCGGCGCCGACTTGCCCGCGGTTGGTGCCACGGATTCGTCTGCCGCCTTGGCGGTGCCGAACGCCGTGAGCCCGACGGTCAGGAATAGGATGATAATGCCTGTACGCATGTGGCCTCCTGGACATCCGTCGAGTCGTCCGCGCGTTCACATGTCAGTGGGTCAACACGATCGACACCTGAATCTGACCGCGCGTCCGCAGCACTTCGAGCGAGACTACCTC
The DNA here is from genome assembly GCA_038244925.1 of Hyphomicrobiales bacterium. Taxonomy (GTDB): domain Bacteria; phylum Pseudomonadota; class Alphaproteobacteria; order Rhizobiales; family Xanthobacteraceae; genus Bradyrhizobium. The sequence continues at coordinate 107,845 of JBBRSX010000001.1, read as the reverse complement.
GCTGTGACGACGCACCCTGATGTCGACGCTGGAAGCGCCGAGTTGCAGGTCTCGCAATGTCACCTCATTGAGAAACTCCGGCAGGCGCGGGTCGAGCAGACGGATTTCGCCGCGCGCGGCATCGAATTCGAGGCCGAGCGCCGCCTCGAGCAACGTGAAAGCGGTTGCGCTCGCCCAGGCCTGTGGCGCGCAGGCGACGGGATAAAGCACCGGTCCGCGCCGTCGCTCACGCCGGAACCCGCAGAACAGTTCCGGCAGCCGGCGCAGATCCATGTAGCTGGCAGCGTCGAACAGACCTTTGAACAAATGCGTCACCGAATGCTTCAAGCCGTAGCGCGCGAAACCAAGCGCGATCAGCGCATTGTCGTGCGGCCAGATTGACCCGTCGTGATAGGACATCGGGTTGTAGCGGGCTTCGCCGCGCGCCACGGTGCGGATGCCCCAGCCCGAGAAAAACTTCTGACTCATCAGATCAGCCGCGACTTTTCGGGCGCGCTCGGACTGGACAATGCCGGTGAACAGCAGTTGTCCCGCGTTTGAGGTTCGCACTTTGCATGGCTGCTTGGCGCCATCCAATGCGAGCGCATAGGTGCCGAGTTCCTCACACCAGAACGCCGCTTCGAAACGTTCGGCAAGCCGACGGGCCTGGTCTTCGAGGACGGCTGCCACGTCAACTTTTCCCAGCCGCCGCGCGCATCGTGCCGCCAACCGCTTGCCGGCGAACACATACCCCTGCACTTCCGCCAGAGCGATGTAGCCTTCGGCCAGCCGTCCATCGGCATGAAAGATGGCGTCGAAGGAATCCTTCCAGCCCTGGTTGGCGAGGCCCTGCTCGGTGGCCCGCTGGTATTCGACAAAACCGTCGCGGTCGGGATCACCGGGACCGTCGATCCACTGCAGGGCCGCCTCAATCGAGGGCCACAATTCGGCCAGCGTCTGTTCGTCGCCGGTGCGCTCGACATAAAGGCCGGCCAGCAGGACGAACAGCGGCGTCGAATCGACACTGCCGTAATATTGCGCAAACGGCACCTCGCGCAGCGTCGCCATTTCACCGCCGCGCATCTCATGCAGGATTTTGCCGGGCTCGGCATCCGCCAGCGGATCGGCCGCCTTGGCCTGGAAGAAGGCAAGCCGCCTGAGCACGCCCTTGGCGATACGTGGATCGACCCACAGCATCTGCAGCGCGGTGATCAGCCCGTCGCGGCCAAACGTGGTCGAATACCAGGGAATACCGGCATAGGGGTATCGGCCCTGCGGGGTTTCCGTCATCAGCATGTTGAGGTCGGCCATCGCCCGGCACAACACCTCGTTGAAGATGCTGTTCGACGTTTCGATGCTGGCGGCACCGACCGTCGAGCGCCGCATTTCGCGCCGGTGTGCCAGCAGGCCACGGAAAAACGGTGCCGGCTTTTGCATAATCGGCTTGTTACAGGATACCGCGATGAACAGCGAAGTCATCTGTCCCGGCGCCAGGTCGAAATGATAATCGGCCGAATTGATCGCAAGCCGCGTCGGCCTCGGGTCGAAATGCAGGGCCGTGATGCGCGGCTGATCGTCCAGCCCCTTGTATTCAAACACCACATCGGTTGGACCCAGCACCTTGCTCGAACCAACACCTCTGCGCTCGCGCCGTTCACCGCGCACCTCGAACAGGTCGGCAAAGTCGTTGTCAAACAGCAGCGTCAGGTCGAAGCTTGCCGGCCGGTCGCCGTGATTTTGCAGCCCGATGCGCTGGTAGAACGAACCGCGCCACAGAAAGATCGAACGCACGATGTGCAGCGTATCCTTCTGCAGCGCCAGCCGGCCGTCGCGATAAACGTCGGAATTGGTGAGATCGACCGTCAGCGCCGAATTGTCGTCCCGCATATTGGAACCGAGCAACAGCGGCTGGACTTCGTCGAGCATCATTTCCAGCCGGGCGAGATACCGTGTATCGGCATTAAACAGCCCGTCAGGGCCGCCGGCGGAGGCGCCGATATCGCCGTGGCTGTCCAGCACGATGAAGGTATCGTCATGCTTGAGCGAACGCCGTGGCCTTGCTGCGGGCCCCGTCATCGGAATATAGAACGGCGATTCCGATATGTGCTCTACCGTTCGATTGATTGTCAGCTGCGTGACTTCGGCCATGTGAACCTCAGGCGACTTTGCTGGCGTGGCGATGGACGCACCGGGACGCAAACACGACGCTGATCAGGCCGCATGGGTGGCGAGGCGACCCATCTCCCGCGCCACCAATTCGCGATAGGGGCCCTTCCCCTTGACGAGAACATCGGGCGGTCCATCGTCGATGATCCGTCCGCCCTGCAGCATCACCACACGATCGAAATTGCGCAACGTCGCCAGACGATGGGCAATGGCAATCACGGTGCGTCCGCGCATCAGCCGGGACAACGCCTCGCGGATGGCCTCTTCGGATTCGCTGTCGAGCGCGGCGGTCGCCTCATCCAGCAACAGGATCGGAGCGTCCTTCAGGAAGGCGCGCGCAATCGCGATGCGTTGCCGCTGTCCGCCCGAGACCTTGATGCCGCGATCGCCGACGACAGTCGCCATGCCCTCAGGCAGATTTTCGATGAAGTCGCAGCGCGCCGCGATCGCCGCGCGCAACACCTCGTTGTCGGTCGCGTTCGGCCGCCCATAGCGGATATTCTCCAGGATGGAGCGATGGAACAGCGAGATATCCTGCGGGACGACCGAAATGGCCTCGCGCAGACTTAGCTGCGTCACCCGCGAAATGTCCTGACCGTCGATCGTGATAATGCCGTGCTGGGTGTCGTAAAACCGCTGCAGCAACGTAAACAGGCTGGATTTGCCACCACCGGACTGACCTACCAACCCGACCCGCTGGCCGGGCTGAATGCGGATGCTGAACTTGTCGAACACCTGAAGCCCACCAGGATAGCGAAACGTAACGTTGTTGAATACGACGGCAGCACCACTCCGGATCAGCGGCGCGGCCTCGGGGTGGTCCTTCAATTCATGCGGCAGCAACAGCGTCGCGATCGCCTCGGTCAGCCGGGCTACATGCTGGGTAACATCGACGAGCGCCACCGCAAGGTCGCGCGTCGCGCTCAGGATAGCTAGACCCAACGTACAAACGAGCACCACATCGCCAGCGGTCGCCCCGCCCCGCTGCCAGAGCGTCACCGCCCAGGCCAATAGTCCGATCGTCAGCGCGACGGTAACCCCGGCATGGACCAACCGCAGCTTCTCGAGATAGCGGAGGCTCCGCCCGCGGGCGTCGAGTTCCCGATTGACGGTCGCGTCGAACCTGTCGTGCTCGTGGCCAAGGCCGCAGAACGCCCGCACCAGCGGCATGTTGTTGATGACGTCGACCATCTCGCCATCGACCGCGGCGGCCTTGTTGGCAAAGTCGTCATGCAGCGGTTTGCCCGCGGCTGCCAGATGGAACATCGCCACCACCATGGTTCCCACGATCACGACCATTCCGAGCGACATCAGCAGGCTCACGGTTCCAATCAGTGCGATCGCGGCAACGGTCGCGATGCACGGCGGCAACACGTTCCAGACCAGCATGTTCTCGACCGTGAATACCGCATTCGATGTCGCGGTAATGCGGCTGGTGAGCATGCCCGGCAGCCGGTCGGAGAAATAGCTCGGTGCATGGCCGGTCAGATGACGGAACATGTCACGCTGGAGATCTCCGGTAACGCCGACAAAGGTAAAGCTCGCTGTCCAACTAGCAATCCGCCACAAAAAGTTGTCGGCAGCGATCAGCGATATGAGGAAAGCGAATGCCAGCCATACCGCGCCTGCGTGGGACGGACCGCCCGAGAGGCTGTCGACCAGATTCTTTACGCCATACTGCGTGCCCACCGAGCAGGCAACCGCAGCCACGACGGCGGACAGGATGACCACATGTGCGGCGAGACGCTGACGCAGATAGCGCAACACAAAACGAAAAGGCCGGTGCGCATATCCTGAAAGAGTGTCCATAACGTCTGCAAACCTGTTGAGAGTGAAGAGGAATCGCTACGGAGAGATTTCACGCACGATCACGTGAAGACGGTTGCCTCTGGTTTCACGCGCGCGGCCATCACTGCGCAACATTGCCGCAGGACCAACATCAAATGAAATCTGTTCGAGGCAGATGGCATCAGCAAGACGAACGTGTGGAAGGAACGTGGACGTACAAGATCAAAAGGAACTTCGCAGATGCGAGAACGTTCCAGCTTAGGCATACCGGTGCCGAATGCAGGCTGAGGGTTTTTTTCATCCATGATCACTGACAGGAGACGGAAAGATGCGCATCGCGCAGGTTGCCCCGTTGACCGAGGCTGTTCCCCCCAAACTGTACGGCGGCACCGAACGGGTCGTGCACTGGTTGACCGAGGAACTGGTGGCGCTGGGACACGACGTCACTTTATTTGCAAGCGGGGATTCCCAGACGTCAGCGAAGCTTGACGCCAGCTGGCCAAAGGCGCTGCGCCTCGACGGCGCGGTGCGGGATCCAAACGCATTGCACATGGTGATGCTCGAACGCGTCCGGCAGAAATGCGACGATGAAGAGTTCGACTTTCTCCACTTTCATCTCGATTACTATCCGTTCTCGCTGTTCTACCGGCAGCCGACGCCGTTCCTAACCACCCTGCACGGACGGCTCGACCTGCCGGAACATCAACCGGTGTTCAGCACCTTTTCCAAAGTTCCGGTGATCTCGATCTCGGATGCCCAACGGCGGCCCGTGCCGCAGGCCAACTGGGTGCGGACCATCCATCATGGGCTACCCGAGAATCTATTGACCCCGCGGCCAGTGAAGCCGTCCTATCTTGCCGTACTTGGCCGGATCGCACCCGAGAAAGGCGTCGATCGCGCCATCGGGATTGCGACCCGCTGCGGCATCCCGCTGAAGATCGCGGCCAAGGTCGACCGCGCCGACCAGGAATATTATGACGAACTGATCTGTCCGCTCATTAATGGCAATCCGCTGGTCGAATATATCGGCGAGATCAGCGACAAGGAGAAACCGGACTTCCTCAGCGGCGCAATCGGACTGCTGGTTCCGATCGACTGGCCCGAACCGTTCGGCCTTGTCATGATCGAAGCCATGGCGTGCGGCACGCCGGTGCTGGCCTTCAACCGCGGGTCGGTGCCGGAGATCATCGAGCCCGGCGTGACGGGCTTTATCGTGGAAGACACGACCAGCGCCGTCGCGGTAGCCGACCGGCTCGCGGACCTCGACCGGGCTGCGATCCGTAAGCGGTTCGAAGAACGATTCACCGCGCGCCGCATGGCGCTCGATTATCTTGGCGCCTATCAAAGCCTGAAGGAGGCCTCCGAACCCCGTATCAAACTCGTGAGCAGTGCTGAATAAAGGCTCAACTCACCGCAGTCCGCTTCGGTTCGACGATCTCGAACATCCGCGGGAACTCGTCCATCAGCATCATCAATTCGCCAAGCCGCATCGGATTGCCGCTGACCTTGATCTTCCCGGCGCCGACCGCCTCGGGGAACGTGGTCAGCTTGGCGATGACTTCGTCGAGCACGCCGCGCGCCAGCGTAAAGCTGGCGTCGGCGTCGGCCGCCTGCACGCCGGCGGTATAGGTCAGCGCACTGTTCTCCAGATTGAGGACAAAACTCTCGTTGGTGTCGGTGAAATTCCAGTTCAGCACGATCCGCTTGCCCTCGGCCTTGGGGCCATTGAGGCGGACGCCGAGCACGTCCCATAGCTGTTCGGTGCGCAGGGCGGCCAGCGTCTCGCGCGGCATAGCTGGACGCGGCGGCGCCTTCGGCATGCCGTTGCGCAGTTCCTGCGCGCCGAACAGATAGGCATTGCGCCAGGTCGAACTTTCGGAGGCGTAACCGAGCTGTTCGAACGTATCGGCCAGCATCGCCCGCGCCGCATGGTTATCCGGGTCGGCAAACACCACATGGCTGACGGCCTGTGCGACGAAGCGGAATTCACCCTTGGCGAAATCCTTAGCCGCCCGTTCCAGGATCGCATCCGCGCCGCCCATATACTCGACATACTTCTTGCCGGATTCCACCGGCGGCAGCGGATCGAGATTGACCGGGTTGGCGTCGTACCAGCCGAGATACTTCTGGTAGATCGCCTTCACATTGTGCCGGATGTGGCCGTAGTAACCCCGACCGTGCCAGGCGCCGTCGAGGCTCGCTGGCAGCCGGATGGCTTCGGCGATTTCAGCCGCCGTCAGGCCGTGGTTGATCAGGCGTAGTGTCTGGTCATGCGCGAATTTGTAGAGGTCGCGCTGCTGGCGGATCATGGTGTCGATCCGCTCATGGCCCCACACCGGCCAATGGTGCTGGCCGCACATCGCGTCCGCCTTGCCGCCCCACATCTGCAGCGCTTCGCCGAGATATTTCGACCACGCCAGCGCATCGCGTACGTCGGCGCCGCGGAACGGCAGCAGATTGTGGAAATTATGCGTGCAGTTTTCCGCCAGATTCAGCAGCTTGTAGCGCGGAATGAAGAAATGCATCTCCGCCGGGGCTTCGCTGTTCGGCGCCATCTGGAACTCGAATTCGAGCCCGTCGATGGTGCGCTTGTCACCGGTTGCGATAATCAAGTCGGTCGGACGCAACAGCGCCACTGACCCCGCCGCCATCGACTTGCCGAGCCCGCAATCGACCTGCCCGCGCACGCCCTTGGCGAGGAACGGGCCGAACTGATACTGCGCACGCCGCAGCATCGCCGGCCCGGCGATGATGTTTTCGGAGACCGCATGTTCCATGAACAGGTTGGGCGCGATGATCGGCACGCGGCCGGAAGCCAACGTCTCGTCGTCGAGCACGCCGCGTGCACCGCCCCAATGGTCGGTGTGGGTGTGAGTAAATATGACGGCCGCGACCGGCTTCTTGCCGCGATGCTGGAAGTACAACTCCATCGCCGCCCGCGCGCCCTCGATTGAGGTCAGGGTGTCCACGACGATGACGCCGCTGTTACCCTCAATCAGCGTCATGTTGGCGATATCGAGCCCGCGTATCTGATAGACGCCGGGCACCACCTCGAACAGGCCATGGTGCATGTTGAGCCGCGACTGCCGCCACAGGCTGGGATCGACCGTGGCTGGCGCCTGCTCCGCGGACAGGAAGCCATAGGGCTCCAGACTCCACACCACCCTGCCCTGCGGCGACGCGATCTTGGCGTTCTCGATGGTCCCGAGAAAGCCCCGCGCAGCATCGTCGAAGTCGCGCGTGTCGGAAAACGGCAGCGCCTCCAGCGTTGCCGCATGCTGCGCGATCACGGACGCGGAAGCATCCTTCGGCATTTCCTTGGGCATTTCGGCTGCGGCTGTCTGGGTCATACTGGTGCGCTCCTCGCGAAAACAAAACTCGAAACCTGGACGTTGACGGATTTAACGGAACTGCAGCCCTTCGAACTGGCCGGAGTTGCGCCACTCATTGATATATTTGAAATAGGCCATCGCCCCGGCCGGATGGCCGACGTTGAGCTTGGCCGCCGGACCGGGCTCGCGCCCCTCATTGTTGTAATAGCCCGGCGTGCAGTCGGGCGCGCCGATCATCCGGCCGACGCCGGTCAGCAACAACTCGACCCACTTTTCCTCGGCCTCCTTGGTGACTTCGATCTGCTTGAAACCGTTAGCCTGCGCATGGCTCACCATGACCGCAATGGTCCGCGCCGCCTCGGTCAGGTTATGCGGCACGTTGGAGATCAGGTTGGCGCCCTGGGTCGGCTGTACGAAGAACGCGTTCGGGAAACCGTGGACGTGGATGCCGTGCTTGCTGCGCATGCCCGCGGCCCAATGGTCCGACAGCTTGACGCCGCTGCGCCCGGTCAGGTCGAAGCCGGACCGCCGCTTGTATTCGGTACCGACCTCGAAGCCGGAGGCGTAGATGATGCAGTCCAGCGCGTATTCCTTACCCGCGACGACGATGCCGTTTTCGGTGATCCTCTCGACGCCCTTGCCGTCGGTGTCGATCAAGTGCGTGCCAGGCGTGTTGAACGCGTCAAGGTAGGCGTCATGGAAGCACGGCCGCTTGCAGAGCTGGCGGTACCAGGCCTTGAGCTTGGCGGCGGTCTCGCGATCGCTGACGATCGTATCCACCCGCGCGCGGATTTCCTCCATCTTCTCGAAGTCGGAATCCTCGAACGCCGCCAGCATGTTTTGCGGAATCCGCTGTTCGCGCGGCAACTGCATGATCTTGGCGCGAATGCGCCGCGACAGATCGGTCCAGCCGTCCTGCACCAGATCTTCTTCGGCGGAGCCGCCGGCCTGGTTGGCTGTAAAATTCTCCAGCCAGCGCTGTTGCCAGCCCGGCGTCGCAATTCCGGAAAACCATGTCGGATCGATCGGCGCGTTGGCGCGGACGTCAACCGACGATGGCGTGCGCTGGAACACGTATAGCTCCCTGCATGCCCGCGCGAGATGGGGAACGCACTGCACGGAGGTCGCCCCGGTGCCGATGATGCCGACGCGCTTGTCGGCGAGTTTTCTCATCAGCGCGCCCTTGGGATCGCCGCCTGTGTAATCATAGTCCCAGCGGCTGGTGTGGAACGAATACCCCTTGAAGGATTCGATTCCCGCGATGCCCGGAAGTTTCGGCACGTGCAGCGGTCCCGTGCCCATCCCGAGAAACTGCGCGGTGAACGCATCGCCGCGATTGGTGCGGATGTTCCAGCGCGATTTCGCCTCATCCCATTCGAGGCTCTCTACGATCGTGTGAAACAGCGCATTGTCGTACAGGCCATATTGCTTGCCGATGCGTTGGCAGTGCGCCAGGATCTCCGGTGCATGCGCGTACTTCTCCGTCGGCACGTGGCCGGTTTCTTCGAGCAGCGGCATGTAGACCATCGACGCCGTATCGCATTGTGCGCCGGGATACCGGTTCCAGTACCAGGTGCCGCCGAAGTCGCCGCCCTTTTCGATGATACGGACATCCTTGATGCCGGCTTCCGACAGCCGCGCCGCGGTGGCGAGCCCGGCAAAGCCGCCACCGATGAAGGCAAAGGTGACATGGTCAGTCTTCGGCGCGCGCTCTGTGACCGGCGTGTAGGGATCATCGAGATAGTGGGCGAGATGGCCAGTAACCCGCAGATACTGGTCGTTGCCGTCAGAACGCAGCCGCTTGTTGCGCTCCTCCATATATTTCTGGCGCAACCGTTCCTTGTCGATCGCTGGAGTCTGCAAAGCCTGAGGCTGATCTGTTATCGACATCCGAAGGCGCCTTTCGAGAAATCAGAATACATAGCCATCGTCTATCACCGCTCAGGACGGATGGGCAGACAGATATGGCGAGTTGGCGATCGACCAGGTGGGCATCGGCTCCATCCGGAAGATCTGCCGCAGATGCACTTCGTCGGGGCCGTCACCGATCCGCAGCAGGCGTCCCCACGCCAGCGCCTGATGGATCGGCGTATCGTCGGAGCCGCCCATGGCGCCGAACACCTGCATGGCACGGTCCGCGATCTGCTGCAGCATCGCGGGCACCGCGACCTTGATCAGCGAGACGTCGCGCCAGGCGCCGTGATGACCGGCCTGATCGAGCCGCCACGCACAGCGATAGGCCAGCAGGCGCGCCTGCTCGAGTTCGACGCGGGCCTCGGCAATCCAGCGCTGGATGGTGTCGTATTCGATCAGGGTGCGGCCGAAAGCGGAGCGCTCCGACGATCGCACCATCATCAGTTCGATCAGCAACTCGCACAGCCCGATCGAGCGCATGCAATGATGAATGCGCGCCGGGCCGAGGCGGATCTGCGCGACCTTGAAACCGTCGCCCTCGGCGCCAAGCAGGTTTTCGGCGGGCACCCGGACATTGTCGAAGGCGAGTTCGCCGATCGGCGCGACATGGTCCTCACAGCCCATCCAGCGCAGCCGCCGCACCAGGCGGACGCCTGGCGTATCCATGGGCACGATGATACAGGAATGGCGGCGCGTCCGGTCGCCGTCCGCATCGGTCACGCCCATCACGATCAGAAAACTGCATTGCGGGTGCGCCGCACCGGTGATGAACCACTTGCGCCCGTTGATGACGTAGTCGTCGCCGTCGCGGACCATGCGCGTCGCGACGTTGGTCGCATCCGAGGAAGCGACATCGGGTTCGGTCATGCCGAACGCGGACCGGGTCTTGGCGTCGAGCAGCGGCTGCAGCCAGCGCGCCTTCTGCGCAGGCGTCGCGCAATTCTGCAGCGCGATCATGTTGGGCACATCGGGCGCCTGGCAGTTGAAGGCTTCCGGCGCCCAGAACAACCGGCCCATGATTTCGGCCAGCGGCGCGTATTCGAGATTGGAAAGCCGCGTGCCGGGCTCGTTCTCGGCTAACTCCGGCAAGCCGAGATTCCACAGGCCCGCGGCGCGCGCCTTTTGCTGCAGCTCGCCCATGAAGGGGGCGGTTTCACCTTTGCCGCCAACGTGCTCGAGCCACGACCGATGCCGCGGCAGCACTTCGCGATCGAAGAATGCCTGCAGCTTCTCCCGCCACGCCTCTGAACGCCCGGAAAGTTCGAAATCCATGCTGCCTCCCACGTTTTGAGAGTGAACTAATCTGATATCGACACGAATTGCAAATTCATTCCGATATATTGACAATATGATCAGTTATGATCATTCTGGGAACATGGCAGCCATTTCCATCACCAATCCCGCCTCGCTTTCCCGGCCCAAGGCTCCGGAAGATCAATCCGATCCGTCTTTCGCGACCACGCTGGCGCACGGGCTCGACCTGCTGGCCGCGTTCCGCAACCGCAGCGGCTCGCTGTCGAATGCGGAACTGGCGCAGCATACCGGGCTGTCGCGGCCGACGGTTTCGCGGCTGTCCCACACGCTGGAGCAGCTCGGCTATCTCAAGCGCGACGCCAAGGGCCGTTTCGAACTCGGGCTCGCCGTTCTCGCCGCCGCCTACCCGGTGCTGTCGGCGCTGAAGGTGCGGCAGGTGGCGCGTCCGCTGATCCGCGAATTCGCGGCCTACACCGGCGGCACGGTTTCGATCGCGATGCCGTTCGGTCTCGACTTCATCTATGTCGAGACGGTGCGCACCACCGATGCGGTGGCGCACCTTCCCGACGTCGGCTTTACCGGAACGCTGGCCACCACCGCCGTGGGCCGCGCCTTGCTGTCGCTCTTCACCCCCGACGAACACGCGGCTTACGTTGCCAACGTCAAGGCCGAGCGTCCGGAAGAAGCCGATTACGTCGAGAAGCGAATGCTGCCGGATATCGAGCTCTGCAAGGAGCGCGGCTTTGCGGTCTCGCTCGGCGAGTGGCGACGCGAGATATTTGGCGTCGCGGCGCCGCTGTACCGGACGCCGGCGGGCGATTGTCTCTCCGTCAATTGCGGCATCCCTTCGTTTCGTTTCAGCGCCGAGCAGATCGAGCGCGAATGCGGGCCGCGCATCCTCGGCCTCGCGCGCAGCATCCGCTCGCTGGTCGATAACGGCTAAATACCGGGCATACCGGACAACACGCATCGCTCGAACGATGCGGGAAATGTGGGAGGGGAGAAATGAGAGGCACTACATCCGTCTCGAGATTTGCCTTGGGGCTTGCACTCGGGCTTGCCCTGCTGCCCGGCAATGCCGCCCAGGCACAGAGCAACTATCCGAACCGGGCGATCCACATCATCGTGCCCTACCCCGCCGGCGGCATTGTCGATATCGTCGCCCGCGCTGTGACCGAACAGGTCGGCCGCGACTGGAAGCAGACCGTGATCGTCGAGGCGCGGCCCGGCGGCAACAGCAATATCGGCACCGCTGCTGCCGCGCGCAGCGATCCTGACGGCTACACCTGGCTGGTGACGGGACCCGCCGCGCTGGTCAACCCGACCCTGTACAAGGATGCCGGCTGGGACGCGATGAAGGGCCTCCGATGCGTCGGCCTCGCGATCTGGAATCAGAGCGTCGCCGTGGTGAACCCCTCGCTTGCGGTCAAGACGCTCGGTGAATTCGTCGAGCTGGCACGGAGCAAGCCCGGGCAACTCAATTTCGGCAATGCCGGCACTGGCTCATCGCTCGATCTCACCGCTCAAAAGCTGTTCCAGGCCGCGGACATCAAACTGACCAATGTCGGCTACAGGGGGCAGCCGCCGGCGCTGATCGACCTGATGAGCGATTTGATGAATTTCGAGATCGTCTCGCTGGCGCTGGCGCTGCCGCACATCAAGGAAGGCAAGATCAAGCCGATGGCCGTGTTCACCGAAAAACGCGTCGCCGATCTGCCTGACGTGCCGACCATCGCGGAGGCCGGTTATCCCGGCGCGTCCTACGTCTCCTGGTACGGCATCTATGTGCCGGCGGGTACACCCGAAGCGATCGCCGAAAAGATCAATGACGGGATCAACAAGGCGCTGCTCAATCCCGACGTTCAGAAGCAACTCTCGATCGCCGACATTCCGGGCAAGCCGATGTCGCTGAACGAACTGGCGGCGCTCATGAAGGCGGACCACGACAAGCTGACGACGGTGGTGAAAGCGTCAGGCATGACGCCGCCGTGATTTAACGCCCCGCGGCCGGCCACACCGCCATTGCGAGAAGCGAAGAGACGAAGCAATCCATCTAACGGAAAAAAGGTGGATTGCTTCGCTTCGCTCGCAATGACGGCAGAGGCGCCTGATGTCCAAGCCTCTACTTCTTCACCTTGCTCGCATCCATCTTCACCGACGGATCCAGCATCTTGGTCGAAAACGCGGTCCCGACCTCGAATGGCTTTTCCATGCCGAGATAGGTCTGCACCAGTTCGTAGTCTTTCTTCATACGCTCGCCGTCGATCCAGCCCAGCGCCTTTGATGTGGTGAACTCGTCCGTCATCAGGAACTTGATGCGCTCCCACTGGCGTTCCTGGTTTTCCTTGTCGAGGCCGGAGGCCTGATCGAGCAGAGCCTTCAGGCAAGGCGCGACGTCGGCAACGCAAGCAGCGTAGGCTTTCTGGGTGATGCGGACGAAGTCCTCGACCAGCTTTGGATTCTTTTGCAGATACGCGCCGTTGACGATCAGCGAATTGCCGTACGGGTTGAGCCCGATATCCTTCCAGTTGACGTAACCGAGGTCGGCGCCGAACTCGATCGCCTTCAGGTCGTGCTCATTATAGAAATCGCTGATGATATCGACGGTATGGCTCTTCAGCGCCGCGATCTTCGCGGTCGGCCCGACATTGACGAAATTCACCGCATCGGGCGCGATGCCGGCGGCCTTGGCGAAGGCCGGCCACATCACCCGCGATGCATCACCCGGCGGGTTGCCGATCTTGTGGCCCGGAAAATCCTTCGGCCCGTTCACGCCGTAGCTCTTCAGCCAGTAGAAGGTCTGCCCGGTATTGGCGTAGATGCTCATCAGCGCCACCACGTCGGCGCCCTTGCTTTTCGCCACCAGCATGGTCGCGAGATCGGCGACGCCGAACGGCGAACCGCCGGAGCCAACCTTGAGCGAGGAGACACCTGAGCCCTTGCCGACCTCGATGGTGAGATCAATGCCGGCCTTCTCGTACCAGCCCTGCGACTTGGCGTAATAGAACGGCGAATGATCCGCGGTCGGCGTCCAGTTCAGGATCAGATTGACGGACTCGGCGGCATTGGAAGCAACGGCCGGCAGGACCAGCGCAAGCGCCAGTCCCGCAACTCTCAAACTCTTCATCGTAACTCTCCTCGTTTGCAACCCGGCCTTGTCGTCGCGCACCCGTGACGCTACCAATGCAACAAGGACGAGACGACTTGTCAACTGTTTGGTTGGAAATGCCCAAAAGACGATCTGACGACCTCAAGCCGCAGCGGCGCGATCCCGCCGCGACTCGCGCGAAGCTGCTGACAGCGGCGCGGCGCGAATTCGCGGCCAGCGGCCTCGCCGGCGCCCGGGTCGACGAGATCGCCGCCCGCGCCGGCGTCAACAAGCAGCTGGTCTATCACTACTTCGGCGACAAGGACGCACTGTATCTGGCGGTGCTGGAATGGGTCTATGAGGAGATCCGAGCCCAGGAGCGCAAGCTCAATCTCGAGGGGCTGCCGCCGGAACAGGCGATCAAGAAGCTGATCGAGAGCTCCTTCGATCACCTCGCCGCCCACCCTGATTTCATCGTGCTGCTGAACGACGAAAACCGCGGCGGCGCCCGGCATGTGCGAGGCTCGCGCAAGCTGGAAGCGATGCATTCGCCGCTGGTCAGCATGGTCTCCACCATCCTCGGCGAGGGCGTCAAAACAGGGGTGTTCCGCAAGGGTATCAACCCCGTGCATCTCTATATCTCGATCGCCGGCCTCAGCTATTTCTTCTTCTCGAACACGCCGACTTTGTCGGCGATCTTCGGCAAGGACCTGTCGAGCCGGGCGGCCAAACTGGCCCGGCGCAAGCATGTGGTCGACCTGGTGATGCATTCGCTGCGGCCTTAATCAACCAGATGGTTGATTACCTGACGTGGCCGGGCTAGGTTGTCTTGGGCGCGGCCGGGAACCGGGCTCGCGGGAAATGGAGTTTGCGGTGTTCAGCGATGGCGGACGATCGGCGCGGTCTCTGGCGATCATCCTGATCGTGCATCTCGCCGTGATCGTGCTCTGGCAGGTGCTGGTCGACGCTTTTCAGGTGCCCAAATTCATCCTGCCCTCGCCGCTGGCCACGCTGGCGACGCTGACGTCGGCCAAATATGCATGGCTCTCCAATCTCGCCGTCACCGCCGCCGAAATCCTCGGCGGCTTCTGCCTGGGCGCCCTGGTCGGCGTCATGCTGGCCGTGATCTTCAGCTGGTCGCCGCTGATCAGCCTGTTGCTGCTGCCGCTGTTCGTAACGCTGAACATGATTCCGAAAGTGGCGCTGGGGCCGCTGTTCATCGTCTGGTTCTCCTACGGCATCTTCCCGAACATCCTGATCGCGTTTTCGATCTGCTTCTTTCCGATCCTGCTCACCACTGCGCGCGGGCTGAGCGAGGTCGAGCCTGATCTGCTGGATCTCGTCAAATCGCTGCGCGGCTCGCGCTGGACGCTGTTCCGGAAAATCCAGTTGCCGGGCTCGCTGCCTTACGTGTTTTCCGGAATGAAGGTCGGTGCCATCCTGGCGGTCGCAGGCGCGATCGTCGGCGAGTTTATCGCCTCCGAGCGCGGGCTCGGCTACCTCATGATCCAGGTGCAGTCGTCGCTCGATACCCCGGCGATGGTGATGGCGGTCGTGCTGCTGACACTGCTGGGCGTGGCGCTGTACGGCCTCGTGCTTGGCCTGGAACGGATGTTCGTCGTCCGCGACATCCGGCTGCAATAAAGGACAGGGAAGAAACATGGTGCTGACGCGCGAAAACCTGCCGCAGACGATCTTGGATATCGCCGCCCTCGACGAATTGCTGTGCCGCCCGAGCCAGGCGCTGATCGACGACCTGCGCAAGGTTGACGGCGACATCATGGTTTTGGGCGTTGCCGGCAAGATGGGGCCGACGCTTGCAGGTCTCGCCAAAGCAGCCGTACCGGAGCGCCGCGTCATCGGGGTCGCTCGCTTCAGCGATCCTGCCGTGAAAGGCTGGCTGCAAGCCCGCGGCGTCGAGACCATTAACTGCGACCTGCTCGACGAGGCCGCGATCAAGGCGCTGCCGAAAGTTCCGAACATCGTGTTCATGGCCGGACGAAAATTCGGCGCCGAGGGCGACCTGTCGCTGACCTGGGCGATGAACGCGCATGTCCCTGCCCTGGTCGCGCAGGCCTTTGCAAGTTCGAAAATCGTCACGTTCTCGACCGGCTGCGTCTATCCGTTCGTGCCGGTGCGCGGCAAGGGTTCTGATGAGGACATGGCACCGAACCCACCCGGCGAATATGCGCAGTCCTGCGTCGGGCGTGAGCGCATGTTCGAATATTTCTCGAAGCAAAATTCGACGCCGGGACGGTTGTTCCGGCTCAATTACGCGATCGACATGCGTTACGGCGTGCTGCACGACATCGCCAGCAAGGTCTTGCAGGGCAAGCCGATCGACGTCAGCCTCGGCCACGTCAATTTCATCTGGCAGGGCGACGCATCGGCGCAGGCGCTACGCTGTCTCGCGTATTGCGAGACGCCGACCTCGCCGATCAATGTCAGCGGCCATGAGATTTTGGCGGTACGCGACCTCGCCGCGAAGTTCGGCCAGCGTTTCGGCCGCGCGCCCGTTATCGTTGGCAAGGAAGAGCCGACCGCATGGCTCACCAATACCTCGTTAGCCGTAAAGCTGTTCGGCCTGCCCGTCGTCGATACCGAGCAGTTGATCAGCTGGACCGCGGACTGGGTGTCGCGGTCGATGCCGAGCCTCGGCAAGCCCACCAAATACGAGGTGCGCGATGGCCGATACTGAGCATCTCGCGATCGTCGAGCTCGGTGTCGAAAACGCGCCAGCCGGGCTTGTGCTGTCGACCGAAGCGCACTGGAACCAGAACGAGGCCGACTGGCGATTTTTCCTGAGCAAGGGAATCGTCTTCGGCCTGCGCGACGGTAGCCGGCTGGTCGCAACCGCGGCACTACTGCCTTACTCCGCCGGCAACGCCTGGATCAGCATGGTGCTGGTGACCGCAGACTGGCGCCGCCGCGGCATCGCCACCCGGCTCGTCGATGCCTGCCTTGATGCGGCGAAGAAGCGCGGCCTCACGACATGGCTGGATGCGACGTCGGATGGTGCCACAGTCTACGGTCCGCTCGGATTTACTCCGACCCTGCAATTGCGCCGGCTGCGGCTGATCAATCCGGTGGGAGCTGCGATGGCGTCGCCGCCATCGACGTGCAGTCTCGACGCGCTGATCGCGCGCGACAACAACGCCATGGGCTTCGACCGCAGCGCGCTACTGACAGAATTCAGCGCGCGTGCGGGTTCGCGCATCTTGTCCAACGACAGTGCGATCGCCCTCGTTCGCGACGGGCGTAGCGCGCGACATATCGGCCCGATCCTCGCAGATCGCGCCGATCAGGCGCTGGCGCTGGTGGATGCCATCGTTGGTTCCGAGACCGGCCCCTGGCTGATCGACGCCGTGCACGGAAGGGACGAATTTCTGAACGGGCTGACCAGCACCGGCTGGAATATCGAGCGGCCGTTTCAGCGGATGCGCTTCGGTCGCGCCACGCCGCCGCCTGTGGAACTGCCATTCGCCGTCGCCGGCCCGGAATTCGGATAGGAAGCGCCCGATGCATCATAGCCAACTCAAATCCGAGGTGCGGAAGCTGATCGCCGAGGGAACGGTGATCCCCGCGCATCCGCTGGCGCTTGATGCCAGCCGCACGCTCGATACCAGGCATCAGCGCGCCCTGACGCGCTATTACCTCGACGCCGGCGCCGGCGGACTGGCCGTCGGTGTACACACCACGCAATTCGCGATCCGCGATGTCGGCCTGTACCGGCCGGTGCTGGAACTCGCGGCGGAAACCGCGGCAGCCTGGACCCAGCGGCCGCTGGCGATGGTCGCTGGTCTCGCCGGGCCGACGCAACAGGCCATTGCCGAGGCCGAGACCGCGCGCGGCATCGGTTATCACGCCGGGCTGCTCAGCCTCGCCGCAATGAAATCGGCCTCCGAGGACGACATCATCGCGCATTGCGAGGCGGTGGCGCGCGAGATTCCGCTGGTCGGTTTCTATCTGCAGCCGGCGGTCGGCGGCGTCATTCTCGGCGCCGGCTTCTGGCGTCGCTTTGCTTCCATCGACAACGTCATCGCCATCAAGATCGCGCCGTTCAACCGCTATCGTACCCTCGACGTGCTGCGCGGCGTGGCGGCGGCCGGCGCGCTCGATCGCGTCGCGCTCTACACCGGCAACGACGATCACATCCTGCTCGACCTGACGCTGCCGTTCGATCTGCGAGACAGCGGCGTCACCACGCGGACCTACTTCAAGGGCGGCCTGCTCGGGCACTGGTCGGTCTGGACCGCGGCCGCGATCAGGCAGTTCGAGATGTGCAAGGCAGCGCGCCACAAGGACACCGTGCCCGCGGACCTGCTCGCGCTCGATGCCCGCGTCACCGATTGCAACAGCGCGTTCTTCGATGTCGCCAACGATTTTCACGGCTGCATCGCCGGCTGTCATGAAATCCTGCGGCGGCAAGGGTTGATGCAGGGGCTGTGGTGCCTCGACCCCGCCGAGGGTCTCAGCCCCGGTCAAATGAGCGAGATCGACCGCGTCTGCCGCGAGCATGCCGACCTCTCCGACGACGCCTTCGTCAAAGCCAATCTGGAGAAATGGCTGGCATGACGGCAGAAGAGTCCTTCATCAGCCTGCGCAATGTCCGCAAGGTCTACCGGTCGCAAGGCAAGGAATTCCTCGCCGTCTCCGATGTGACGATGGACGTCAGAGAGGGCGAACTGGTCTCGCTGGTCGGCCCCTCCGGCTGCGGCAAGACCACGGTGCTGAAAATTCTGGCCGGGCTTCACGAGGCTGACGGCGGGACCATCAAAATCGGCAACGCCAAAACGCCGTTCGATCCCGGGCGCGATATCGGCATGGTATTCCAGCAGGCGCTGCTGCTGAAATGGCGAACCATTCTGGACAACGTGCTGCTGCCGGCCGAAATCGTCGGCCTGCCGATGAAAGCCGCGCGGGCGCGGGCGCGCGATCTGCTCAATCTGGTCGGCCTCACCGGTTACGAAGACAAATATCCGCAGCAACTATCCGGTGGCATGCAGCAGCGTACCGCGATTGCGCGCGCGTTCATCCACGATCCCCGGCTGATCCTGATGGACGAACCGTTCGGCGCGCTCGATGCGCTGACGCGCGAGCAGATGAACCTCGAAATGCTGCGGATCTGGCGCGAGAGCGGCAAGACCATCCTGTTCGTGACCCATAGCATCCAGGAAGCGGTGTTTCTGGCGTCGCATTGCGCCGTGCTGACCGCGGGGCCGGCGCGGATGGCGGAATACTTCCCGATCGAACTGCCGTTTCCGCGCGACCTGCCGATCAAGACCACGGACGAATTCGGCGCCTATGCGCGGCGGATTTATGCGAGCCTGGGGCTCGGCGCAGGTGCCTGACGTTCAGGCCGCGCGCTGGCGGACCGGAGTTTCACCGACCGGGGTAGCCGGCGGTATCGAGGCCAGGTCTTGCGCGAAGACAAATCCGCCGCGCAGCGTCTTGGCCTCGTAAAGCGCCTTGTCGGATCGCGACAGCAACTCCTCGACCGACTCGCCGTCATCAGGCGAAATCGCGATCCCGATGCTGGCGCCGATGACGATGTCGTGGTCGTCGATGCAGTAGGGCGCGCTGACAGATTCAAAGATCCGCTTCGCCATCCGCTCCGCATCGTCGCGGCTGGAGACCGACTTCTGTACCAGAATGAATTCGTCACCGCCCATGCGAACGATTAGATCGCCCTGCCCCGCAACCGATTGCAGCCGCGCGGCGACCTGCTTGAGCAAGGCGTCGCCAACCGGGTGGCCGAAACGGTCATTGGCTGCCTTGAAATGATCGAGATCGATAGCGTGGACGACGACGCGCGCCTCGCCGCGTTCGGCCACGATCCGCGCCAGGTCGGTCGCCAGCACCGAACGATTGAGCAGGCCGGTCATCGGGTCGGTGCGGGCGAGTTGCTCGAACTGCTGCTTGAGGGTCATTTGATTGAGTGTGGCCTTGTACGACAGGCGCACCATTTCGAAGCTGCCGACCATATAGATCGTCATCAACAGCCCGAGGCCAACATGCGGCGCATCGAACTGCTGTGCGAACGCCGTAATGATAACGGGAACGCCGATCACGCCGAGATCCAGGATCGCGATGATCGGCCGCAGCGAGAGCCGCGACACGACGCCGGCACCGAAGCCGAAACCAAGTCCAATCGCCGTGACCGAACAAATGGCGCTGTCCAGCATCACGCTTCGCGCGGCAAACAGGCCGATGACAAACGCCATGACGACGCTGCCGGCGGCGTACCGCCACTCCCAGAAGACGGCATTCGCACGCGTCAGCGGCGTGCCGGCCACCTGGCGCCGGTAGGAAAATACGTCGAGCGTTCGAATGAGCGAAACGACAACGCCAAGCGCGGTCAGCACCGCCGTAAAGGCGTCGCCGGTCTCTCGGGCCGCGATCGTGCCGACGATGGCGATTCCAATGCCGGCAAAGAGAACAGGAACCACCGTGCCGTAAAGCGTCGCGATGATTTCTGCATACACGGCATCGGAAACTGGCGCAGGCCGAGAATTATTTTTACCGGAAAAAAACATGACGTCCCCCAACTCCGGGGACGCTAACGTGGCGGCCGTAAAGTTACGGGCGTTCCAATCGATAAAATTGAATCGATCTGTGAGATTGACGGATCGCTAACCATAAAGTCCGCCGCTAGTCATGCGAAACCGGTCCGGTATCGCGATAGGCCCAGCAGCTTTCCCGCGGCAATGAGACCTGGGTCTCGATGCCGACCTGATGACGGGCCGCGGTGCCGAGTTCGACCACTTCCAGCCGCTTGCCGAACAGCTCGATGCCATAGGCGGTCTGGGTGCCCTGATAGCGGCGGTCGAGTACGCGGGCGGGGAAAATGTTGGCGCCGTTATGCGGCCCGATCGTGATGTTTTCCGGCCGCAGCGCGATTCGTACCTTGTCGTCCGGCCCGCAGGAATGCAGCAGCGACACCTCGCCGCGCCGGCCCTCACCGAAATCGACCGTGCCGAATTCGCCGTTACGCGACACCAGCGTGCCCGGCAGTTCATTGGTCGCGCCAGTGAAATTGGCAACGAACAAATCCGCCGGGCGATTATAGATTTCGTCCGGCGTATCCATCTGCAGCAGCTTGCCGTCGCGCATCACCCCGATGCGGTCGCCGAGCACCACGGCTTCCGCCTGGTCGTGGGTGACGTACAGCGCGGTCATGCCGGTCTGCTTCAGGATCATGCGCAGGTCGTCGCGCAGCCGCAAGCGCAGCTTGGCATCGAGGTTCGACAAGGGCTCGTCGAGCAGCAGCAGCTGCGGGCGGTAGACGATGCTGCGCGCCAGCGCGACGCGCTGCATCTGTCCGCCGGACAGCGCCACCACTGGACGGTCGGCATATTCCGACAGTCCGACCAGTGCGAGCGCCTCATCGACCTTGATACGCGCATCGCTGCGCGACATTTTTCGGTGCTTGAGCGGATAGACGACGTTCTGTCGCACCGTCATGTGCGGCCACACCGCATAGGACTGGAACACCATGCCGAGTTCGCGCAAGCGCGGCGGCACCAGAATGCCGCGCTCGGGCGAAGATACCACCCGGCCGGCGATGCTGATTTCACCCGATGTCGGATGTTCGAGGCCGGCCACGCAGCGCAAGGTCGTGGTCTTGCCGCACCCGGAGGGACCGAGCAGGACCACGATCTCGCCCGCCGGCACCGAGAAACTGACGCCGTCAATCGCGGGCCGACCGATCGCAAACTGCTTGCGCAGGTCGGTTACTTCGAGCGTCGCCGTCATGAGCAAACCTTCATCAAACGCACATCGGTCACTGCCGGTAACCGAAAGTCTTGTCCCAGTCCGCGACCCAGGGGCCGTGCAGCTTCACGTAATCGTCGAACTTGGGGTACCAGACCTTGACCACCTTCGGATCGAATCCCTCAGGATAGACCGGCGGCTCCTTCAGCGAGGTCAGGTTGCCCAATTCCTTGATCATGAAGGTCTGCCCCTCCTTCGACAGGCACCAGTTCAGGAACAGCTTTGCGGCATTGGGATGCGTCGCGGTCTTCGGAATGCCGCTGGCATAGGGGTTGACCGGCGCGCCCTCGGGCGGGAAGAAAATCTTGATCGGCGCGCCGTCCTTTTGCTTCGGATAGATCGCGTTGTAGAGCAACGGGCCCATCGCCACCTCGCCGCGCACCAGCGAGTCCGACATCGGCGCGCCCGAGGGGTAGAGGATCGGATGGGTCGAAGCCTGCTTCTTCCAGTAATCCTCGCCGAGCACCTGGCGCTCGAACATGATCCGGGTCCAGGTGGTGCCGCCGGACTGCGCGAACACCTGCCCGGTCATCTTGTCGTATTCCGGCTTGGTCAGGTCCATCCAGGACTTCGGCGGATCCTTTACCAGCTCGGTATTGTAGGCGATCGACCACACCAGCGTGGCGCGCGGCCACAGTTGCGGCGCCACCTGCGCGTCTGGATTGTAGTCGGCCGCATTCGGCGGCGCGTAGTCCTGGAACATGTCGGCCAGCGGCAGCATCAGCGCGCGGTCGGAATGATCGACCACGTCGGCGATCAGCTTGCCGGCGGCGGCTTCCGTCTTTACCCGCGTGATGAGCTGACCGCCCGGCGCGCGTACCATCTCGACCTTGATCTCGGGAAAGCGCTTGTTGAAGGCCTTGATGACCTGCTGTTCGACCTCGGCGAAATTCGCCGTGTAGAACACCAGTTTGCCTTCCGCCTTGGCCGCCGCTATCAATTCGGGCGAACCGAATTCCTGCGCCTGCACAGGGCCGCTCGATGCGAGGCCAAGGCCGGCGATGCCGGCCAGCACTGCCAGTTTGGTGAATATCCTTCTATTCATCGTCAATCCTCCCCTTTCAAGGTCTGTTATCCAGTACGCGCGACGCTGCCTTGCGCCGCACCGCGCGACAGCCAGTTGGCGCCGCCGATGAGAACGCCGAGCAGAACGGTTTGCACCAGGCTGAAGGCGGCGGTCTTGCCGAGATTGCCGCCTTCGTAATAGTCGAGCAGCAGCACCGACATCACCATGGTGTTGCTGGTGTAGAGAAACAGCGACGAGCCGAGTTCGCGGATCGCCAGCACGAACAACAGCGTCATCGACGCGATCACGCCGGGGCGCGCCAGCGGCAGCACGATGGTCCGGATGGTGCCGAACATGCCCTTGCCGCAGACCCAGGCGGCTTCCTCGAGCTCGCGGTGGATCTGCAGGAACGAGGTCGACAGCGCCTTCACGGTGTCCGGCATGAAGCGCGCGATGAACGCCAGCGCCAGAATCCAGATCGTACCGTAAAGTCCGGCTGGAATGCCGATCCAGGCCCAGAGATAGGCGACGCCGACGACAAGGCCGGGGATCGCGACCGGAACGGTGGAGATCAGATCGATCCAGCGCCGTCCGGTCACCTGGGTGCGGTGAATGGTGTAGCCGATCGCAAAGGCGAGTGTGCCGCCGACCACCGCCGTGATCACGCCGACCTCGACCGCGTTGTAGATCGATCGCATCGTCAGCGGATTGTCGAAGATGCTGTTGAAATGCATCAACGAGTATTGCCGCATGTCGAACAGGCTGGCGGCGTCGCGGATGAACATGAATTTTCGAAATGCCGCGACGATCAGCGCCAGCGACGGCAGCACCACCACGACCAGGAGATAGACCATGCCGAGACCGAAGGTGAACCAGCGCCAGCGCCCGAGATCGAGGTTGCGCGGGCGAAACGCCTTGCCGGCGACGGTGGTGTAGCTGCGGCCGCTCAGCACCTTCTGCTGCGCGAACACCAGCGCGCCGGTGACGACCATCAGGATGATCGCAACCGCGGCCGCCGTGTTGTAGAGCGGCGGCGACCAGTTGGTGAGCTTGAAAATATAGGTGGTCAGCACGGCGAGATTGGTCGGCGCGCCCAATACCGCCGGAATGCCGTAAATGCCGAGCATCACGATGAACGACAGCAGCATACCCGAAACGATCGCCGGCATGATCAGCGGGAACGTCACCGTGAACAAGGTCGCGAATGCGCTGGCACCGGAAATCTCGGCGGCTTCCTCGAGACTCGGATCCATATTGCGCAACGCCGATGAGGTGAACATGTAGACGTAGGGCGCGTAGTAGATGCCGAACACGAACACCAGTCCCGACAGCGAATAGAGATCGACCCGCCAGTCGAGCCCGACCCATTTGAACATGGTGTTGATCAGGCCGGTTTTGGGCGAGCCGAGAATCGACCACGCGACGCCCGCGACCAGCGGCGGCGCGAACAGCGGCAGGATGCTGGCGGCGGCGATAAAACCCTTGAACGGCGTATTGGTGCGAACCACGATCCAGGAAAACAGCAGCCCGATCGCGACCGCGATCAGGGTGCCGCCGCCGCAGGCGATCAGCGTGTTGACGAGCGCCTCGACGACATTCGGGTTCGCCAGCACGGTGAGGAAGTTGGTGACCGAGAGATGGCTGAGCGAGATGCCGTCGACCACCGGATTGGTGTCGGTGAGTGCGCCCAATAGCAACATCAGGATCGGGTAGATCACCAGAAAGCCGAGGATCGCCAGCAGGAGCGCGACCCAAAGGCCGGCCCATACGCGACGACGCATGCCCTCACTGGCGCTAAGCATGGCTTCGCTGCGCCGGCTCGCCTGTCCGTTCAAAGCATTTCCCCTCGCCGTCGGCCGTCGTTTTTTTCGATTTTGCGGCCACCGTGCTCCCCAAGCCTAGTCGATCGGGTCGCGGGCGGAAAGGTATCCGAAAGTCGGCGGGACGAAACAGCGCGGAAGTTGCGAAATCGGCACCAACTGCACGCGATCCGAGGCTTTTCGGGCGCCGGGCGGTCCCTTCGCATACGCATCATGCAGTGGCGCGCCTGTGGGGTGCCCCGTGTCCGTAGTACACGCCGCATCGGGGTTCCCGCCCCGGCGCAGAGAACCCGATCGCGATGTCTTCAGACCCAACGGCCGCAAAGCCGCCCGCCGCAGCCATGGACGGCCTGCCCCCGGAACTCCGGCGCTGGGCGGTCGCGGCGATTTTTACGACGCTGGCGCTGGCCTCGCTGGACACCGCGATCGCCAATATCGCTTTGCCGGCGATTGCCGCCGACCTCCATGTCAGCGCCGCCGACGTGGTCTGGGTCGTCAACGTCTATCAGATCGCGCTGGTCGCGACGCTGTTGCCGCTCGGCGCGCTCGGTGAGATCGTCGGCCATGAGCGGATCTATCTTGGCGGCCTGGTGCTGTTCACGCTGGCCTCGCTGGGCTGCGCCTTGGCCTGGTCGCTGCCGAGCCTGACCGCCGCGCGGGCGCTGCAAGGCCTCGGCGCCAGCGGCATCATGAGCGTGAATGCGGCGCTGGTTCGCTACGTCTACCCGACCCGGATGATGGGACGCGGCTTCGGCCACAACGCGCTGGTGGTGGGAACCGCGATGACGCTCGGGCCGACGATCGCGTCGGCCGTATTGGCGGTCGGCAACTGGCCGTGGCTGTTTGCGATCAACCTCCCGTTCGGCGTGATCGCGATCTGGATCGGCGTCAAGACGCTGCCGCGAACGCCACGCGCGGTGCATGCCTTCGATTTCCTGAGCGCTACCCTGACCGCGAGCTGCCTCGGCCTCTTCATCATCGGGATCGGCAGCGCCGCGCACGGGGCGCCGCCCGCACTTGTCGTCGCCGAACTGATCGCCGCGGTGCTGCTGGGCTGGTTCCTGACCCGCCGGAACGCCGATCACCCGGCGCCGATGCTGCCGATGGACCTGTTCCAGCGGCCGATGTTCGCCTTGTCGGCCGCGACCTCGGTCTGCTCGTTCTCGGTGCAGGGCCTCGCGATGGTCGCACTGCCGTTCTATTTCGAGGATGTGCTGATGCGCTCGCAAGTCGAGACCGGCTTTCTCATGACGCCGTGGCCGCTGGTGGTGGCGATGATGGCGCCGGTCGGCGGCCGGCTTTCCGACCGCTTCCCCGTCGGAATTCTCGGCGGCCTCGGTCTGGCACTCCTCGGCATCGGCATGGTGCTGCTGGCGACGCTTCCCGCCAATCCCGGCACCGCTGACATCGTCTGGCGTACGGTGGTCTGCGGAATCGGATTCGGCTTCTTTCAAACGCCCAATTTGAGAGCATTGATGTCGAGCGCGCCGCCACATCGCAGTGGCAGCGCAAGCAGCATTGTCGCAACCGCGCGCCTGACCGGACAAACCCTCGGCGCCGCGCTCGCGGCTTTGTGCTTTGCCCTCGGCGGTCACAATGGCGCGACCATTGCACTGGCGGTCGGCGCCGGCTTTGCCGTGGTCGGAAGCCTGATGAGTTTCCTTCGTCTGACGGTTTCATCGCCGCCAACATAACCGCGATGTAATGAAGCTGGCATGTAACCCCAGCCGATCAATTTTCTTCCTGTTCGCAGGCGCGTATTCTTGATTTGAACTGTTCCAGATTGCAGTCCAACATCGTGCCTGAGGCTCTCTCGATGGATTGAGCCAACAGGGGAAACGCGATGGCAAACCTCACTATCAACGGCAAAGCAATCACGGTGGACGTCGAAGACGACACACCATTGCTTTGGGCGATTCGAGAGAATGTCGGGCTGACCGGCACCAAATACGGTTGCGGCATCGCACAATGCGGATCCTGCACCGTCCATATCGACGGGGTCGCGATGCGTTCCTGCGGCGTTTCGGTCAGCGAGGCCGCCGGCAAACAGATCACCACCATCGAAGGACTTGCCGTCAATGGCGCACTGCACAAGGTGCAGCAGGCCTGGGTGGCCAACGACGTTCCGCAATGTGGCTATTGCCAGAGCGGCATGATCATGGCGGTCGCGGCCCTGCTCAAGGAGAAGCCGAAGCCGACCAACCAGGATATCGACGAGGCCATCACCAATATCTGCCGTTGCGGAACCTTCCAGCAGGTTCGCGAGGCCATTCACGCCGCAGCGAACGCTTGAGGAGGATGTCATGAACAAGCACGTCATGCCCAAGCTCAATCGCCGCGCCTTCGTGATCGGCGCCTCCGTTGCCGGCGCCGGGCTTACGCTCGGCCTCGATATTCCCTTTGGCGGACCGACCGTGGTCCGCGCCGCCGACGGCTCGCCCGAGGTCAACGCCTGGGTGGTGATCCGCCCCGACGACACCGTGGTGATCCGCATCGCCCGCTCGGAGATGGGACAGGGCACGCTCACCGGCCTTGCCCAACTGGTCGCCGAAGAACTCGAATGCGATTGGTCCAAGGTCACCACCGAATTTCCAACCCCCGGCCAAAGCGTCGCACGCAAGCGCGCCTGGGGCGATTTCTCGACCGGCGGCAGCCGCGGTATCCGCACCAGCCACGAATATGTCCGCAAGGGCGGGGCCACCGCGCGCATCATGCTGGTGCAGGCGGCCGCGAACGAATGGAAGGTGCCCGCGTCGGAATGCACGGCGTCCAACAGTGTGATTACCCACACGTCGGGCAAGACCACGACGTACGGCAAGGTGGTGGAAGCCGCGGCCAAACTGACGCCGCCCGCGGATGCCGACATCAAGCTGAAGGATCCCAAGGACTGGAAGATCGCCGGCAAGGGCGTCAAACGCCTCGATACCGTCGACAAAACCACCGGCAAGATGATGTACGGCATCGACGTCAAACTGCCGGGCATGCTCAACGCCGCGATCAAGGATTGTCCGGTTTTCGGCGGCAAGCTGAAAAGCTACGACGAAGCCAAGGTCATGGGCATGAAGGGCGTCAAGAAGGTGGTGAGGGTCGGCGACACTGCGGTTGCCGTCGTCGCCGATACCTGGTGGCACGCCAAGACCGCACTCGAAGCGCTGCCGATTGTCTGGGACGAAGGCGACAACGCCAAAGTCTCCAGCGAGTCGATCGCCAAATGGCTCGCCGAAGGCCTCGACAATGCCCAGCCGGCCTATGTCGGCAACACCAACGGCGACGCCAAGGCGGCGATTGCCGGTGCGGCCAAGAAGGTCGAAGCGGTCTACAACTATCCCTACCAGAACCACGCTGCGATGGAGCCGCTCAACGCCACGGTGCTCTACACGCCCGACAAGTGCGAGGTCTGGTGCGGCACCCAGAACGGCGAAGCGGCATTCGCCGCGACGCTCGAGGCCTCCGGCCTGCCGGCCGACAAATGCGACGTTCACAAGATGATGTTAGGCGGCGGCTTCGGCCGGCGCGGCATGACCGACTACGTACGTCAGGCCGTGTTGATCGCCAAGGAGATACCGGGCACGCCGGTCAAGCTGCTGTGGTCGCGCGAAGAGGACATGCAGCACGGCAAATATCATCCGGTCACACAATGCAAGCTGACCGGTGCCTTCGATGCCGACAACAATCTGACGGCGCTGCATGTCCGGTTGTCCGGTCAGTCGATCCTGTTCTCGGTGCGTCCTGCCGCGCTGGACAACGGCAAGGATCCGGCGGCGTTCCAGGGCTTCAACGCGTCGGGCGAGGCCGCGATCGGCTATACCGTGCCGAACCTGCTGGTCGAGCATTCGATGCGCAACCCCCACGTCCCGCCGGGGTTCTGGCGCGGCGTCAACGTCAATCACAACGCGATCTACCTCGAATGCTTCATGGATGAACTGGCGCAATCGGTTGGCCAGGATCCGCTCGCGTTCCGCCGCAAGCTGATGTCGAAACACCCGAAGCATCTGGCGGTGCTCAATGCCGTGGCCGAGAAAATCGGCTGGGGCACTCCCGCGCCGCAAGGCGTCTATCGCGGCATCGCCCAACATATGGGCTATGGCAGCTATGTCGCGGGGGCCGCTGAGATTTCCGTGACCGAAGGCAACAAGATCAAGGTGCATCGCATCGTCGCCGCCACCGATCCCGGTTATGCCGTCAATCCGGCGCAGATCGAACGGCAGATCGCGGGCTCCTTTGTCTACGGCCTGTCCGGCCTGTTCTACGGCGGCTGTACGGTCAAGGACGGGCGTATCGAGCAATCCAACTTCGACAATTACAACTCGATGCGGATCGCGGAAATGCCGAAGGTGGAATCGATCGTGATGCCGAGCGGCGGCTTCTGGGGCGGTGTCGGTGAACCCACCATCTGCGTGGCGGGTCCGGCGGTGCTCAACGCCTACTTTGCGGCGACCGGCAAACGCATCCGTTCGGTGCCGCTACGGGACCAGAACATCACCTTCGCCTGACAAACGAGCGGCGGCCTGATCCGGCCGTCGCCCCCTTTTCGGATTTTAGCTCATGGACGTCACGCGCCGGCTGTCGCGCCGAGATGTCGCTCGCGGCATTGGTGCGTCCGCCGCCGCCGCGGCCTTGCCGTGTCCTTCGTTGGCGCAAGGTACTACCCGCGTCGTCGTGATCGGCGGCGGCTTTGGCGGCGCCAGTTGCGCGCGGACGCTGCGGCAGCTCGAACCAAAACTACAGGTGACGTTGGTCGAACCAAATCAAGTGTTTACCGCCTGTCCCTTCAGCAACGAGGTGATCGCGGGTTTGCGGGAATTGCCGGCGCAGCAATTCACCTATGACAGGATTGCCGCCGGCGGCGTGACGGTGATTGCGCAAGCCGCAACGAAGATCGATCCGCAAGCGCGCACCGTCACCCTCGCCGACGGCAATTCGCTTCCCTACGACCGCCTGGTGCTGGCGCCCGGCATCGACCTGCGCTTCGACGCCCTGCCCGGCTATGACGAGGCCGCCGCCGCCAAAATGCCGCACGCCTGGAAGGCCGGCGAACAGACGATGCTTCTGCGCCGACAGCTCGAGGCCATGGCCGACGGCGACACGGTGGTGCTGGCGGTGCCGGCGGCCCCGTTGCGCTGTCCGCCCGCGCCTTACGAGCGCGCCAGCCTGATCGCGCATTACCTGAAGAACAAAAAGCCGCGCTCGAAAATCCTGATCCTCGACGCCAAGGACGGCTTTTCGCAGCAGAAACTGTTCGAGGCGGCCTGGAAGGAACTGTACCCCGGCATGATCGAACGGATCGCGCTGTCGCAGGGCGGCCGGGTGACCTCGGTCGATGCCGCCACCAACACCATCATCACCGATTTCGGCAACTACACCGCCGATGTCGCCAGCGTGATCCCGCCGCAGAAGGCCGGACGCATCGCCGAGATCGCCGGTGCGGCCGACAACACCGGCTGGTGTCCGATCGATCCCGTGAGCTTTGCCTCAAAGCTCGTGCCCAATATCCATGTCATCGGCGACGCCTGCATCGCGGGGCAACTGCCGAAGTCGGCTTCCGCCGCCCAGGCGCAAGGCAAGGCCTGCGCCGCCGCGGTCGTGAACCTGATATCGGGCAAGCCGCCCGAACCGCCGCGGCTGACCGGCGCCTGCTACAATACCGTCGCCCCCGGTTACGCCTTCTCGCTGTCCGGCATCTATCAGCCCAAGGACGGGCAGTTCGCCGAGGTCGAAGGCGCAACAAGCCCGGTCAATGCGCCGCGCGAGGAGCGCCAGCGCGAGGCGGAGCGTGCCGAAAACTGGTTCAAGACGATCACGGTGGATACTTTTGGCTAGGGTAATCCAGATCATAGCGTGGCTTATGGCGGCGTTGCTTGAAACGTCACTCCCGGCCAACGCACAAGCGTTGCAGCCCTACGCCGTCGTCGGCGACGCCATTCCGGAACCGCTTACGAACACAGGAGGCGACGTGGCGCGCGGCCGAGCGCTGGTCGTCGAACGCACCAGCACTTGCATCCTCTGCCACAGCGGCCCATTTCCGGAACAGAGGTTCCTAGGCGACCTGGCCCCGAACCTTGCCGGTTCCGGCAGCCGCTGGTCGGAGGCTCAACTTCGGCTGCGGCTGGTCGATGCCTCAAGCCTGAATGCCGCGACCATCATGCCGTCCTATTATCGCATCGACGGTCTTCAGCGGGTCGGACCAGCCTGGCGCGGCAAGCCGATCCTGTCGGCCGAACAGATCGAGGATATCGTGGCGTATCTTGCAAGCCTGCGTGAATAGGAACTGACGGATGTACCGACTGCCTCATTCGAACCGCCGCCAGTTCCTCGGCCTTGCCGGCGCCGCCGCCGTGGCCGGCGCGGTGCCGCTCGTCACCGTGCGGCCGGCCGAGGCGACGTCCGCGATGCTGACCTCCGCCATCAACAACGTCACCCAGGGCGCCGTGGTGAAAACCGGCAAGGTCAAGCTCGACGTGCCGCCGCTGGTCGAGAACGGCAACACCGTGCCGATGACGGTCAGCGTCGACAACCCAATGTCGGCGGAAAACCACGTCAGGAGCATTCACGTTTTCAACGAGAAGAACCCGCAACCCAATGTCGGCAATTTCTATCTCGGTCCGCTGGCCGGCCGGGCCCAAGTGTCAACCCGGATTCGCCTCGCCGACAGCCAGAAAATTGTTGCGATCGCAAAGCTCTCGGACGGTTCGTTCTGGTCGGCCAGCATCGACATCATCGTGACCCTGGCGGCCTGTACCGAGGAGGTGATCTGATGCCTTCCGCCCTGATTAATGTTCCAGCGAAGGCGAAGCGCGGCGATATCATCGAGATCAAGACGCTGATGTCGCACATCATGGAGACCGGCTATCGCCATATGGCGTCAGGCGAAATCGTTCCTCGCGATATCATCACCAGCTTCACGTGCCGCTATAACGGCGCGGAGATTTTCCGCGCCGATCTGTTTCCCGCGATTGCCGCCAATCCGTTCATCGCCTTCTTCACCACGGCGACCGCGAGCGGCAAATTCGAGTTCGAATGGATCGGCGACAACGGCTTTTCCGAAACCGCCTCCGCTTCGATCACGGTCGAATGAGGCTGGCCGGCGCCATACTCGCCACGCTGCTGGTGGCTGGTGCCGTCGGCGCCACGGAGATTCCACCCGCCGAGCGCCGCTCCGGCTACAGCTTCATGACGCCGGAAACCAGGGCGATCCAGGACGACGAGACAGCCAATCCCGGCCTGCTCTGGGTGCTCGACGGCGAGGCGCTGTGGAAGCGCAAAGTCGGTTCCACCGGCAAGGCCTGCGCCGATTGCCATGCCGACATCAGCACCACCATGAAGGGCGTCGCGGCGCACTACCCCGCTTTCGACAAGGCGCTGGGCCGCCCCGTCGACCTAGAACAGCGCATCAACCTGTGCCGGACCAACCATCAGCAGGCGTCATCGCTGGCCTATGAGAGCCGCGACCTGCTGGCGCTGACTGCCGTCGTCGCCCGGCAGTCGCAGGGCGCGGCGATCGAGACCGGCAACGACCCGCAGCTCGAACCGTTCATCGCTAAAGGACGCGAGCTTTTCATGCATCGGCAGGGCCAGCTCAATCTCGGCTGCGCCAATTGCCACGACGATAACTGGGACAAGCGGCTGGCGGGCTCGGCGATCACGCAAGCGCACCCGACCGGGTACCCGCAGTACCGGCTGGAGTGGCAGTCGCTGGGATCGCTGCAGCGTCGCTTGCGCGCCTGCATGTCAGGCGTCCGGACGCAGGCTTACGACTACGGTGCGCCTGAACTGGTCGAACTGGAGCTTTATTTGATGTCGCGGGCCCGCGGCATGCCAATGGAAGCACCGGCGGTGCGGCCCTAGGAGGGGCCAAACT
This sequence comes from Hyphomicrobiales bacterium, assembly GCA_038244925.1. Classification (GTDB taxonomy): domain Bacteria; phylum Pseudomonadota; class Alphaproteobacteria; order Rhizobiales; family Xanthobacteraceae; genus Bradyrhizobium. The sequence continues at coordinate 75,867 of JBBRSX010000001.1, read as the reverse complement.
CAAAATCGCGAAAACAACCCCATGCAAAGTAGAAACTGGATGCAGCTCGAGGGCTGCAGTCGGGGTGTCCCTCACACGGTGCAGCGTGCTTCAGCGTTCCGCGAACGCCTTTTCGACCACGAACTGGGCCGGCTCGCCGTGGTTGCCTTCGACAAAACCCTTGCCGTTCAGCAGGGTCCGCGTGTCCGTCACCAGCGCCGGGCTGCCGCAGATCATGACGCGGTCATGGGCGGGGTCGAGCGAGGCCAACCCGATATCGCCGAAAAGCTTGCCTGAATTGATCAGGTCGGTGATGCGGCCGCGGTTGCGGAAGGGGTCGCGGGTCACGGTCGGGTAATAGATCAGCTGGTTGCGGATGTAGTCGCCGATCAGCTCGTCGTTCGGCAGTTTTTCGGTGATCATCTCGCCATAAGCCAGTTCGGCGACGCGGCGGCAGCCGTGCAGCAGCACCACCTTCTCGAACCGCTCGTAGGTTTCGGGATCCTTGATCACGCTGAGAAACGGCGCCAAACCGGTTCCGGTGCCGATCAGATACAGGTTGCGGCCGTCTTCGAGGTTGTCGATGACCAGCGTGCCCGTGGCCTTGCGGCTGACGATGATCTCGTCGCCCTCTTTCAGATGCTGGAGCCGCGAGGTCAGCGGTCCGTCCTGCACCTTGATCGAGAAGAATTCGAGCCGGTCTTCATAGTTGGCGCTGGCGACGCTGTACGCGCGCAGCAGCGGCTTCTCGCCGACCTTGAGCCCGATCATGGTGAATTCGCCGTTCCGAAACCGGAACGAGGGATCGCGCGTGGTGGTGAAGGAGAACAGCGTGTCGGTCCAGTGATGGACGCTCAAAACGCTTTCCTGGTTGAAGTTGCTCATTCCCGCCTCTCGAACGCCAATTGCGACGCTCAAATCATTTGTATACGATCGTTCGTATACGAACGAATAATCCAGCTTGATCCCGGCGTCAAGGCGCGGGCAAGATGGCGTCCAGCGCTCCGAAGGCATTGAACACAAAGGATAAAACCATGGCCCATGATGCACCCCAGGCAACCGGCCCGAGCAAGCTGGTGATCCGCAACATTGGGCTGCTGCTGTCAGGGGCGCTGGAGAAGCCGATCCTCGACGCCGATACGATCGTGGCCGAAAACGGCAAGATCACCGCGATCGGGCGCCTGAAGGACGTCGACATCGAGGGCGCCACGACCGTGGTCGATGCCCACGGCACGACGGTGACCCCCGGCCTGATCGACAGCCACGTCCATCCCGTCGCCGGCGACTGGACGCCGCGGCAGAACCAGATCGGCTGGATCGACAGCTTTCTGCACGGCGGCGTCACCACCATGATCTCGGCCGGCGAGGTTCACATGCCCGGCCGGCCCCGCGACGTCGTCGGGCTGAAGGCAATGGCGATCTTCGCGCAGCGCTCGTTCTGGACGCTTCGCCCCGGCGGCGTGAAGGTGCATGCCGGCGCGCCCGTGATCGAATGCGAGATGGTCGAGGAAGATTTCAAGGAATTGGCCGCGGCCGGCGTCAAGCTGCTCGGCGAAGTCGGCCTCGGCGGCGTCAAGGACGGCCCGACCGCGCGCAAGATGGTGGGCTGGGCCCGCAAATACGGTATCCAGAGCACGATCCACACCGGCGGTCCCTCGATCCCCGGCTCCGGCCTGATCGGCGCGGACGTGGTGCTGGAAGCCGACACGGATGTCATCGGTCACATCAATGGCGGTCATACCGCCCTGCCCGACGCCGAGATCCGCTGCATCTGTGAAGGCTGCAAACGAGGTCTGGAGCTGGTTCACAACGGCAACGAGCGCTCCGCCTTGTTCACGTTGCGCACCGCCCGCGAGATGGGCGACCTCAACCGCGTCATCCTCGGCACCGACTCACCCGCAGGCTCGGGCGTGCAGCCGCTCGGAATCTTGCGCATGGTGTCGATGCTGTCCTCGCTCGGCGACGTCCCGGCGGAACTCGCATTCTGCTTCGCCACCGGCAACACCGCCCGGATGCGCGCGCTCGACTGCGGCCTCATCGAGGTCGGCCGCTCCGCGGACTTCGTCATCATGGACCAGGCCCAGCATTCGCCCGGCAAGAACATCCTCGAAAGCATCCAGCTCGGCGACCTCCCCGGCGTCGGTATGACCATCATCGACGGCATCATCCGCACCCAGCGCAGCCGCAACACCCCGCCCGCGGGCAAGGTGCCGGAGATTGTCTTGGGGCATTAACACCGTCTGGTACAAATTAGCGTCCCGAAGCGGTGAACGAACTCCCTGTCAGACCCGACCAATGCGGGCTGCCCTGGTGGCACTCCGTTTGATCGAGCCATCGAGGGACGTGTGAAGAACAAACTACAGATTTTCGGCGGGGTCGTCGGCGCGATCGTCGGCTTTGTCGCGGCCATTCTGCTGCTCGAATTCGTCGGCTTTGGAAACCGGGCCGATCCGATCGCATCCGGCCTGCTGGCGCTGTTCGCGATTGGGCCGATCGGCGCGATCGCAGGCCTCGTGCTCGGCACAAAACTCGCGATGCTGGTGCCTCAAAGCGAGCACGCCGGCAGCCTTGCCCGCAACAGCTTCAAGGCCTTTGCCGCCCTTGTGGTGCTCTGCGCCGCGGCCGGCACCGCCTACTACGTCTACGCGGTCAATACCGCGACGCCCTGGCTCAACCCGAATGCGGCCAACCCGCAGCTTGAGTTCGAAATACGCCTGCCCGCGAACACGGCCCTGCCGGCTTCCGCCGGTGACGTCGCATTCGAACTACAGACGGACGTCAACACCATGCCGGGCGATTCAAGACCCGGCCAGTTCCGCCGCGATGGTGACAAGCCAGTAGTTGCGGGCGACGTAGAACTCGCCTTTCGCACCGCCAGCCGGATGTTGTTGGTCAGGATCAAGGACCAGCCCGACCGGCTCTACCGCATCGGCCTGACTGCCAAGGCGCCGCACACATCGGAGCTTGGGCCGTGGTTGCCGCAAGGTGACGGCAGCGAAATCCGCTATCGCGCCAAATGGCCGGGACGGGATTGAGATCAGCGCTTCTTCGGGATCTCGCAACGCACGTAGATCTGGCGCTTGGCCTGGCCGACGGGGCCATTATCGACCACGAGCTTGCCGCCGGCAGCGACCGAGACCCGCGGAGTGGATTTGAATTTCTCGCCCTCGCCTTCGCAGGCCAAACGCATCTTCCAGGCGCGGTCGCCGTCGGGCCGGATCTCGCCCGCACGGCAGCGCGTCTCCCAGTAATAGAAGCGATTGCCACCCTCGATGCTCATGCGGTTGGCGCTGTCCTGGTCGGTGCAATCTTTCTTCGCCGACGCCCAGAAGCCTTCGTAAAGCTGTGCCGCCGACGCGCCCCCGCAGCCGGCGATCACGACCCATCCCGCCGCCAATAACGACAGCACTCTCATTGGAAAATTCCTGGAGAAATCAACACGCCTGAGTTGGTCGCCGCTCAGCGCAATTTGTTCAACAGCACCATCAACGTCTCGCGCTCCCTGGCATCGAGCGGCGCCAGCGTTTCCTTGGTAATCGCCAGCGCGTTCGGCGCGGCTTTCTCTGCCAGTTGCTGGCCGGCGCGGGTGAGGGTCACGAGAAGGCGGCGACCATCGTCCGGATCGGGACCGGTCTCGGTCAGGCCACGCGCGGTGAGGCGGTCGATCACGCCCTTGATGGTGGCGACGTCCATCGCGGTCAGCCGCCCGAGCAGGTTCTGCGAGCACGGCCCGGTTTCAGTCAATTTCGCCAGCGCCGCCCACTGCGCCGAGGTCAGGTTGATGCCGATCTCGCGGGCGAAAATCGTGGCGTGGCGCTGCCAGACCTGGCGCAGGATGAAGCCGATCTGCTCGTCAAGGATATAGGACGGCCGCGAAGGCTTGACGCTCCGTTTCGCCGAAACACTCCTGCCCATTTTCTCTCCCCGCCTCTTCCTTGTCGTCGCCGATCACAACGACAGATGTGCGTCACGGATATCCGGCCGCGCGTCGAGTTCAGCCATCGTGCCGCCGAAACAGATCTTGCCGCGCTCGATGATGTAGGCACGATCCGAGATCAGCCGCGCAAAATGCAGATTCTGCTCCGACACCACGATGCTGACACCCTCTTTCTTCATCGCCAGAATGGCGTCGACCATCTGTTCGACGATCTTGGGCGACAGGCCTTCCGAAGGTTCGTCGAGCAGCACCAGCGAAGGGTTCCCCATCAGCGTCCGCGCGATCGTCAGCATCTGCTGCTCGCCGCCGCTCATGCGCCCGCCCGGGCGGTTGCGCATTTCGCCGAGATTCGGAAACAGCGTGAACAGCTTTTCGCGGGTCCAGTACGGCGCGTTCGGCCGCTTCGGCTGCTTGCCGACTTCGAGATTTTCCTCGACCGTGAGATCCGTGAAGATGCGTCGCTCTTCCGGCACATAACCGAGCCCGCCGCGCACGATCGCATGCGTCGGCTCGGCTGAGACGTCCCTGCCTTCGAACATGATGCGCCCGGACCGGTTCTGGACCAGGCCGACGATGGAGCGGAAGGTGGTCGACTTGCCGGCGCCGTTGCGGCCGAGCAATGCCACCACCTCGCCCTCGCCGACCTCGAGCGCGATATCGAACAGGATATGCGCCGGGCCGTAAAAACTGTTGAGGTCCTTGACTGACAGCTTCATGCGCCCGCTCCCTCGCGGTGGCGCGCGTCGTAGACCAGCCCCTCGCCAAGATAGATCGCGCGGACCTGCGGATTGCCGCGAACTTCTTCCGGCGAGCCCTCGGCGATCAGGCTGCCGCGGTTGAGCACGAGAATGCGGTCGGCATGCTCGAACAACACGTCCATGTCGTGTTCGGTGAAGAGCACGCCGATCGATTTTTCGCGTGCGATCCGCGCCGTCAGCCGCATCAATTCGATCCGCTCACGCGGCGCCATGCCGGCGGTCGGCTCGTCCATCAGCAGCAGCTTTGGTTCGTTGGCGAGCGCGATTGCCAGTTCCAGCCGCTTCAGATCGCCATAGGCAAGCTCGCCGCAGGGGCGTTCGGCATAGGCGCCCATGCCGACGAGATCGAGCAGACGCCCGGCTTCATCGCGCGCGAAGCTTGCTGTCGAGCTCCAGAGATTGAACAGTTGCCGGCCATACGACACCAGCGCGACCTGCACGTTCTCGCGCACGGTCATGGTGGCGAATGTCGCGGTGATCTGGAACGTGCGCCCGACGCCAAGCCGCCAGATCGCGCGCGGTTTCCGACCAGCGGTATCCTCGCCGAGCAGGTTGATCCGGCCGCTGTCCGGCGTGTTCTGGCCATTCAGCATATCGAAGCAGGTGCTTTTGCCCGCACCGTTGGGCCCGATCAGCGCCAGAATTTCGCCGGCGCGCAGCTCGAACGACACGTTACGCACGGCATGGACGCCGCCATAGGATTTGCTCAAACCCTGCACCGACAGCAATGTGGGGACCATGCTCATTCGGCGCTCTCGATCCGTGAAGTGAGAACGACCGGCTTCGATGCGGGAGATCGCCGGCGATTCCTGATCGTCTCCAGCATGCCGACGATGCCCTTGGGGAAAACGACCACGATCAGCACGATGAAACCGCCGAGCACCAGCTTGGACAGATCGGTCTGGCTGACCAGCCAGATGTTGAGCGCCTTGTAGACGATGGCGCCGACGACGGCGCCGGAAACCGTCTCGACGCCGCCGAGCAGCACCATGACCAGCGCATCGACCGAAAGCGAAATGCCGAGGCTGTCCGGAAAGACGCTGCCCTTGAGATAGGCGAACAGCGCGCCAGCCACACCGGCGACCGTGCCCGCGATCACGAACGCGGTCCACTGCACGCGCTTGCCGTTGATGCCGATGGCTTCACTGCGCAGCGGTGAATCCCGCGTGGCCCGCAATGCAAAACCGAACGGCGAGAACACGATCACCCGCAGCACGGCCACGGCAAGCGCGGCGACACCGAGCGACAGCCAGTAGAAGCTGGCGGGTCCCGCCGCCCATTTCTCCGGCCAGACCCCCAAAATGCCGTTGTCGCCGCCGGTCACCGCGACCCACTGGAATGCGATCGACCATACGATCTGCGCAAACGCCAAAGTCAGCATCGCAAAATAGACGCCGGACAATTGCACGGCAAAGAAGCCGAACACGGCGGCACCGAGCAGGCCGAGCAGCGGGCCTGATAGCAGCGAGACGATCATCGGCAATCCCGCGAGTTTGGCGAGGAATGCGACGCCATAGGCGCCGAGCCCGAAATAGGCGGCGTGGCCGAATGAAGCCAGCCCGCCGACCGACATCAGAAAATGCAGACTGGCGGCAAAGATCACGAAAATCGCAATCTCCGAGCCGACCGTCAGTGCGTAGTTGCCGGCAACGAACGGCAACGCCGCCGCGACGATGAGTGCGCCAAGCGAAGCCAGCCGCTCGCCTGAAGTAAGCGGACGCCACGGATTGACGGTCAGGCCGGGCGTACGCCGCGCGGCGGCCTCCGGTTTGCCGAACAGGCCCCATGGCCGCACGATCAGCACTACCGCCATCACCAGAAACACCAGGATGATGGAAATCTTCGGGAAAATGAGAATGCCGAAAGCATTGAGTTCGGACACCAGTACCGCCGCCACGAAAGCACCGATGATACTGCCGAGCCCGCCGATCACGACCACGACGAAGACGTCGACGATGATCCGCAGGTCCAGCGCATGGTGCACGGCGTCACGCGGAATCTGCAGCGCGCCACCGAGCGCGGCCAGAAAGACCCCGAGCGCGAAGACGCTGGTGAACAGCCATTTCTGATTGACGCCGAGCGCGGCCACCATGTCGCGGTCCTGCGTCGCCGCCCGCACCAGCACGCCCCAGCGGGTGCGCTGGAACAACAGCCAGAGCACGCCGAGCACGATCGGACTGATCGCGATCAGAAACAGATCGTAACTCGGGATGTTCTGGCCGAAGAAATCAATCGCGCCCTTGAAGCCCGGCGCGCGGCGGCCGAGCAGATCTTCCGGGCCCCAGATCATCACGACGAGATCCTCAACCATCAGGGTCAGGCCGAAGGTCGCGAGCAGCTGAAACAGCTCAGGCGCATGATAGATCCGCCGCAGCAGCACCATTTCGACGAGCACGCCGACCGCAGCGACGATCAACGCCGCGGCGACGACACCACCCCAGAAGCCAAGCGCACCGGAAAAGCGCTCGGTCAGCGTGAACGCGACATAGGCGCCGAGCATATAGAACGCGCCATGGGCGAAGTTCACGATCCGCGTCACGCCAAAAATGATCGACAGGCCCGACGCGACCAGAAACAGCGACGCCGCGCTGGCAAGACCGGTCAGGAACTGAACGACGTAAAAGGCCATTGATGGTCCGCTGTTCCACGCAAAACGGCGGGCACCTGAGGTGCCCGCCGTTGTTCAACTCAATTCTGCGGGCGAAGCTTTCCGACTTCGGCGTCGCTCGGGAGATAGTCGCCGCCCTTGCGATAGACTGAGTCCACCATCACGCCCTTGCCGTCCTTCTGCGCGGTCTTGCCGACATAGGCGCCAAGGGTCGACTGGTGGTCGATCTTGCGGAAGGTGATCTCGCCGAATGGCGACGGCATCGACAGCCCTTCGGCGGCTGCGATCAGCTTCTCCGGATCCGTCGAGTTGGCTTTCGCGAGGATCGCGGCGGCCGCCTTGATGGTCTGGTAGCCGACGATCGAGCCGAGGCGCGGATAGTCGCTGTACTTGGCCTGATAGGCTTTCAGGAACTTGTCATGGTCAGGCGTCTTGATGTCGTACCAGGGGTATCCAGTCACGATCCAGCCCTCCGGCGTCTCTTCCTTCAGCGGATCGAGATATTCCGGCTCGCCGGTCAGGAACGAAACCACCTTGCGGTCCTTGAAGAGACCGCGGGTATTGCCTTCGCGCACCAGCTTCACGAGATCCGCGCCGAAGGTGACGTTGAGGATCGCTTCCGGGTTGGCGGCGGCAACGGCCTGCACCACCGGGCCCGCATCGATCTTGCCCTGCGGCGGCCACTGTTCGTCGACCCAGACGATATCAGGACGCTTTTCCGACATCAGCTTCTTGAACACCGCAACCGCGGACTGGCCGTATTCGTAGTTCGGCGCGATCGTCGCCCAGCGCTTGGCCGGCAGTTTTGCGGCTTCTTCCACCAGCATCGCCGCCTGCATGTAGTTCGAGGGGCGCAGGCGGAAGGTGTAGCGGTTGCCCTTGGACCAGGTCACGGCGTCGGTCAGCGGTTCCGCCGCCAGGAAGAAAACTTTCTTCTGGTTGGCGAAGTCACTGACGGCTAGGCCGATGTTGGACAGGAAGGTGCCGGTCAGCATCGCCACGTTCTCGCTCGAGACCAGCTCGTTGGCCGCGGTCTGCGCGTCGGCCGGCTTGCCGCCGTCATCCTTGGAGATGACGACCAGCTTCTTGCCGCCGATGCCGCCGGCGGCGTTGATTTCCTCGACCGCGAGCTGCCAACCCTTGCGGTAGGGCTCGGTGAAGGCGGGCAACAGCGAATAGCTGTTGATCTCGCCGATCTTGATTTCGGCCTGCGCCATGGCGCCGTTCGCAAAACCTGCGACCGCGACCGCCAATCCCGCTCCGAGCAAATGTCTCCGTTGCATCCTCAACCCTCCACTGCCTGAGAAACCATGTCTGAGAAACTATCTTAAACCGTCTTCGCCCTTGACTTCAGCAACCGTCAATCCGCCGACCCGCGGCAATGGCCTGCCGCTGTCGGTAACCGCGACCGCGACCATGATCTCGTTGGCGCGCGGCGCATCGTTTATCTGCACTTCCATGCCGTCAAAGTGGCTGCGCACGAACGCCGCGTCCTTGTGGCCGAGCGGAATATCCAGCGTCGTGCCGGGACCGCTGCGCTTCTTCGACGACGGGATCAGCGCCGCCCCCTTGCCCAGCACCTTGCGCACCGGCGCGCCCATCTTGGGATGCAAGATCGCTGCCGCATGTTCGAGTTCGCCGTTCTCGCCGACGGCGGCGGCCTTGCCGTAGCTGTGCGCCCTGGCGCCGTCGATCCCGAGCGCTGCCACCGCCTTTTTCGACAACAACTCGCCGAGTTCCTCGCCGATCGCGATCAGGAGCGAGAGGTCCTCGACATAACGGCCGGCAAACGGGTTTTCGATCACGGCAATCGCCGCAGCACGCCGCGTCGGCGGCGCGACCTTTTGCCCCATCTCCAGATAGGTCTCTTCGACCACCGTGACGATTTTGCGAATGATCGCGTTCATGTTATTCGCCCCGCTCCCGATCAGACATGCATCGCACCTTCTATTGCGCGTTCGCAAGGCGACGGCAACGCGCGTGTCCCGATGTCAGCCGTACCCACCACAACCGTCTCGCCCAGTAGACGCAAGGCCGCGCCTTCGATCAATCCCGCCGCGAACAATTGCCGGGCACGGATCGTCCCGGCCCTCAGCGCGGCCTCGACCTCGTCCTCGCCGAGCGCGCCGACGTCGCGGGTGACGAGGCGCGAGCCAAGATCGCTGTCCGGCTGCAACTCGTTCGCCGGGCACCGGACAACCGCGGGATGCCCGGGCAGATCGACGGCATTGGCGATGATGGTGGCGGCGGCATCGGCCTGCGATGCCGTCCGCGCCAGCACGGTGACGGCATCGGCAATGCCGAGCGAGAAACTGCGGCCATGGCGGCCGCTGCTCGCAATGCCGCGGGACGGATCGTCGACGTCGATGGTCATCGTGCGCAGCAGTCCGTGCCGGTCGGGCCGGTCCATCAGGCCGACGGTGAACCGCTCGCCGTCAGCCAGATGCAGCGCGATGTCGCCGCCGTTGTTGACATAGGCACGATCGAGCCGCACCGCACTCATCATGGCGTCGAGAACTTCCTCTGCGACGCTGCCGGCCACCGCCGCCATCGGCGTGATGAAATGATCGACGGCAAACGGCGCGACAGCAGCATGCATGCGGCGCGCGACCACGCCGTTCAGCACGCTACGCGCCGGATCAGCCGGCTGGCGCAGTTCCGCCAATTCCACGCAGAGTTCATCGAGCAGGCCGGTGAAGCGCCGCGCGGCGGCGTCATAGGCGGCACGCACCTCCGCATCGCTGCCCCTGGCTTCGATGATCAGATCAATCGGCCCGTCCTGCAAATGCAGCCGTTTGCCGTCGGGCAGAAGCGCGATTTGCGGGAGCCGTTTCATGCGCGCCGTCCGGGGATGTACGGCATCGGGCGGGTTTCGGTGTTGTCCCGCAGCGACGCCAGCGGACGAACATGATCCATATGGCCGCCGAGCGCCGCATAATCCGACAGTTTCAGCGTGAACTCGATCGGCGCCACCAGCGCCGGTGTCGGCACATAACCAAATGCCCCCGCCGGCATCTGCGTGACATCGACCATGAAGGTGATGCCGCCGCCGGGCCAGACATAGACAGGCGCGCCGCCGCTGGTGACCCGCGTCAGCGCGTCCTTGACCGAGCGTGTCAACCGCACCGGATTGTCGGTAACCCCGGCGCGCAACGAACCGCCCGCCCCGCCCATGAACAGCACCGTGCACAGCGCCGGTTCGCAATTTTCCTGGATTCGTTCGACCGAGAGTTTGAGGTCGGGCGGCATCGCCTTTTCGACCGGCCGCAGCGCCTCGTCGAGTTCGTAATAGGCGGCATGCTCGCCCGTGGTCGAGACCATCAGCATGGTGAGGCCCGGCCGCGCCTCCTTCGGGTCGAATGGCCCCAGCACCGACAGCGGATCGGAAATTTTGGTTCCGCCCCAGCCGGTGCCGGGCTCAGCCACCTGGAAATAGCGGCCCGGCGTCGAGCGCCGCCCCTTCATCTTGATTCCGGTATCGGGGATATCGAGCAGCTTGCCGGCCTGATGCTCGCTGAGTACGCCGGTGATGTGGTCGTCCACGACCACGACTTCGTCGACCTTGCCGTGCCATTGCTTGGCGAACATGCCGATCGTGGCCGAGCCGCAGCCGACGCGCATCCGCTCTTCCGGCACGCCGTTGACAACAGGCGGATAACCGGCCTGCACCACCACGGTGGCGCCGCCGTCAACCGTCAGTTCCACCGGCTTGCAGTTGGAGAGGTCCATCAGCGCGTCGCAGGTGACGCGGCCTTCCTTCTTCGAACCACCAGTCAGATGATGCACGCCGCCGAGCGACAGCATCTGCGAGCCGTATTCACTGGTCGTGACGTGGCCGATTGCCTCGCCCTGGGCACGCACCGTCGCCATCTCCGGCCCGAGATAGCGGTCGGTGTCGATCTTCACCTTGAGACCGCAATAGCTGAAAATGCCTTCGGTCACGACCGTGACCATATCGACGCCGTCGATCTCCGCGGACACGATGAAGGGCGCCGGCTTGTAATCCGGATAGGTCGTTCCGGCACCGATCGCGGTGACGAACACATTCGGCTCGTGAACGATCTTGCCGTCCCAGTCGCCGCCGGCCTGGAACGGCACCAGCCGTCCGCCATGCGACACCGTCTGCTCCAGCACGATATGCGGATCGACGCGCACCAGTTCGCCGTCGTGGTTGGCGTAGCGATCGCACGCGCCAACCGCGCCCGGCTTGATGTAGCACATCACCGGACAGGCATCGCAGCGGATCTTGTCGCCGGCGGCGGTCGTCACGTCAGTCATGAACAAGCCTGCGGTTCAGAAGGCGCCGGTCCTGCCCGCGCCTTCGCGGGTCCGACCATTTGTTCGTATACGAACGATGTTGCGCGGGGACGGAAATCCTGTCAAGCGGCATGGAAAGCCAAATATGCGATTGCCGCATAAAAACTCATTTGCCTGCGCTCCTTGTTCATAAAGCGAGCAGCGTACCGCGGCGCGGGAACGCGCGGCTTGCACGTTTGTACACAAACGGTATCTTTCCCCGGCATCCGGCGCAACGTTTGCAGCGCAACGAAGGACTTGAAGGAGCATGACGCAGAGCACGATGCGCCTGACCGTCAACGGCAAAGCGTGGGATGTCGATGCAGCGCCCGACACCGCATTGCTGTACGTGCTCCGCAACGACCTCGCGCTGAACGGACCGAAATATGGTTGCGGCCTCGGCGAATGCGGCGCCTGCGCCGTACTGATCGACGGCGTCGCGGCGCGTTCCTGCGTGATCCCCATTGAAGGCTGCACAGGCCGCGACATCGTGACACTCGAAGGCCTCGGCTCGCGCGAGCATCCAGATCCGGTGCAGCAGGCCTTCATCAGCGAACAGGCCGCACAATGCGGCTACTGCCTGAACGGCATGATCATCACCACCAAGGCGCTGCTGAATCGCAGCCCCCGCCCGTCCGAAGCCGAGGTAATGGAAGCACTGCGTCATCATCTCTGCCGCTGCGGCGCACATATCGAAATCATGCGCGCAGCAATGCGCGCCGCCGGTCATGTCGTCGAGGCGCGGACCTGATGACGGCGCCAGGCTCTCCTGAAAATAGCGAGCGGATGCAGGGGACGCTGACCGTCGTTCGTCTGGCTTCGCCGGTCGAAACCGTCAAATTCGAGACCTTCATCAAGATCACCTCGGACGGCTCGGTCACCGCCTATAACGGCCATGTCGATCTCGGCACCGGCATCCGCACCGCGCTGGGGCAGATCGTTGCCGAAGAACTCGACGTTTCCTTTGCCCGCGTCGTCGTCGTGCTGGGCGACACCTCGCGCGTTCCGAATCAAGGAGCGACGATCGCGAGCGAAACTATTCAGATCACGGCCGTGCCGTTGCGCATGGCAGCCGCACAGGCGCGACAGTTTCTCGTCGCGCGGGCGGCGGAGCGGCTGGAGCTTTCGGTCGAGGATCTCACGATTGAAGACGGGCTGGTGCGCGGCAAGGATAATCGCAGCGTCAGCTATGGCGAGTTGATCGCGGGCGAAACCATCCGCCTCGAACTGGCCGACGATGTGCCGGTGAAGGACGTCAACGCCTATTCGATCGTTGGCCAATCGGTACCGCGCGTCGATCTGCCGGCCAAGGCGACGGGCGAACTGGTTTACGTTCACGATGTCCGCGTGCCCGGCATGCTGCACGGCCGCGTCGTGCGCCCGCCCTATGCCGGCGTCGATGCCGGAGATTTCATCGGTACCAGCCTGATTGCGGTCGACGAAGCTTCGGTACGCGATATTCCCGGTCTGGTCGCTGTCGTCCAGATTGGCGATTTCGTCGGCGTCGTCGCCGAACGCGAGGAGAATGCGATCAAGGCCGCGGCTCAGTTGAAGGTTACGTGGAAGCCCACGCCAACGCTGCCTGACCTCGGCGATATCCCGACGGCGCTGCGCGCCAATCCCTCCACCCCGCGAACACTGATCGACAAGGGCGACGTCGATGCCGCGATTGCCGGCGCCGCCAAGCCGATGCCACGTACCTATGTCTGGCCGTACCAGATGCACGCCTCGATCGGTCCATCCTGCGCGGTCGCGGATTATCGGGAGGATCAGACCCGGGTCTGGTCCGGCACGCAGAATCCGCACCATCTGCGCACCGAACTGGCGCGGTTGGTCCATCGGCGCGAAGCCGAGATCGAGGTGATCCGGCTCGAAGCCGCCGGTTGCTACGGCCGCAATTGCGCCGATGACGTCTCCGCCGATGCGGTGCTGCTTTCGCGCGCCGTGGGCCGCCCCGTCCGCGTGCAATTGACGCGCGAGCAGGAGCACGCCTGGGAGCCCAAGGGCACCGCGCAGTTGATGGACGTCAACGGCGGAATCAATGCCGACGGCAGCGTTGCCGGCTATGACTTTGCGACACGCTATCCCTCCAACGGCGCGCCGACGCTGGCGCTGCTGCTGACCGGCGAAGTCCCGAATACGCCCGCTGTGTTCGAGATGGGCGACCGCACCGCGATCCCGCCTTACGACTACGACCACCTGCGCGTGGTGGCGCACGACATGCCGCCGATCGTGCGTGCCTCCTGGCTGCGCGGCGTCTCGGCGCTGCCCAATACATTCGCGCATGAATCCTGGATCGATGAAGTCGCGGCCGAGGCCGGTGTCGATCCGATCGAATATCGCCTGCGTTATCTCAAGGACCCGCGCGCGATCGATCTCGTCAATGCCGTCGCCGAGCGCGCCGGCTGGAAACCACGGCCGGTGCGGCAGGTGCCGGACGCCGAAGGCGATATCGTCCGCGGCCGCGGCTTTGCCTACGCGCTCTATGTCCACAGCAAGTTTCCCGGCTACGGCGCCGCATGGTCGGCATGGATCGCAGACGTCGCCGTCAACAAGGCGACCGGCGACGTCAGCGTCACCCGCGTGGTTGCGGGCCAGGACTCCGGCCTGATGATCAATCCGGACGGCGTGCGTCACCAGATCCACGGCAACGTGATTCAATCCACCAGCCGCGCGCTGATGGAGGAAGTCTCGTTCGACCGCACCTCGGTGACATCTAGAGAATGGGGCGCCTATCCCATCATCAAATTCCCCGATGTGCCCAAAATCGACGTGCTGATGTTGCCGCGGCAAGATCAACCACCGCTCGGCGTCGGCGAGTCCGCTTCTGTCCCCAGCGCCGCCGCGATCGCCAACGCGATCTACGATGCCACCGGCGTTCGCTTTCGCGAATTGCCGTTCACGCCGGAACGCATCTTGAAGGGACTGCGCGGCGAAGAGTTTTCGCCGCCCGCGGCGTTGCCTGCGCTCGCGACCGCGCCACCGCCTTCAACGGTCAATTGGCCAAACCCATTCGCCGGCCGGCGCGGCATGCTCGCCACCGCCGCAGCTCTGTGCGCCGCCGTGGTCGGCATCGGCGCTGCGGTGTTGCCGTGGCGCGCGATCGCGCCGATCGCGCGACCGGACGCCTCGGTCTATTCGGCCGCCACCATTGCGCGCGGCCAGCAACTCGCAGCCCTCGGCGATTGCGCGGTCTGCCACACCTCCATGAATGGTATTCTCAATGCCGGCGGCCGGCCATTGGAAACGCCGTTCGGCACGATCTACGCGACCAACATCACGCCCGACGTCGAAACCGGCATCGGCGGGTGGTCCTATCTCGCCTTTGAGCGCGCGATGCGCGAGGGCATTCATCGCGACGGCCGCCATCTCTATCCTGCATTTCCCTACACGCATTTCGCCAGGACCACCGACGCCGACATGCAGGCGCTCTACGCCTACCTGACGGCGCAGTCTCCGGTGCGCGCTGAAGCGCCGCCAAACGCATTGGCGTTCCCGTTCAACTGGCGTCCGCTGCTGGCCGGATGGAATGCGCTGTTCCACACATCCGCGACATTCCAGTCCGATCCCGCGAAATCCGAGATCTGGAATCGGGGTGCGTATCTCGTGGAAGGCCTCGGCCATTGCAGCGCCTGCCATTCGCCGCGCAACGCGCTCGGCGCGGAACAGGCCAACGCCTATCTCGCCGGCGGTTTTGCCGAAGGCTGGGAGGCGCCGTCGCTGACGTCGCTGTCGCAGGCGCCGATCCCGTGGAGTGAGGAAGAACTTTTCGCCTACTTGCGGTCGGGTGAATCCCGCTTCCATGGTGTCGCCGCCGGGCCGATGGCGCCCGTCGTAAGGGAACTGGCCGCCCTGCCTGACCAGGACATTCGTGCCATGGCGGTCTACCTCGCCTCCTTCAACGAGACGGCCGCCGATCAACATGCCCTCGCAGCCAAACTCGAAGCCGCCACAAGCACCCGAATTCCCGCCACTTCCAGCGTCGGCGCCCGGCTCTATCAGGGCGCCTGCGCGGTGTGCCACGAGGTCGGCGGCGCGCCGCTGTTCGGCAGCCGGCCCTCGCTGGCTCTGAACAGCAATCTGCACAGCGCGGTGCCCGATAACCTGATCCAGGTGATCCTGCATGGCATTCCGGTCCCGGTCTCCAGCGACCTCGGCTATATGCCGGCCTTTAAAGACAGTTTTACAGACGGTCAGGTCGCCGAACTGGCCTCCTACCTGCGGCGGCAATTTGCCCCGGACAAACCGGCCTGGACCGATATCCATGCGGCGGTTAGCCGAATTCGGCCGGAAATGGCGCGCTGAGCTGCCATGTCGCGGCCAAAACCCACTGGTTGGGCGGCTCCCGGCGCGGTAGAGTTCCACCATGGCAGTTACCGACATAGCGTCCCGTACCTACAACCACGGCTGGCGGCTCGATCCGATCGTGCGCAGCCTGCTGGATACCGACTTTTACAAGCTGCTGATGCTGCAGATGATCCGGGAATTTTATCCGGAACAGCAGGTGACTTTCTCGGTCATCAACCGCAGCAAGCATGTACGGCTTGGCGAGGTGATCGACGAAAGCGAGTTGCGCGCGCAGCTCGACCATGCCCGCACCATCCGCTTTTCCAAGAAGGAGCTGATCTGGCTCGCCGGTAACACGTTCTACGGCAAGACCCAGATGTTCTCGCCCGACTTCATCAACTGGCTCGCCAATTTCCGCCTGCCCGAATACGAGTTGCACAAGGTGGACGGCCAGTACGAACTGCATTTCCACGGGCCGTGGACCCACACCACGATGTGGGAAATCCCGGCGCTCGCGATCATGAACGAGCTGCGTTCGCGCCACATGACCAAGGGTCAGGGCCGCTTCGTGCTGGATGTGCTCTATGCCCGCGCCAAGGCAAAACTCTGGTCCAAGGTCGAACGGCTGCGCAAGCTCGACGGCCTGCGTCTTTCGGATTTCGGCACCCGCCGCCGCCACGGTTTTCTGTGGCAGCGCTGGTGCGTCGAGGCGGTCAAGGAAGGGCTGGGTTCGTCCTTCACCGGCACCTCCAACGTGCTGCTGGCGATGGACAACGATCTCGAAGCGATCGGCACCAACGCGCATGAATTGCCGATGGTAGCCGCAGCGCTCGCCAACGACGATACCGAGCTGCGCTGGGCGCCCTATCGCATCCTCGATCAATGGCGCCACACCTACGGCGGCAATCTTTTGATCGCCCTGCCTGACGCCTTCGGCACCAAACCGTTCCTGCGCGACGCGCCGGACTGGGTCGCCGACTGGACCGGCTTTCGCCCCGACAGCGCGCCGCCGATCACGGCCGGCGAGGACATCATCAAATGGTGGAAGCAGAAGGGCCGCGATCCCCGCGAGAAGCTTTTGGTGTTCTCCGACGGCATGGATGTCGGCTCGATCGAGGAAACCTATAAACATTTCGCCGGCCGCGTTCGTATCTCGTTCGGCTGGGGCACCAACCTCACCAATGATTTCGTCGGCTGCGCGCCCGATGGTTCGGCCGATCTCGATCCGATCTCGCTGGTCTGCAAGGTGACGTCGGTCGACGGCAAGCCCGCAGTCAAGCTGTCGGATAATCCCGAGAAGGCGACCGGCTCGCCGTCCGAAGTCGAACGATACTTGCGCGTGTTCGGCAATGTCGGCCGGGTCCGCACTGCCGTCCACGTCTGAACCGGCGCACCCTAGTCCCAGACCACCCATCGATCTGACGAGCCCCGCATGCCCGCACCCAAGCCGCCTGCCTTTGAAACGCTGAGCCTGCACGCCGGCCAGCGCCCGGATCCCTCGACCGGCGCTCGCGCGGTTCCGATTTACCAGACCACCTCCTACGTTTTTCAGGATTCCGACCACGCCGCCGCGCTGTTCAATCTCGAACGCGCCGGGCACATTTACACCCGCATTTCCAATCCCACGACCGCCGTGCTCGAAGAGCGGCTGGCGGCGCTGGAAGCCGGGGTCGGCGCGGTCTGTACTGCGAGCGGCATGGCCGCGCTACATCTGGCGATCGCCACGCTACTGAACGCTGGCGATCACATCGTCGCCTCCTCCTCGCTCTATGGCGGCACCATTAACCTCTTGGCGCACACGCTGCCACGCTTCGGCATCACCACCACGTTCGTCAAACCGCGCGCACTCGACGAATTCCGCGCCGCGATCAAGCCGAACACGCGGCTGGTGATCGGCGAGACCATCGGCAACCCCGGCCTTGAAGTGCTGGATATTCCGGCGGTGGCGCAGATCGCGCATGACGCCAAAATTCCGCTGCTGATCGACAACACCTTCGCGACGCCGTTCCTGAGCCGCCCGATCGAGCTCGGCGCCGATATCGTGATGAACTCCGCGACCAAATGGATCGGCGGCCACGGCATCGCGATCGGCGGCGTCATCGTCGACGGCGGCCGGTTCGACTGGCACGCCTCCGGCAAATTCCCGGTGCTGACCGAACCCTATGCCGGCTATCACGGCATCGTCTTCGACGAACAGTTCGGCCAGGCCGCCTTCATCATGCGCGCCCGCACCGAAGGCCTGCGCGATTTCGGCGCCTGCCTCTCGCCAACCAATGCGTTCCAGTTGCTGCAAGGCGTCGAGACACTGGGCGTGCGTATGGAACGGCACATGACCAATACGCTCGCAGTGCTCGATGCCCTCACAGCCAACAAGGCGGTCGAGTGGGTGCTGCATCCCGCACTTGAAAATCATCCCGACCACGAACTCGCCAAGACGCTGCTGCCGCGCGGCGCCGGCTCGATCGTCTCGTTCGGCATCAAGGGCGGCCGCGCCGCCGGCAAGAAATTCATCGAGACGCTGCGCATGATCAGCCATCTCGCCAATGTCGGCGACGCCAAGACGCTGGTGATCCATCCCGCCAGCACCACCCATCAGCAGATGGACGCGGCGCAACTCAAGGCCTCCGGAATCGGCGAGGAACTGGTGCGGCTTTCGGTCGGCATCGAGTCCGTGAGCGACATCATCGACGATCTCGGCCAGGCGCTCCGCGCATCGCAGAAGGTTTGAGCCATGCAGCTTTCCGTCAACGGAATTGACACGTTTGTTGCCACCGGCGGCCGTCCGTTCGATCCGGCTTTGCCGGCCGTCGTGATGCTGCACGGCGCGGGCTTCGATCACTCGACCTGGGCGCTGCACAGCCGCTGGTTCGCCCATCACGGCTTTTCGGTACTGGCGCCTGATCTGCCGGGCCACGGACGTTCGTCCGGGTCGGCGCTTTCGACCATCGCCGACATGGCCGACTGGACCGCCGCGCTCATCACTGCCGCCGGCGCGCCGAAGGCGAAGCTGATCGGCCATTCCATGGGTTCGCTGATTGCGATCGAGACCTCGGCGCGGCACCCCGACAAGGTGTCCGGCCTGAGCCTGATCGGCACCGCGGCCACGATGACCGTCGGCCCCGACCTGCTGAAGGCTGCCGAGGCCAACAATCCCGATGCGCTCGACATGGTCTCGATCTGGGGCCTCGGCTTCAAGGCCGAACTCGGCGGCAGCCTCGCGCCGGGACTGTGGATGCATCAGGGCGCACAACGCGTGCTGCAGCAGTCGCGGCCGGGCGTGCTCTACAACGATCTCAACGCCTGCAATTCCTATCAAGGCGCGCTCGCCGCCGCCGCGCAGGTCAAGGTGCCCGCCACGTTCATTCTCGGCGAACGCGACATGATGACGCCAGCCAAGGCCGGCAAGACTCTCGCGGCGGCGACGCCGAACGCCCGCACCGTGGTGCTGCCGGGCGCTGGCCACATGATGATGGTCGAGGCCCCCGACGAGTTGCTGGCGGCGTTGCGGTAGATTTCTTCCCTTCTCCCATCGAAGTCGGATTTATCCGACTTCGACAATTGATATGCCAACTCGGGTAAACCCGAGTTGGGGTGGGAGAAGGTGGCGCGGATGCAATCCGCGCCGGATGAGGGGTCTGTCTCCACGGATAGAGACCCCTCACCCGTCTCGAATGAGCTTCGCTCATTCGATCCACCCTCCCGCAAGGGGAGAGGGGAAGCAGAGCCAGCAGGACGATACCTACTACCGCGCCGCG
This sequence comes from Hyphomicrobiales bacterium, assembly GCA_038244925.1. GTDB lineage: Bacteria > Pseudomonadota > Alphaproteobacteria > Rhizobiales > Xanthobacteraceae > Bradyrhizobium. Next base: position 56,247 of record JBBRSX010000001.1, on the reverse strand, counting down.
GGCTTGCGTTCGATCGGGTGAATGTCGATCGCGCGCAGCCGGCCCATGCGCAGCACGTCCATGTCGAGCGTGCGGTCGATGCGGTCGCGGTCGAGCACGCGGATCAGGTCGTCGACGCCGTTGATCTCGACGCCGTCGAGTTTGATCACGACATCGCCCGGCAACAGGCCGGCCTTCGCCGCCGGACTGTCCGGCTCGATCTGCGCCAGCAGCGCACCCATCGCATTGTTCACGCCGGCCACCACCGCATGCCGCCGCGGGATCGGCGCGGTCTGGCCGGAAACGCCGATATAGGCGCGCCGCACGTAGCCGTGCCGGATGATTTCGGACAGCACGAATTGCGCGGTGTTGCTGGCCACCGCGAAACATATCCCCTGCGCGCCGTTGATGATGGCGGTGTTGATGCCGATCACTTCCGAGGATGACGACACCAGCGGCCCGCCGGAATTCCCCGGGTTGAGCGCGGCGTCAGTTTGAATGACGTCCTCGATGGTCCGCCCGCTCACGGAGCGGATCGAACGCCCGAGCGCCGACACCACGCCGGCGGTGACCGTCGATTCAAAGCCCAGGGGATTGCCGATCGCGACCACCAATTGGCCGCGTCGTAAACTCCTGGAATTGCCGAGCGAAGCGTAGGGCAGATCGCGGGCGCCGTCGGCCCGCAGCAGCGCAAGATCGGTGTCAGGATCGACGCCGAGCACGTGGGCATCGGTGACAAAGCCCTCGGTGTCGCGCAGGCGAATTTCCCTGGACGTTCCGACGACGTGGCTGTTGGTCAGCACCAGTCCATCCGGCGAGATCACGATCCCGGAACCAAGCCCGCCGCGCTCGCGGCCGTTGGGTATTTTCGGCCCGGTCTCGACGCGGACTACCGCCGGCCCGACGCGCTCGGTCACGCCGATCACCGCGTTGGAATAGGCATCCAGCAACGCCTGGTCGTTGACGGGGGTATGTTCGGGTGCAGCCGACGACTGCAGGTCATCGGCGATATCTGTGGTGAAATCCAGCATGACGCATTCCTTCGGTCACCTCAGATGGTGGCCGGAATTCGCTCCCGCAAGTGCCTCTGCTGTGGACGCAAGGCTGTCCTGATCGCTATTGCGCCCGCCGCAAGCTTGGCGGACGCGCCTTGACGGGGTCGAGCACCGACCAGTCGCCCTGCTCCAGCGCGTAGCCCAGCGGAAACGGCGCGCGGGACTCGAGCCCGAGTGAGCGCAACACCCGGTCGTCGCGGTAGTAGCATTGCAGCACGACGCGGACGAGCGTCGCGGCAGCGCCGCCGCCGGTGGCGCGGAACTCGTTGGCGACTTCATCGCGCCTTGCGGCAGCGAGTTCGGCCAGCGGCTTTTCGGCTAGCCGCGCCAAATGATCGAGTGCCTGCCGCACCAGCGCGCCGTCTCGGCCCAATGTCGCCAGCATGTCAGCCTGGATCCCGGGGTCATCCGCGCCGGGTACCTTGTACTCGTCACTGGCGGGAACGATCATCGCAGCGACGGTGCGGAGATCGTCGCGCTGGGCTTGGGTCAGAGTGTTCTCGGACATCATTTCCTCAATCGAACAAGTTGGCGAGGCGCTGCTTCATCTGGTCGGCGATGTAGAGCGCGATGGCCTGGATGGTGGAGGTCGGGTTGACGCCGCCTGAGGTGACGAACACGCTGCCGTCGACGATGAAGAGATTCTTCACATCGTGAGAGCGGCCCCATTCGTTCACCACGGAGCGCGCAGGATCGGTGCCCATCCGCGCGGTGCCAAGCAGATGCCAACCGCCCCACGGGATCGGGTTGTTGATACAGAGGTCAGTCGCGCCAGCGGCTTCGAGAATCTCCCGGCCGCGCGCCAGTCCATGCTCCATCATCTTCCGGCTGTTCTCGCTGATGATGTAATCGATCTTCGGTGCCGGAATGCCGTGGGCATCCTTCAGCACGGGATCGAGCGTGACGCGGTTGTGCTCCTCGGGCAAATCCTCGCAAATCGCTGACACCCCGATGCGATGGCCATTGAGCTTGCGGAACACGCGATGATGATCCGCGCCCCATGGCAAAATGCCCTTCTGCTCGCTGGCGACCGCTTCGAACACCGGTCCCGCGCCGCGGCCGAACTGGATACCGTAGCCGCGGACGAAGCCGCGCGACAGATCGGTATCGTAGAACTCCTTGCTCCAGAGGCAGGTCGGCGGCGCGCGATTGCTGTCGGTGGGCTCCTTCACGAAGCCGTAGATCTGCGCATAGGGATGGAACATCAGGTTCTTGCCGACCAGGCCGGACGAATTGGCGAGGCCATCCGGAAAACGCGAGGACTTCGAATTCAACAACAGCCGCGGCGTTCCGACGCCGTTGCAGGCGATGATGACGACCTCGGCCGGCTGGAACTGCTCGACGCCGTCCTTGTCGTAGTAGACGACGCCGGTGGCCATGCCGTCGTCGTTGGTCAGGATTTCCCGCACGCGGCAGTGTGTCTTGACTTCGACGCCGGCACGGATCGCGTGCGGCCAGTAGGTAATGTCAGTCGAGGCCTTGGCGCCTTGCGCGCAAGCCGGCGTGCAATGGCCGAGATTGATGCAGCGCGCCCGGCCCTCGTAATCCATCGTCGCAACCGTCGTGTCCGACGGCCACCAGTGCCAGCCGAGCTTGTTCATCGCCTTGCCGATCACAGGGCCGGACAGCCCAAGCGGCTGCGGCGGCATCGGCGGGTGCGTCAGCGGTGAACGCGGATCGCCTGACAGCCCCGATACGCCCATCATGCGGTCGTTCTCGTCGAAGAACGGCGTGAGCGCATCGTAGTCGATCGGCCAGTCGTCGGCGACGCCGTCGAGCGTCTTCACCTTGAAATCCGAGGGATGCAGCCGCGGCCAGTGCGCGGTGTACATCACCGTCGAGCCGCCGACGCCGTTGAAGTTGACGACCTTGATCGGCGAGTTGTCGTCGTTGATCGGATAGTCCTCGGGCCGACCGCGGATGTTCGGGCTGGTCGACCAGTCGCCATAGAACTTCGCCTCCCAGTCGCGCCCCGTCGTTGGATATTCCGACGGGTTCATCCAGCCGCCCTGGTCGAGGCAGAGGATGTGCATCTTGGTATCGGCCAGACTCCACGCCACCGCAGCACCAGAGGCCCCGGCACCGATGATCAGGACGTCAACAGGTTCGTGCTTCATTCCAAATTCCCTAGACTCTCTCGTGTGTCATTCCGGGGCGCCAAGCGAACCCGGCATCTCGAGATTCCGGGTCTGGTCCTTCGGACCATCCCGGAATGACGAGCACTATTTCAATTTATTATCCGCACCGGCAGGCTCCTTATCCCGCGAATGAAATTCGAATACAGCCGCTGCGGCGGGCCCATGATTTCGAAGCGCAGGTCGCGGTGCAGGATTTCCTCCCAGAGGATGCGGATCTGCTGTTCGGCGAGACGGTCGCCGACGCAGCGGTGGATGCCGGCGCCGAAGGCGAGATGCTGGCGCGGCTTGGCGCGATCGATGATGAATTGATCGGCGCGGTCGATCTTGCTCTCGTCGCGGTTGCCGGAGATATACCACATCACCACCTTGTCGCCCTTGGCGATGTGGCGGCCGGCGAGCTCGACGTCGGCGCGCGCGGTGCGGCGCATGTGCAGCACCGGGGTGTGATACCGAATGATTTCGGAGACGAGGTTCGAGACCAGTTCGCGCTTCGCCCGCACCAGTTCGAACTGATCGGGGTTTTCCACCAGCGCCATCAACCCGCCGGTCATGGAGTTGCGGGTGGTGTCGTTGCCGCCGACGATCAGCAGCGCGATGTTACCGATGAATTCACGCGCCTGCAGGTTTCGTGTGGCTGGCGAATGCGACAGCATCGAAATCAGGTCGAAGGCCGGCGGCGCCGCGGCACGCGTGTCCCACAATTTGCGAAAATATTCACCCATCCTGGTGAGCTCGGAAATGCGTTCGTCGTTGGAATGCACGACGGCGTCGGGCGAATCGACATTGGCGATCGCGACGTCGGACCACCAGGTGAGTTTCATGCGATCTTCCCAGGGAAAGTCGAACAAGGTCGCCAGCATCATGTTGGTGAGGTCGGTCGAGACGCGCTCGGCCCAATCAAAGGTCTCGTGGCGCGGCAGCGCATCCAGCACGTCGCAGGTTCGCTTGCGGATCAACGGTTCGAAATTGGCGAGATGAGACGGCGCCACGATCGGGGCGACGGTGCGCCGATGCGCGGTGTGACCGGGCGGATCCATCCGCAGGAAGTTCGGAATTTCCTGCCCCTTCGACTGGTCGGTGATCTGGATGCCGCCGAATTCCGAACTCGACGAGTAGTTGGCGTGATCGAGCTCGACCTCAAAGATGTCATCGTAGCGCGTCACCGACCAGTACGGCCCAAAAGGCGAGGCCTCGCAATAATGCACGGGATCGTCGCGCCGCAGTTGCGCGAACAGATCGTGCCAAGTGTCGTCCTGATACAGATGAGGATCGCTGACGTCGATCGAGGTCAGCTTGCGCTGCTGCGCCTGGGCCATCGCTTCCCTCCCCTGGTTCGGTCGCCGCTTGAAGGGCGATCTCGGTTCCGACGATAGGGGCAGATGCGGCCTTGAGTAAAGCCGGGCCGGGCCGGCCGGCGGCAAACCTGCAACCCTGCCACGCGCCTGGGCGGGGTTTGTCCACCGGGCCGAGACCGGGTAGTTTTGGGGCGAACCAGAGACTCGACCAGAAGCTTGGGAGTGACGCCAATTCCGGATTTTGACGCCATCATCATCGGCGCGGGCATGTCGGGGCTTTATCAGCTCCACCGGCTACGCGAACTGGGCCTGCGCGTGCGGGTGATCGAGGCCGGTACCAATGTCGGCGGCACCTGGTACTGGAACCGGTATCCCGGCGCGCGTTTCGATTCGGAAAGCTATTCCTACGGCTACTCGTTCTCGAAGGAATTGCTGCAGGAATGGGACTGGTCCGAGCATTTTGCCGGTCAGCCGGAAACCCTGCGCTACCTCAACCATGTCGCTGACAAGTTCGACCTGCGCCGCGATATCCAGTTCCGAAGCCGGGCCACGGCCGCGACGTACGATGAGAGCACGCGGAGCTGGACCACCACGCTAGAAGACGGCAGCAGTTTCAATTCGCGCTTCCTGATTACCGCGATCGGCCCGCTATCGACGCCGACGCTGCCACGCATCGAAGGGCGCGACGACTTCAAGGGGCAATCCTTCCACACCGCGCGCTGGCCGCATGAGCCGGTGGATTTCACCGGCAAGCGCGTAGCGGTGATCGGCACCGGCGCGACCGGCGTACAGACGATCCAGACCATTGCAGGCCAGGTCGGCCACCTCACTGTGTTCCAGCGCACGCCGAACTGGTGCGCGCCGCTGCACAACGGCAAGATCGACGCCGAGACCCAGAAGCAGATCAAGGCCGGCTACCCCGAGATGTTCGCGCGCTGCCAGGAAACCTTTGCCTGCTTCCTGCACACGCCGGATCCGCGCGGCACGTTCGAGGTTTCCGACGAGGTGCGCGAGGCGTTTTACGAGAAGCTTTACGGCGAGCGCGGCTTTGGCATCTGGCAGGGCAATTTTCGCGACATCCTGACCGACCACAAGGCCAATGCGACGATCTCCGATTTCGTGGCGCGGAAAATTCGCCAGCGGGTGAAAAACCAGGCGGTGGCCGAGAAGCTGATTCCGAAGAACCACGGCTTTGGCACCCGCCGGCTGCCGCTCGAGACTTTTTACTACGAGGTCTACAACCGCGACAATGTCGAACTAATCGACATCACCCAAACGCCGATCGAGCGGATCACGGCTGATGGTATCAAGACCAGCGCGAAAGAATATGAGTTCGACATTATCATCTACGCCACCGGCTTCGATGCGCTCACCGGCGCTTTCGACAAGATCGATTTTCGTGGGCTGGATGGCGCCCGGCTGAAGGAAAAATGGAGCAAAGGTCCGGAGACCTATCTCGGTATCATGGTGCACGAATTCCCGAACATGATGATGCTGATGGGGCCGCACACCGCGCTCGGCAACATCCCGCGCAGCATCGAATACAGCGTCGAATGGGTCACCGGGCTGGTGCAATTTGCGATCGAAAACAAGCTGACGCGGCTGGAGGCGACACCTGCTGGCGTCGAGTCCTGGACCGATCATGTCAAGGCGCTCGGGGTCGGGCTGTTGTCCAACGAGGTCAACTCCTGGATGACCGGCATCAATTCCAACGTCGAAGGCAAGCAGACCCGCATCATCGCCCGCTACAGCGGCAGCGCGCCGGCGTATCGCGCCCGGTGCGACGAGGTCGCGGCGAAGGGGTATGAGGAGTTGAGGCTGGGGTAGGCGTTGCTCTTGTAGCCCGGATGAGCGCAGCGACATCCGGGGCGGTGTTAGAGTGGTCCCGGATATCGCTGCGCTCATCCGGGCTACGAAGCTGCCGTCATTGCGAGCGAAGCGAAGCAATCCATCGTGTCGCAACAAGGAAAGGTGGATTGCTTCGTCGCTACGCTCTCGCAATGACGCGCCAAGACCCCTACCACGCATCAATGCAGGGCCGCTTTTTCTCCGTGCGCGCTTCCGGCTTCGGCACCGAGCGCATGCCGGACATGATCCAGTGCCGTGTATCGGCGGGATCGATGACCTCGTCGATCTCCAGCACCGAGGCGATCGAGACCGCCTTGCCGTTGGCGTAGAGTTCGGCGACCTTGGCCTTGTAGTAGGTCTCGCGCTCGACGGGATCGGCGATCGCTTCCATCTCCTTGCGAAAGCCGAGCCGGACATAGCCTTCCAGGCCCATGCCGCCGAATTCGCCGGTCGGCCACGCCACCGTGAAGAACGAGGCATGGAAGCCGCCGCCGATCATGGCCTGCGCGCCGAGGCCGTAGCCCTTGCGCAGCACGATACCGAACAGCGGCACGGTGAGGCTGGCGCCGGTCACGAACATGCGCGCGACGTGGCGCACGATCGCGGTCTTTTCCGCTTCGGGTCCGACCATGAAACCCGGCGTATCGCACAGCGACACGATCGGCATGTCGAAAGCATCGCACAGCGCCAGGAAGCGCGCGGCCTTGTCGCCGGCGGCGGCGTCGATGGCGCCGCCGAGATGCTTCGGATTGTTGGCGATCAGGCCGAACGGTTGGCCCTCGATGCGGATGAACGCCGTGATCATGCCGACGCCAAAGTCGCGGCGGATTTCCAGCACCGAGCCTTCGTCGGCCACGAGATCGATCACACTACGGATGTCATAGACCCGCAGGCGGTTTTCCGGGATCGCCCGCCGCAGCAGCCGCTGGTCCGGCGCTTTCCAGTCGCTCACCGTGCCCTGGAAATACGACAGGTACTTTTGCGCAACCGCGGTCGCTTCTTCCTCGTCCTCGACGAGGATGTCGATCACGCCGTTCGGCGACTGGAACGACACCGGGCCGACCTCAGCCGGATGATAGACGCCGAGGCCGCCGCCTTCGATCATCGCGGGACCACCCATGCCGATCGACGCGTTCCTGGTGGCGATGATGACGTCGCAGCAGCCGAGCATCGCGGCGTTGCCGGCAAAGCAATAACCGGAGACGACGCCGATGACCGGCACCAGCCCCGACAATTTGGCGAACTGCACGAACGACGGCCCGTCGAGACCGGTCATGCCGAGCCGGTCGGTATCGCCGGGACGGCCGCCGCCGCCCTCGGCGTAAAACACCAGCGGCATCTTCCACTGCTCGGCGAGGCCGAGCATGCGGTCGATCTTCTTGTGGTTCATGTGACCTTGCGTGCCCGCCAGCACGGTGTAGTCGTAGGAGATCACCATGCAGCGCGCGCCCCCGGCGCCGAATTTTTCCGCATTGACGGTGGCAACGCCGGAGATCAGGCCGTCGGCTGGCGTGTTCATGATGAGGTCATCGACCTTGCGCCGCCGCCGCTGGGCGGCAATGGCCAGCGAGCCGTATTCGACGAACGAACCTTCATCGACGAGCTGCGCGACGTTCTCGCGCGCGGTGCGCTGGTTGGTCTTGCGGCGGCGCTCGACCGAGGCCGGGCGGTTTTCGTCGAGCGTTATAGCGTGGCGCGCGATCAGTTCGGCCAGATCCGGGCGGATGTGATCGAGATCGAAGGTCTCTTCCTCGATCACGTCATGGGCGTCGATCTCGGCCCGTTCGAGATAGAGGATCGCCTCATCCTGCATCAGGGTGATGCCGACCCCGGCGATCACTTTTGTCACTCTGCCGCCATGCGGCGCGGTCACCAGATGCTCCATCTTCATGGATTCCAGCACGGCGATCTGCTGGCCGGGGCGCACCAGATCCCCTTCCCGCACCTCGATCGCGACGATGGTGCCCTGCAGTGGTGCCGGGATCGGGACCGAGCCTGCGGGACCCGCGGTCGATGCTTCGACGGGAGGCGCGACGCTGGTGCCATTACCATCCGCGCTGCCGGCCTCCGCAAGCATCGTCTCCGCCGTGGTCTCTTTCGCGGCGCGAACCAACTCGGCAGCGTGCGCGTCGATGAAACCGGTGCTGACATGGTTAGCGACGAAATCCGGATGCGCCAGGATAGCGCCGAGGAACGGAATGTTGGTGGCGACGCCGCCGATGCGGAATTCGCGCAAGGCGCGTGCAGCCTTCTGCACCGCATCGGGCCATTTACCGGCGGGCGAATGCACGATCACCTTGGCCAGCAGCGAGTCGAAAGCAGCGCTGATCTTGTAGCCGGAGTAACCAAACGTATCGACGCGGACGCCGGGGCCGGACGGCAGGTCGAACATCGACAGCGTGCCGCCGGTCGGCTTGGTCGCGCCGCTCTCGTCCATCACTTCCATGTTGACGCGGAGCTGGATCGCAAAGCCGCGCGGTTTGGGAATGTAGGCCTGCGCCAGCCCGAGCGAGCCCAGCGTGGCGCCGGCCGCGACCGCGAGCTGCGCCTGCACCAGATCGACGCCGAGCACCGCCTCGGTGACGGTGTGTTCGACCTGCAGCCGCGGGTTGGCCTCGATGAAGGCGAACGCCTTGTCCTCTCCCCTCGCATCATTGTCGACCAGGAATTCGAAGGTGCCGAGATTGCGGTAGTTCGCGGCAGCGGCGAGTTCCTTGGCGGCGTCGATGATGCGCGAGCGCAGGCCGTCATTAAGTGAAGGACTCGGCGCGATCTCGATCAGTTTCTGGTTACGGCGCTGGATCGTGCATTCGCGCTCCCAGAGATGGCTGATAGCACCATGGTGGTCGCAGATAATCTGCACTTCGATGTGGCGGGCGTTGCGGATCAGGCGCTCGACATAGACGCCGTCGCTGCCGAAGGCGGCCTTGGCCTCGGACTGGCAGCGCGCATAAGCCTCTTCGAGCTTCCCTGCGTCATCGACGATACGCATGCCACGGCCGCCGCCGCCGGCGATGGCCTTGACCATGACGGCGCCGCCCTCGCCCATCGACGCCAAGAACGCCCTCGCCTCCTCCAGACTGGTCGCGCCGCTGGTGCCTTCGATGATCGGTACGTGGCAACGCCTCGCCAGCGCCTTGGCCTGGCCCTTGTCGCCGAACAGATCGAGCGCTTCCGGCGACGGGCCGATGAAGACGATTTCCTCCTCGGCGCAGCGCCGCGCCAGCGCCGAATTCTCGCTGAGAAAACCGTAGCCGGGATGCAGCGCATCGCAGCCGGTGGCTTTCGCCGCCGCAATCACCGCCTCGATATCGAGATAGGCCCGCGCGCCCCGCCCCGGGATTTCGTGGGCCATATCGGCAGAGCGGACATGCAACGACAGCGCGTCGTCGGCGGGATAGATCGCGACACTCGCAAGCCCGGTTTCTTCAGCGGCCCGCGCGATCCGAATGGCGATCTCACCGCGGTTGGCGATCAGCAATTTCTTGAAGGACATGAAAGGTTCCGTTGAAATCTGGAGCGTAGTGGCCTTAACGATCCCTCATGGTCGGATCGAGCACGATACGCAGGGATTCGCCGAGTGCATTGAATGCCAACGACACCACCAGAATAGCAAGCCCCGGCGCGTACATTTGCTCGGGCGCGATCTCCATATACTGGTAAGCGCGGGCCAGCATGGCGCCCCAGCTCGGGTTCGGTGGCTGGATACCGAGGCCGAGGAAGCTCAGGCTGGCTTCCGCCAGCAGCGCCGCCGCCAGCAGCAGCGTCACCTGGACGATGACCGGCTGCAGCGCGTTCGGCAGCACGTGCTTCCACAGGATGTGCCAGGCTGGCGCGCCAAAACATCTGGAGGCGTCGACATAGAGCTCCTGGCGCACGATCAGCGTGCGGGCGCGAACGATTCGGGCCAGCGCCGGAAACATCACGATCCCGACCGCGATCATGCCGTTGGTGAGGCCAATGCCGAGCGCGCCGGTGACGGCGATCGCCAGCACGATGGCCGGGAACGACAGAAACGTGTCGATGATCCGGCTGATGATGTCGTCGGTCCAGCCGCCGAAGAAACCGGCGGCAAGCCCGACCGGCAGGCCGATGGCGACGGCGACGCCGACCGCAAGCAGGCTCGCATAGACGGTGGCGGGCGCGCCGTAGATCAGGCGGCTAAAGATGTCGCGACCGAGATCGTCGGTGCCGAGCAGATGTTCCGGCCCGGGCGCCGCCAGCATGTTGTTGATGTCCTGCGCGGTCGGCGCATACGGCGCGATCCAGGGTGCGCCGATGGCGACGATGACCAGCACGACGAGCACGAGAATGGCGAGCGCCGCGCGCAGGTCACCGGCCAGCCAACGGAGCAGGCGCCGCGGCCTGCCCGGCTCGGCGTACGGTTTTCGGGTGACGAGCATTGCGTCCGTCATTGCTCGATCCTCGGATCGACGGCGGCACAGAGCAAGTCAGCGATCAGGTTGACCGTGACGACCACGATCACCATCGCAAACACCACGCCCTGCACGATCGGGAAATCGCGCTGGATGGCGCCGCGCACGATCAGGCTGCCAAGGCCGGGAATCGCAAACACCGCCTCGATCACCACGGTCGCCGCCAGCATGCGGTTGACCAGCAGGCTGATGATGGTGAACAGGTTGACGCTGACATTCTTCAAACCGTGCTGCCAGAGTATGCGGCTCATCGACAGCCCCTTGGCGTGCAAGGTCCGCACATATTGCGACGACAGCACTTCCAATAGCGAGCCGCGCAACTGCCGGGCGACCTCGGCCATGCCATAGGCGGCAATGGCGATGCCGGGCAGCAGCGCGTGGCGGATGGCGTCGATCGGCGACGCGCCAAAGGATTTGGCGCCGGTCGCCGGCAGCCAGTTCAGTTTCAGGGAAATCTCGGCGACCAGGATCATCGCCAGCCAGAAGCCGGGAATGGCGACGCCGAGCGAGGCGATCATGCTGACCGTCTTGTCGACCCAGCCATTGGGCTTGATGGCGGCGATCACCCCCATCGGGATGCCCGTCAGCAGCGCCAGCACCAGCGCGATTGCCACGATCAGCAACGTGTTGGGAAAGGCGCGCCCGATCGAAGTCGCGACCTTCTCGCCGGTCAGCAGCGATTGCGAGAGGTCGCCCTGCACGACATGGCCGAGCCAGGCGCCATATTGCACCAGAAAAGGCCGGTCGAGGCCGTAGAGGGTTCGGATCTCGGCAATGCGCGTGTCGGTGGCGTTGTCGCCGGCCAGGGTCACCGCGATGTCGCCGGGCACCAGTTTCAGCAGCGCGAACACCATGAACGTCGCGAGCAGGATCACCGGCAACGCCTGCAGCAGGCGGCCGCCGATCACCCGTGCCGGACTTCGTCGCGCCATTCAGCTCTCCAGCCAGACGTCGTCGTATTTCGGCTTGCCCAGGAGATTCGGCCTGTAGCCTTGCACCTTCTTGTTCATCGCCACCAGTTCGAACTGGAACGCGAGCGGCAGCACGAAGGCGTTTTCCATCACGATCTTCTGCACGGTCGCGAACGCCTTGCGGCGGATTTCGATGTCTTCCGACGCACGCGATTCCCTGATCGCGGCTTCGAGCTCCGGCGGCACCGGCGCGCGGCCACCATTGTAATAGGCGTCCTTGGTGAACATCAGCGAGTAAGTCAGGCTCGGATCGGGCCGCCCGGTCCAGGCCGCAAGCAGGCCCGAATTGCGCTTCTCGGGGCCGAAGAACGAGGCGGAGGCCTCCGCGATCGGCGCGTTGACGAACTTGACGTTCATCCCTGCTTTACGGAACATCTCGATCAGGATTTCCTGGCGTTGCACCGAATCCTGGTCAGTGTAACCGCCGATCTCGATCACGGTGCCTTCCTTGAAGCCGGCCTCGGCCAGCAGCTTGCGCGCCTTGTCGGGATCGTAGGGATAAAGCGCGGCTACCGACTTGTCGTAAGCCCAATGCGCCTTCGGCAGGTTCATGTAAGCGGGCTCGGCAAGGCCGGCCAACGCCGCCTTGACGAAGGCTTCGCGATCGACGGCGAAGTTGAGCGCCTGCCGCACCTTGATGTTGTCGAACGGCGGTTTCGCCCAGTTCAGAAAGATCTGGAACACGTAAAGCGTCGGGCCATTGAAGACCTTGACCGAGGGTACACGATCCATGATCGCCTTCTGCCGTGGCGGCAACTGATAGATCAGGTCGTTCTGGCCGGCGGTGACCGAGCGCGCACCGGTCGTCAGTTCCGGAATGATCGAGAATTCGATGCCATCGGGATAAGGCCGGTTCGGCTTCCAGTATTTTTCGTTGCGCTTGATCACGATCTTTTCGCCGTCGGCCCAGCTCACGAAGGCATAGGCGCCGGCGCCGACCGGGGTGCGATTGAGGTTGCCGGCTGAAGCCGCCTTCAGCGCCGTCGGCGACACCATCATGCCGGCGCGGTCGGAGAGAATGCCGGGCAACGCCGCGTCCGGCGTGCTCAGCTTCAGCGTCACCTGCATCGCCCCGGTGACCTCGGCCGAGGCCATCGAGCCGAGATCGGCCTTGATGTTGGATTTCGGATCGCTCTTGTTGCGCTCGAGGTTGAACTTCACTGCGTCGGCATCGAGCGGCGTGCCGTCGTGGAAGATGATGCCGGTGCGGATGTTGAGCACCAGCGTGTTCGGATCGGTGAACTTCCAGCTTTCGGCGAGGCCCGGCTTTGGCTTGAGCGTTTCAAAATCCCATTCGGTCAAAGTGTCGTACATCGTGAACAGGAAAGCGTGGTCCGAACCGGCGCCGCCGGTGGCGGGATCGAGGCTCGACGGATTGGCCGGCGCCGAAATGCGCAGGGTGCCGCCACGCTTCGGCGCGGCTTGCGCGAAGGCGTTGCCGCCGAGGGTTGCGCCGGCGACTGCGCCAGTCATCAGCGCCATCAGCTCGCGTCGGGTGGTCTGGGTCATGGCTAATCCTCCGGCAGTTTTTTGGTTAGTTCGGTGAAAAATTCGGTCGATCCGCGAAATGGCAGGCGACCCAGTGATCGGGCATCAGCTCGCGCCAGTTCGGCGTCTTCTCGGCGCATAGGTCCTGCGCGTACTGGCAGCGCGTGCGGAAGCGACATCCCGAGGGCGGATCGATCGGGCTCGGGATTTCACCCTGCAGCATGATCCGGTTGGCGCCACGCATGGTCGATGGCAGCGGTCGCGGCTCGGCCGACAGCAGCGCCTGGGTATAGGGATGCAGCGGCTTTTCCGAAACCTGCTCGGTCGGACCGAGTTCGACAAACCGCCCCAGATACATCACCGCGATGCGCTCGCTGATATGCGAAACGACGGCGAGATCGTGGGTGATGAAGACGTAAGTGAGCCCGAGGTCGCGTTGCAGTTCGGCAAACAGATTGAGCACATCGCCGCGGATCGACATGTCCAGCGCCGCCACCACCTCGTCGCAGACGATCAGTTTGGGCCGCAAGGTCAGCGCGCGCGCGATCACCACGCGCTGCTTCTGGCCGCCGGACAATTGATGCGGATAGCGGTCACCGGCGTCCTGCGGCAGGCCGACCCGATCGAGCGCCTCACGCGCCCGCGTCAACCGCTCGGCTTTGGAGCCCGCGCGCGCCAGCTCCAGCGGTTCCAGCACCGAGGACAGGATGGTCATGCGCGGATTGAGCGCGGCGTTCGGGTCTTGAAAGATGATCTGGTAGTCGCGGCGATGGTTTTGAAACTGCTTGCGCGGCATCGCCAGGGGATCGACGCCGTTGTGCAGGATGGCACCAGCACTTGGTTTGAGCAAGAACACCAGCGCGCGGCCGATCGTGGTCTTGCCCGATCCGGATTCGCCGATGATGCCAAAGGTCTCACCGCGGCGAACATCGAAATTGACGCCGTCGACCGCCTTCACGGTGGCGCGGCGATCACTGGTCTGGAACTGGACCTGGAGATCGCGCACGGAGACAATAGGATCTTGGGCGTCATTGGCGATATCGGCGGCAGGCGCGCTCATGGCCGGGCGACCATGGCCGCGATCGGCGCGGTGGCTGCATGCTGCAGCGCGCCCGGCAGATCGAGTTCGTCAAAACGCCAGCAACGCACCTTTCGGTCGCCTCCGGCATCGCGCAGTTCCTGCTCCTCTTCGCAGCCCGCGACCGCATGCGGACAGCGCGCCTTGAAGCGGCAGCCGTTCGGCATGTCGGCAATCGAGGGAACGCGGCCCGGAATCGACGGCAGCTTGCCGTGGCGCGGGCTCAAGTGAGGCAGCGAGCGCAACAGCCCCGACGTATAGGGATGCAGCGGCCGCACCAATGCGGCATCGACGCTGGCATCCTCGATCACCTCGCCGGCATACATCGTGATCATGCGGGTGCAGGTCTCGGCGACGACGCCGAGGTCATGCGTGATCAGCATCAGCGCCGTGTTTGAGGTTTCGCTGAGATCGCGCAGCAATTCCAGAATCTGCGCCTGCACGGTGACGTCGAGCGCAGTCGTGGGTTCGTCGGCGATCAGGAGCTGCGGACCGCAAATCAAGGAGGCCGCGATCATCACGCGCTGGCGCATGCCGCCGGACAGTTGATGCGGATAGTCGTCGATGCGCCGCTCCGGCGACGCGATGCCGACACGTCGCAGCATGTCGAGGGTTTTAGCTCTCGCCTCCTCCTTGCCGATGCCGGTATGGACGCGGAGCGTCTCGGCGATCTGGTGGCCGACCGTGAACACCGGATCGAGCGCGCTCATCGGCTCCTGAAAGATCATGGCGATGCGACGGCCGCGGATGCCACGCATCGCCCGCGCGCTGCATGTGGCGAGATCGACGCCGTCGAACATGATCGAGCCGTCGAGGCCGGACAGATTGTTCGGTAACAGCCGCAGGATCGAGAGACCGGTGATGGTCTTGCCGCAGCCGCTCTCACCGACGATGCCGACGCGCTCGCCGGGCGCAATGTCGAAATCGATCTTGCGCGTCGCCTGCCAGACGCCCTGCGAGGTCTTGAAGCGGATGCCGAGCCCGCGCACCGACATCAGCGCCTGCGGGTGGCATCCCGCAACCGTTTCCGCCTTACGCTGTGCCGGCTTCGCCGCTGCCATCAACCCGCCGCCCGTTTTTTCTCTTTCGCGAGTTGTTCGTCCATCAGCATTTCGGTGCCGATGATGCCGTCGCGCGCGAGCTGCTCGATCTCGGCATCCGACAGCCCGAGCAGACCGCCGAGAATCTCGCGGTTATGTTGGCCTAGCGTCGGGGGCGCGCTGCGAACGGCGAACGGCTTTTCTGTTTCGCGGAACGGCATCGACGGCTGCGGATGCCTTCCAATGAAGGCGCGGTCAATTTCCTGAAGGAAACCGCGCGCATGCAGTTGCGGGTCATGCAGCAACTCGATCGGCAGCCGCGCCACGCCCGCGGCTATCCCTGCCGCCTGCAGCTCGGTCATCGCCGCTTCGGGATCGCGCGCGGCGGTCCAGGCTGAAATGACAGCTTCGATCTCGTTCTCGATCGCACGCCGCCCGGCCGCGCTCTTCAACTTCGGATCATCAGCCCAATCAGTGCGGCCGAGCAGTTTTGCGAATTTCGGCCACATCGCATCATGGGACACCGCGACCACGATCCAGTTGTCGGAACCGGCGCAGGGGAAACAACCATGCGGCACGAAATCCGGATGGCGGTTACCGTATTTCAAGGGCGTCTTGCCGTCGATCGACTGCGCTGTGATCCAGGGCGCCGCGAACGGCATCATGCATTCGATCTGCGCGAGATCGATGAACTGGCCCTTGCCGGTCAGCTTTGCATGGATCAGCGCGGTCAGCACCGCGGCGCAGCCGTTGAGGCCACCGACCGCATCGCCGAACGCGGTATGGCTCATGACCGGCGGTCCGTTGGCGTCACCGACCACGCTCGGCACACCCGAGCCCTGCTCCAGGGTCGAGCCATAGGCGCGGCAGTCGCGATGCACGCTGCCGGCGCCGAACGCCGACATCGACATCATCACCAGTTTCGGATTGAGCTGGCTCAGCACGTCGTAGCCGAGGCCCATTTTCGGCAGCACCTCGACCGAATAATTGTCGACCACGAGATCGGCGTCGGCGAGCAGCCGCTTGGCCAGCGCCAGGCCCTGCGGCCGGGTCAAATCGAGCGTGATGCCGCGCTTGTTGCGGTTCATGATGCAGTAGCGAATGGTCTTCTCGTACATCTGGTCGAGCACATAGGCCGGCCGTTTGTCGACGCCGCGCCACCAGTCCGGATACTGGATCGCCTCGATCTTGATGACGTCGGCGCCGAGATCGGCCAGCGTACGGGTGCAGACCGGGCCGGCCCATCCCATCGAGAAATCCACGACGCGGATGCCTTCGAGCGGCAGGCGGTTTTTGTCATGCTGCGCAGGCACCGGCGGACGCGAAGCCTTTTCGGTCGCATGGGCACTGCCAAGCATTTTCTCGCCGATATCGGGGACCGCGCCGCCGCGCCGTGGCGGCGTTCCGATCAGGCGCTGCATCGAACCCGCCGTAAAGCCGCTCTCGTCGCCGATCAGCACCGGCACGATGGCGCCCCGCGCGCGCTTCTCCTCGTCCGCGATCAGGTCGGCGACTTCGGGCACCGGCACAATCGGGATCTTTCGGCGCAAGCCTTCCGCGAACCATTCCTGCGCGGTACGCGTCTTCAGCTTCGGAATGAACTTGCTCTCGATCATCTCGATATGCTGCAGGCGGTCAACGCCCATGAACAGCGTCGGGTCGTCGCGCAGCTCGGGCAGCCCCAGCATTTCGCAGAACGAACGCCACTGCGCGGGAGTGACCGTGGTGACGCCGAGCCAGCCCTGTTTGGTCTCGTAGATGCCGACCGGAAAGGTCGGCCAAAACCTGTTCACGCCGATCCGCCGCATGATGTCGCCGCGCGAAAAGCCCTCGAACATGATGTATTCGGTGACGGCGATCGAGGATTCGAAGATGCTGAGGTTGCTGGTGCGGCCGTGCCCGTCCTTCATCCGGCCCAGCACCGACGAAGCCGCAGCGATAAAACCCCAGAGGCCGGCGAAGATGCCGGTCTGGAAATCCGGCGCATGCATCGGTGTGCCCTCGGCGGGCCCGACCAGCTTGACCAGGCCGACCAGTGCACGGATCGTAGAGTCGGTCGCCTCGAATTTTGCGTAAGGCCCCTCGCCGCCGAACCAGCTCGCTTCGAGATGTATCAACCCGGGATGACGCTGCTTGATCTCGGCGAGATCGATATCGGGGCAATCCGCCGCATCGACGTCGCGACCGTCGAGCAGGACGTCGCAGCCGCCGATCAGTTCGGACAGGCGCGAAGAAGCGTTCGGGTCGGCACGGTCGAGCACGATACTCGACTTGTTGAAATTGAGAAACGCGAACCACGCGCTGTTGCCTTTCGGCGTCAGCGGCGCGGCATGGCGCAGCGGATCGCCGTCCGATGGTTCGATCTTCTGAACTGCGGCGCCGAAATCGGCAAACAGGCGCGCGCAATAGCTGGTTGCCGCCGCGCTCCCGATCTCGACAATCCGCAGATGCGTCAACGCGCCCATTCCGCTTCCTCATGGTCGAATCACCGGCGCAAAGTGACTGCCGGTTCAGTTTCTTGTTGGTGACCATGAAACCTCGCCGGCTTGCTGATGCAAGCGGAATTTTGTTCCGCCTAACGGAATACGGAAGCAATGCGAAGTAGTTAGGTTGTTTAGCTGCAATCCAGTTGCGCTTCGAACCAGCCTTGCAGCGGCGCCGACAACGACGGCCACGCGCGCTGGAAGCCGGACAGCTTTCCGGCATTGGCACGGTAAATTCCGCGCAATTCCTGCTCGATGGCAGGAAGATCGACGCCGGTGCAGCGGCCTTCGCGGACAACACAGCGTCCGTCCACAACCACATCGCGCAACAGCTGACCATTGCCCCTCGCGAACAAGAGATCGATCGGATCGACCGGCATGATCCGGTCACGGT
This sequence comes from Hyphomicrobiales bacterium, assembly GCA_038244925.1. Classification (GTDB taxonomy): domain Bacteria; phylum Pseudomonadota; class Alphaproteobacteria; order Rhizobiales; family Xanthobacteraceae; genus Bradyrhizobium. Next base: position 38,042 of record JBBRSX010000001.1, on the reverse strand, counting down.
CGAGGCGGTCGAGATCGAGGGTGACGAAGTCGGCTGGTGCGCCAGATACCAGCGCGCCGGTTCCGGGCGCACCGGTCGCCTTGCGGCCATTGGCGATGGCGAGGCCGAGGAATTCGGAAGGAGTCCAGGTCCGCTGAAAACCGAGGCCGCCATGCATCATCTGCACCAGCCGCATCTCGCGCAGCACATCGTCGTCCTCGTCGAGCGCCAGCCCGTCGACACCGACCGCGATCGCGCAGCCACATTTGTGCGCGGCGGCGATCGGCGCCAGGCCGGAGCGCAGATGCATGTTGGAACTGAAATTGGTGACGATGCGGGCGCCGGAGGCCGCGATCATCTCGATCTCGTCGGGCCGGGCGTGGATGCCATGCGCGAGCGTCAGCCGTTCCGACAGAAAACCGATGTCACGGAGATAACGCACGACACCATCCGGGAAATTCGTGTCAGCCCAGGCGCGCTGGTAGATGGTCTCCAAAAGATGCATGTGAATGCGGCGGCCGGTCAGCGCGGAATTTTCGGCGACCGCTTCCAGCAGCGGCTTCGAACACCACTGCATCCCGGCGGGGCCGAGCTGCACGTCGACCTTCGGGCCTGAAATGGCGGCGGCAATCGCATCCGTCAGTTCGATGTAGGCATTGGGCGACATCGGCGCGCGGACGAACAGCTCCTCGATGGTCTTGCGATCGTCAGGAGCGAGTTCCGACAGCACCGGATTTTCGTCGCCATACACCACCGGATTCTGGTCGCGCACCGCGATCGCAAACGCGATGCGGATGCCGACATCGGACGCCGCCCGCGCGATGGCCTTGGCTTCATCGACCAGCGGCATGGTCCCGCTCGGGCGGGTGTAATGCACCATCATTGCCGCGCAGCCTGCCCGCGCCGAACGCGCGAGCGCGGAAGCCGCCGTCAGGTAGGGATCGACGGGTGTGCCAAGCGCCGAGCGCAGGATCCAGCTTTCGAGGGGCATGCCGATGGCGCCGAAAGAGGACGCCGGTGCACGCGCATGATCGTGGGCGTTGACGAAGGCGGGAAGTACGAGGGAGCGCGGGCCTGTCGTTGATGGTGCTCCCTCGGAGATGGAGGTGATGATGCCGTTGTCGTGCCGGAGAACGACGTTTTCGAGCAGGCCGCGATTGGGGCCGGAGAAGAGGCTGGTGGCGGTTATTTCTGTGGTCATGACCGCTCGCTTTCTCTAACTCGTCATTCCGGGGCGATGCGAAGCATCGAACTACGGTGCGCAATTGCGCACCTGAGAATCCCCGATGCGCAATGGCGCATCTGAGGTTCGCTTCGCGCCCCGGAATGACGGCGCTCACGCCCCGTCAATTCGCCGTATACGTCAACTCCCGCTCCGCGCGCGGCGGCAGGAACTCGCGCGAAAAAACCTCCGACGGTGCCGGGGCACGGGCAAGCTGATAGCCTTCGGTGATGATGCCGATGGCGCGTTTCATCCGCTCGTCCTTGACGTCACCGACGCCGATTTCCTTCATCTCGGGCGAGACGATCAGCTTGTCGAAGGAATATTGCAGCCGGCGCTTTTCGACCTCGACGTTGATCTGGTTGTCGTAGTTCAGCGCCGCCTTGATCCCGGCATTCTGGTCCTTGGCCACCGCAATCATGCCCTTGTTGATGGCGCGAACGAGACCCGCCACGGCCTTCGGATTCGACGCTATCAGCTTGCGCGATACCATCACGCCGTTGGAATAGAGGTCCATGCCATAGTCACCGAACGAGAACCAGGTGTAATCCTTGTCGGGATCCTGCTTGTTCAAGACAAGGTTGAAGTAGCTGGTGATATTGAACACCAGGGCGGCGTCGATATCGCCCTTGATCAGCATCGGCTCCTGCAGGTTCGGCGCCATGTTGGAAATCTTGATCTTCTCGCCTTCCAGCTTGTTCTTCTGCACGAACACCGGCAACAGCCGCGTGGTCGGCGTGCCCTGTGCGCCGCCGAGCGTATGGCCCTCGAAATCCTTGATGCTCTTGATGCCGCTAGTGTTCTTGGTCACGATCGCGAATGGCGGCTGGTTCCAGATCATGTAGACCATCACAGGCGCATCCTCCGGCTTGGTGGAGACGTTCTGGATCAGGGCGTTGATGTCGCCGAACCCTGCGTCGTAGGCGCCCGACATGATATGCGTGACGGTCGCACCGGAGCCGTTGCCCTTGTCGATCACGACGTTGAGGCCTTCCGCTTTGAAGTAGCCGTTGTCCTGCGCATAGAAGAACCCGGCGTCGCTGCCTTGCGTCGTCCATCCCAGCTTGAACTTGATTGTGGTGTCCTCGGCGCTGGCGGCGCCCGAAAACAGGCTGGCGGCGCCTGCGAACAAAGCTACTCCCAACAGCGCGGCACTTACTCTTGTTGACATGGTGACCTCCTCGACTGGGTTGGATGACGGTTGGTGAAAACAAAAATCATGTCGCGATCAGATCGTTCTTGCGGGTGGCCCAGCCGGTGACGCGCCCCTCGATCATCGAGAAGATGACGTAGAGCGCGACGCCAAGTGCGGCGAGGACGAACAAGGCGGCGAAGACCAGCGGCACGTTGAAATTCGAGGATGCGGTCATCAGCACGTTGCCGATGCCGCTGTTCGAGGCGACGGTTTCAGACAGCACCGAGCCGACAAAGGCGTAGCTGACCGCAACTTTCAAGGATGCGAAAAAGAACGGCATCGTCCTCGGCAGGCCGACATTCCAGAGAATGTCGAACTTGCTGGCGCCGAGCGCCTTCAGCACGTCCTCGAGCTCGGGTTCGGTGGTCGCCAGTCCCGTTGCAATGTTGACCACGATCGGAAAGAAGCAGATCGACAGCGCCGTCAGTATCGCCGGCACCGAGCCGGAGCCGAACCACAGCACGAAGATCGGCACCACGGCGACCTTGGGGATCGAGGAGAAGCCGACCAGCAGCGGATAGCAGGTATCGTAGGCCGTCTTCGACACGCCGATGACAGCGCCAAGCACGACGCCGAGGCCGACGCCGAGCACGAAGCCGATCATGGTAGTTGCCAGCGTCTGCAGGATGTGCGGCCACAGGATCGGGAATTTCTGGAACAGCGTCACGAACACCTGCGACGGGCGCGGCAGCACCAGGTCGGACATGTGGGTCACCACGCAGAACAGTTCCCACCCGACGAAGAACAGGACGATCAATCCCGCCGACCAGGCCTTTTGGCGATAATCGAGATCGGGCATGGTCAGGCCACTCCCTCTTTGGCGGAAGTCTCTTTTGCGGAAGTTCTTGCGTCGACGATGAACGCGCGAAGTTTCTGATTGAGCGCGACGAAATCCGGCTCAAAGGTCCGCGCGACCGTGCGCGGTCGCTCGAAGCTGACCTGGCTGTCGTCGACGATGCGGCCCGGCCTCGCGCTCATCACGCAGATACGGCTGCCGAGGAACGCGGCCTCGCGCAGATCATGGGTCACCAGCAGCACGGTCGGTTTGTGCGCGATCCAGAGGTCCTGCAGGATCGACCACAGCTCCTCGCGGGTGAACTGGTCCAGCGCGCCAAAGGGCTCGTCGAGCAGCAGCATGCGCGGTTCGTGAATCAGCGCCCGGCACAGATTGGCGCGCTGAAGCATGCCGCCGGAGAGTTGCCAGGGATAACGGCTGCCAAACCCCTTGAGCCCGACCTGTTCCAGCAGCGTATTCGCCTTGTCGCGAAATTCGGTCTTGCGCAGTTTGCGGAACCGGGAACGAAACGGTTCGACGATCTTGAGCGGCAGCATGATGTTCCGCTCGATCGTCATCCACGGCAGCATGGTCGGGTTCTGGAACGCCATGCCGACGCGCAGCGCCCGCGCCGCGACTTCGCGACCGCCGACGATGACGACGCCGGTGGTCGGCTGCACCAGCCCGCTCACCAACCGCAGGATGGTCGATTTGCCGCAGCCGGACGGCCCGACCAGAGCGACGAACTCGCCATCGGCGATCCGCAGCGTCGTGGATGACAGCGCCGGCACCGCACGGTCGCCGCGGCCGAAGGTGACGGAGGCGTCCGAAAGTTCGATCGCGATCGGTTTCGCAGCGGACGGAACCGGCGAACCGGAGAACTCCTGGTGTGGTTGCATGCGCATCATGATTGGAAGTGCATGCAAGCTGGATGCCAGCAAAACTCGCCTTGCAAATCAACGGGATCGCCATTTCCGGCGAGATCTGCCGGATTCGTTTTGGGCAATCGGCGGCCCAAATTGCATGCAATTGAGGCGCTCAATTGTTGCACAATTGTGATATCTGGTCCCATTCAAAGCACTTCGTTTCAGGATTCGCCGATGGCGCCTCGCGCAAGCAGCAAGACTGCGGAATCATCCGACAAGGTCAGCGTGATCTGCCGCGCGCTTCGCCGCGCCATCATCGAGCAGGCGCTGGAGCCCGGCGCCAAATTGCCGGAGGATTCCCTTGGTGAGCGCTTCGGCGTCAGCCGCACCATCGCGCGCCATGCACTGGGACAACTCGCGGCCGAGGGCCTGGTCGAGCTTCGCCGCAACCGCATCGCCGTCGTGGCGACGCCAAGCTGGCAGGAAGCCCGCGACGCCTTTGATATCCGCATCGAGCTCGAACGGCTGGTGGTGCGTCAGCTTGCCGGCAAGCTGACAAAAGCACAGGTCGCCGAGTTGAACGCCCATGTCGATGCCGAGGACGGCGCCCGCGACGGCACCGACGCGGTGTCGATCCGGCTGGCAACCGAGTTTCACATCCTGCTCGCGCACATGACCAACAGCCCGATTCTCGTGCGTTACGTCAGCGAGGTCGCCTATCGCTGCTGCCTGACCCTGTCTCTGTATAGCCGTCCGCATTCCTCGGAATGCGCGATCAACGAACACCGCGCGATCATCGCCGCTTTGGTCAAGGGCGACGAGAGCAAGGTGATGGGCCTGATGCACAGCCATCTGGATTCTGTCGCCAATCGCGCGCTTGTCGTCCCCACGCCGCAGCGTGGCCGTGATTTGCTGGATATTCTGGCGCCGTATGCGGAGGAGAGCGACAGCGGCCGTGTGGTGAAAATGCCGAAGGTGGTTAGGGGGCGGTAGTCCTCTCCCTCGCCCCGCGCTGATCGATATTCCGTCAGCCTGAGGAGCGCGAAGCGCGTCTCGAAGGGTGAACGGCCCGGGACCGCGCGACTCATCCTCCGAGGCTCGCTACGCTCGCACCTCCAGCGATAACGGCGCAGCCGTTACGCGGGGATGACGGAGACTGCTACGCCTCGATCCCCCGCTTCACCAAAATCCGCTCCGCACTGTCGTTCCACACATCCATTTTCACGATCTGTCCATCCCGCACCACAAAACGATCGACATAACGATTGCCTTCGAATGGCGTGCCGTCGATCCATTCGCCGTACAGCGTGCCGATGCTGTAGACCACGGTCTCGTCAGCGCCCGGACAAACGTCGAAGTGGTCCATCTTTTTCTTGACCCAGCGATAGCGCCCCGCATTGAAGCCGGTCGGCCCGCGCGGGTGATCGAATTGCCGCCCGCCGGTGAAGGTGATGATCGTGCCCGGCTTCATATAGGCCGCGGCGGCGTCGGGATCCGGGATCATCGAGGCCGTCAGATAGGCTTCCACGACCTCGGCATCCGACATAGGTCCAGTCTTGGATTTGGTCTCGGCGTTCGCGGCGACGTGCATGGCGGCTCTCCTGATCCGACAAAATACTACAATCGGGTGGCCAAATTGCATGCACATTTTTTGGACAATTGAGCCTCCAAACTGCACACAATCTGGAGCTGCCTGTTCCCTGCTCTTCCGCTAGGCTTTAGCCCTGCTCCAGCCCGCATGGACCCATGAACGCGAAAACGGCCTTCGACCTGATCTTCCGCAACGCGCGGACGCGGACCTCGCCCAGCCCGGTCGATATCGGCGTGTCCGGCGGCCGGATCGCCGCCATCGCGCCGAAGCTTGCCTGCGAGACCGTCGAGATCGACGTCGGCGGCCGGCTGGTGCTGCCGGGGTTCGTCGACACCCACATCCATCTCGACAAGGCCTGCCTGCTCGGCCGCTGCGGGCACGACCACTCGACCGTGGCCGAGGCCATTGCCGCCGTCGCGGCGATGAAGCGCGATTTCACGGTGGAAGACGTCTATGCCCGCGGCGCCCGCGTGATCGAGCGCGCCATCGTGCATGGCACCACACGGATGCGCACCCATGTGGAAATCGACCCGCGTATCGCGCTGCGCGGATTTGAGGCGGTCAAGGCGCTGAAGCGCGACTATGCCTGGGCGATCGATCTGTCGATCTGCGTATTCCCGCAGGAAGGCCTGACCAACGATCCCGGCGCCGAGGAATTGTTGGTTGCGGCGCTGCGCGATGGCGGCGAGGCGATCGGCGGCTGTCCCTATATGGACACCGATCCGAATGCCCACATCGAAAAACTGTTCGATCTGGCGCAGCAATTCGACGTTGATGTCGACCTGCATCTCGACTTCGATCTCGATCCGTCCTGGTGGCACATGGAAGAGGTCTGCCGCCAGACCGAACGCCGCAATTACCAGGGCCGCGTCGCGATCGGCCACGCCACCAAACTGTCGGCGCTGCCGCCTGACCGGCTGAAGGCCGCGACCGCGCGGCTGGCGCAATCAGGCGTCGCCGTGACCGTGCTGCCCGCGACCGATCTCTATCTGATGGGGCGCGATGCCACCCATAATTCGCCGCGCGGGCTGACGGTGGCGCACAAGCTCGTCGAAGACGGCGTGCTGTGTTCGGTCGCGACCAACAACGTGCTCAATCCGTTCACGCCATTCGGCGACGCCTCGCTGCTGCGGATGGCGAATTTCTACGCCAATGTCGCGCATGCCGGCGTCAGCGAATTCGACGCCTGCCTCGATCTGGTGACGGACCTGCCCGCGCGGCTGATGAACCTGCGCGATTACGGCATCGCAGAAGGCAATCCCGCCGACCTGATCGTGCTCGATACCGACAGCGGTACCAACGCAATTGCCGAGATGCCGGATGCACTAATGGGCTTCAAGAACGGCCGCCAGGTATTCGAGCGCCGTCAGCCGACGCTGTTCCGGCCGTAGAGTACCCTGCGCCGCCCGCGATTGACGCGCCTGCCGATCCCTGTTTGTTATCAGCCAACACAATAACAGACCGGGCAGGAAATCATGGCCAAAGCTTCCCAGATAAGAAGCGTCGAAACGCTCGCTTGCGACGCCGGCTGGCGCAACTACCACTTCGTCAAGATCATGACTGAAGACGGCATCGTCGGCTGGAGCGAATATGACGAGGGTTTTGGCGCGCCCGGTGTCACGGCGGCGATCGAGCGGCTCTCGGCGCGCGTGGTCGGCAAGAACGCGTTCCAGCACGAGCGGATTTACGCGGAACTGTTTTCGGCGACCCGGCCCGCCGCCGGCGGCGTGGTGGCGCTGGCGCTCGGCGCCATCGAGAACGCGCTGCTCGACGTCAAGGCCAAGTCACTCGGCGTGCCCTGCTACGATCTTCTCGGCGGCAAGATCCGCGACAAAATTCGCGTCTACTGGTCGCATTGCGCGACCTGGCGCATCAACCACCCCGACTGGTTCAAGCCGGCGATTACCGACCTCGACGGCGTGAAATCAATCGGCCGCGAGGTCCGCGAAAAGCGCTTTACCGCGATGAAGACCAACATCTTCGTCTATACCGACGGCAAGCCGCAGGGCTGGCGGCCCGGCTTCGGCTCGCCGTTTGAGCCCGAGATCAACGTCGACCGCGTTGTGCTGCGTAATCTCTGCATGCACCTGGAAGCGATCCGCGACGGCGCCGGTCCCGATGTCGACCTGCTGCTCGACCTCAACTTCAATGCCAAGACCGAGGGCTACCTGAAGATCCTGCGCGCCATCAAGGACATGGACATGTTCTGGATCGAGATCGACACCTTCAACCCGCAGGCACTGGGTTACATCCGCCGCCAGAGCCCGCATCCGATTTCGTCCTGCGAGACACTGCTGGGCCTGCGCGAATTCCTGCCCTACTTCAACGAACAGGCGATGGACGTCGCCATCATCGACACGCCCTGGAACGGGGTCTGGCAATCGATGAAGATCGCGGCTGCCGCCGAACATTTCGAGGTCAACGTCGCCCCGCATAATTTCTACGGCCATCTCTGCACCATGCAGAACGCGCATTTCTCCGCCGCCGTGCCGAACTTGCGCATCATGGAAACCGACATCGACCGGCTGGCGTGGGACCATGAACTGTTCACGCATCTGCCCGAGATCGTCGACGGCCATCTGATTATTCCGGACCGGCCGGGCTGGGGCACCGAGCCCAACGAGGAAGGCCTGCGCGCCCATCCGCCGAAGAACAAGGGCGGGCTGCTGAATTACGGGCAGAAGAAGTAGTTATCGAGCAACACCTACACCGTCATCCTGAGGTGCGAGCGTTAGCGAGCCTTGAAGGATGAGCCGACTCACCGGTGACTGTCACCCTTCGAGACGGCCGCTTTGCGGCCTCCTTCGGAATAAGCGCGAACGCGCTTATTCCTGAGGTGACGGCGATAACTCAATTATCCCCCGGGCTCGCCGCGAACGCGCTCTCGATCACGTCGCCGATCGGCTGCCAGGCGGTGCCGTCGAACTGCACCAGCCGCATCTGCTCGATGGGGCGAAAATCGGTCGGACCGGTGTTGATCGAAATCCCCGGCAGCACGATTGGGCTCTGATAGTTTTTCAGCGACGCCGCCTGCTTCATGATGTTCTCGCGCGACAGGTCGTCGCCGCACTGGGTCAGCACCTGCAACAAGGTTTCGGCTGCGGCATAACCGAACAACGCGTAGCTGTCGTCCTTGTCGCCATCAGGGTAATATTTGTCCATGAACGCCGACCATTCCTTGATGGCGGGGTCCTGCTTCCAGGTGGTGTCGCCGGTGTCCTTCAGGAACGTGGTCGAGATCACGCCGATGGCGTTTTCCAGGCCCGCCGGCCGCAGCGCATTGGCAATCGACGACGCCGCGTTGACCAGCACCAGGACCGGATGCCAGCCGAGATCGGCCGCGCGGCGAATGGCACGCGCCGAAATCGGCGGCGCACAATTGAGCACCAGCACCCCGGCGCCGGACGCCTTGAGAATGTCGACTTGCGTATCGATCGACATATCCGCCTCGATGGCGATATCCGCCACGATCAGGTTGGCGGTGGCGCCGAGGCCATCCTGCAATCCGCGAAAAAGATCGCGGCCGAACTGGTCGTTCTGCCACAACACGGCGATCTTGCTGTCGGCATAGGACGCCTGGATGTAGTTGGCGTAGATCCGTCCCTCGGCGCGGAATGTCGGCTGCCAGCCCATCGACCACGGAAAGCGCTTCGGATGCGCCCACTCCTCGTCGCCGGATGCAACGAAGAGCTGCGGAATTTTCTTCTCGTTGAGATATTTTCGTGTCGCGAAATTGCTCGGCGAACCGAACGAGCCGAACATCAGCAGCACGTCTTGCTCCTCGACGAGATTTCGTGTCTCCTCAGCCGCCGTGTTCGGGTTGGAACTGTCGTCGCGGGTGATGAATTTTATCTTGCGGCCGTTGATGCCGCCGCGCTCGTTGACCATCTCGAAATAGGCGGCCTCCGCCCGTCCGATCGCCGCGAACGCGGTCAACGGCCCGGTATAGGGCATGATGTTGCCGACGCGGATTTCGGTGTCGGTGACGCCGGCGGCCGCGGCGGGCGCCGCAACAAGCAGGAAAAACGTGGCGACAAAGGCTGATGTAAGCCTGATTTCTCTTATTATTTGCACCGACATGGCCTCAAACGCCAAGCTAACAGAAGCTCGTGACGCCTAACCCAGCAGGCAGGAGACTACCGCCGAAAATGCGGATGTTGAAATCAAATGTTGGGGGGCGCCGGCTTCGTAGAAGAAATGTGGAGACCGTTATTTCAGTCGAAACAACCATTCGGCCTGCTCTCGAAACTCAACAGGAAAAACAGCCACAATTGGATGATGTTCCGACCTCGACATTCTGCAAACCCCATCCGCGAGTATTGCGAGGTAGGTTTTGGCATCTGCAACGTCGTGAACCAGCGGCACATCGGCGTGCGTCAGAACCACTCGACCAACCGGCAGCCAAGATAAATCTTGCAGACACTCCTCAAGCGCATCCCAATTTCCACCAAAATAGTCTGGAAACCTCAACTGTTTTTGCAGTTCCGCAAGAAGATCTTGTTTGTTCGCGATGCGAGCCGGCAGCCTAGCCGTACACCACCGCCCCACCTGACATGTTTTCGCCTCCGAAGATGAATGGCGCCTCATTCATCGCAATGTAATATCCAGCCAGCCCAGCGGATTCACCGTGACGCGATCACCGGTATCGGCCAACACCGTCGTGGTTTCGGCCTCGATGATCGCGGGACCAGCCAAGGTATGTCCCGGCTGGAGGTCATCGAGCGCATAGACCGGCACCTCGCGCCAGCCGCCGAAGAAGGCTTGCCGCTTGCTGCGCGGCGCGCACGCAGCGGACGACGATGCTGGCCTGGTATCGGAGCCGCGCTGCGCGACCGCGCCAACGGCGGCGACGCGGGCGTTGACGAACACCACTTCCTGGCCGCGCGAGGCGTAGGTGTACAATTCCTCGTGCTTGACGTGAAAGCGGTCCTCGATCTGGTCGATGAGATTTTCCGCGTTCCAGTCGAGGCCGTCCAGCGACACGTCGATCTCAAATATCTGCTCGCCATAGCGCATCTCGGCGGAGCGTTCGATCGCAACGGGACCATTGAACCATGTGCGTAGCCGGCCGGCGGCCTGTTGCTCCAGTTCGGTAAACAAGGCGCGCACTTCATCGGCAGTGATCCGCGGACCCGCGCCGTAATGCGTGCGGCTGACTTCGTAGCGGAGGTCGCTGGTCAGCATGCCCCACGCCGACAGTACCGAAGCCACCGTCGGCACGATGATGCGCTTGATTTCGAGTTCGCGCGCGACTTCGGCCGCATGCAAACCCGCCGCGCCGCCAAAGCTGAGCAGCGCGAATTTCCGCGGATCGACGCCGCGACGGAGCGTCATCAGGCGGATGCCGTCGGCCATCTTCAGGTTGATCATGCGGTAGATGCCGGCGGCGGCCTCTTGCCGCGACAGTTCCAGCGCCGCGGCGACCCGGTCGATCGCGGCTTCCGATGCCGCACGGTCGAGCGGACGTTGACCGCCCATGAAGGCGGCCGCATCGAGATAGCCGAGCACGACGTTGGCGTCGGTGACGGTCGCAGCCTGTCCACCGTTGCCGTAGCAGGCCGGGCCCGGTACCGAGCCTGCGCTTTCAGGCCCCACTCTCAAGGTATGGCCGGCATCGACGCTGGCGATCGAACCGCCGCCGGCCGCGATGCTGGCGATATCGAGGCTGCGCAGCGCGATGCGCTGGCCCGCCAGCATGCCGTCGGCGGACAATGACGCCTGCCCGCCCGAGATCAGCGAAATGTCGGTGCTGGTGCCGCCCATGTCGAACGGCACCAGATCGGGAATCCCGACCAGTTCGGCGCAGCGCCGCCCGCCCGACATGCCGCCGGCCGGTCCTGACAGCACGGTGCCTGCGGCGAGCCGCGAGGCTTCCTCGACCGGCGCCATGCCGCCATGCGACAGCACCACGAACAAACTGCCCTTGAACCCGGCCTCGGTGAGGCGCGATTCCAGATTGGTGAGGTAACGCCGCACGATCGGTTCGACATAGGCGTTCACGATCGTGGTCGAGACACGCTCATATTCCTTGATCTGCGGCAGCACGTCGCTGGAGCGCGACACGCTGATGCCGGGCAATGCCTTCATCAGCCGTTCGACGGCGGCAAGCTCGTGCGCGGGATTGAGATAGGAATGCAGAAAGCACACCGCGACCGAGGTGGTGCCGGATTTCTTGATGGCCGCGATGGCGTCATCGAGCGATTTCGTATCGAGCGGAATCAAGACTTCACCGCTCGCCTTCAGGCGTTCGCGAACGCCAAAGCGCAATTCGCGCGGCACCAGCGGTTCCGGCGGCGGCGAGCGCAAGTCATAACGGTCAGGCTTGAGACCCTCGCGCATTTCGACGACGTCGCGATGGCCTTCGGTGGTGAGCAGCGCGACCCTGGCGCCCTTGCGCTCCAGCAGCGCATTGGTCGCCACCGTGGTGCCATGGACCAGCCGATCGGTCGCGACCAGCATCGCCGCGCGCGTCACGTTGAGCCGCCGCGCCAGCTCTTCAAGCCCCGCCATCACGCCGATCGATTGATCCGCCGGCGTGGACGGCGATTTTGCAAACACAGTGCGGCCGGTCTCGTCCGTGGCTACCAGGTCGGTGTAGGTCCCGCCGACGTCAACGCCAATTCTGTACATTGTTAATTACGCTCTTCCGTCGGAACTTCAGTAAGACCCTGCGCGCGGTCGCGCTGACGCGCCTCGGCCGAGCGTTTCGACGGCGGTCCCCAGCCGCCGCCGCCGGAGGAACGGATTTCGAGGCAATCGCCGGGGCGCAGCTCGATGCCGACTTCCTTGGTGCGCAACTCGCGGGGCTCGCGGCCCTCGGACAACAGACGATAGCGATGCGGCTTGCCGTCCTCGCCGCCGAGCATGCCGCAGGGACCATGGCGCGCGCCGTCGCCGGCGGTGTTGCCCTTGGCGGGTTTTTCGGTTTCCAGCACCAGATCGAGGGAGACGCCGAGCCCGCCACGAAACTGGCCATCGCCGCCGGAGCCGCCGCGGAATTCATGCTGTTTGAAATGTAGGGGAAAGCGGGTTTCGGCAACTTCGAGGCTGCCGAATTTCAGGCCGCCGACCGAGTGCCACTCGCCGATCGACGACCAGCCGTCGCCGCCCGACGACGCGCCGCCGCCGGGACGGGCCTGGAAAAGATGCCAGATGAAACTTTTGCCGGTGCGCGGGTCTTCGCCCTGGATCGCGATCCGGAAGCGGCGGCTCCAGCCCGCCATCGCCCGTTCCGGACAAGACGCCGACATCGCCTTGATGATCGCTTCGACGATTTCGTTGGAGGGATGACTGGTGCACAAGGTCACGGGACGCCCGGGATCGGCCCAGACGATGGTGCCCTGTTTGGCGATCACCTTGAGCGGGCGCAGCGCGCCGGTGTTCTTTGGTATTTCCGCGTCGATCAGATAGGCGAACGCCATCGCCACCGCCGCCTGCATGTTGGCGTGCGAGGAGTTGACGAAACTGGTCGACTGCGGATCGGACCCTGACAGATCGACCTCGATGTCGCTGCCCTTCTTGGTCACTTTCGCGGCGATGCGAATATCGCTGCGGCCATGGCCGTCATCGTCGAGGAACGCTTCGCCGTGAAAGACGCCGTCTTTCCAGGTCGAGACGACGGCGCGGGTCTGCTGCTCGGTTGCATCGAGAATGGCCTCGATCGCGGCTTCCACCACCGGCGCGCCGAATTCGGCGAATAGTTTTGACACGCGCCGCTCGCCCAACTGCGCCGCGCCCAGCATCGCTGCGAGGTCGCCGCGAAATTCGCGGGGGTTACGGACGTTGAGCGCCAGCAGATCGAACAGGTCGTCACGCCGCTTGCCGGCCTCGTAGAGCCTGATCGGCGGTATGCGCAAGCCTTCCTGAAAGATCTCGGTGGCAGCGGGATTATAGGCGCCGTGGGTGCCGCCGCCGATATCGCTCTGATGCGCGCGCACGATGGTCCAGAGCAGACGCTTGTCGCCGGAAAAGACCGGCACGAAGACGGTCAGATCAGGCAGATGGCTGCCGCCATGATAGGGATCGTTGAGCAGGAAGACGTCGCCGGGTTTGACGTCCTTGAACCGCTCCTCAACCGCGATCGTCGCCCATGGCAGCGCGCCGACATGAACCGGAAGATGATCGGCCTGTGCAATCAAACGCGCATCGGTGTCGCAGATCGCCAGCGAGAAATCGCGGCTGGAATTGAGGATCTGCGAATAGGAGGTGCGAAGCATCGCCTCGCCCATCTCCTTCACGATCGAACTGAGCCGATGCTGGACGACGGACCGCGTGATGGGATCGATCTTGGCGGACATTGTACCCGTTCTTGTTTTCAGAGCCTTAGAGCGTGGCGACCTCCGCCAATGCACCCGATGCCGCTTCGATGATCGCATCTATATCGGCATCCGTCATCGGGGTCGACAATGCCATCAAACCATAGCCGGCCGCCAGCACGCCGCGATTGAGCAATGCGCGGTTGAAAACCGCCTGGCGTTTCGCCTCCTCCTCGGTCGGCCAGGCCGAACGATAGTCGCGGATCGGCCGATCGGCGAAATGAATTTTAAGCAGCGAGCCGAGCCCGACAGTATGGCCGGCGACGCCGTGGCGGCGAAACGCCGTATCGATGCCGGAGCGAACCGCCTCCCCCATGGAGTCGAGCCGCGCGAACGCGACTTCGTCGAGCAGCTCCATCGCGGCGATGCCGGCGCGCATCGTCACCGGATTGGCTGAGAACGTGCCGCCATGCGGCAGCGCCGGCTTGCCCGGACGCGGATCGAATACGGCCATGAATTCCTTGTGGCCGCAAATCGCGCCGACCGGAAAGCCGCCGCCGATGATTTTGCCAAGCGTGGTCAGATCGGGATCGATATTCCAGATGCCCTGCGCGCCGCGATAACCGAGACGAAAGGTGATGACCTCGTCGAAGATCAAGAGCGCACCGACCTCGCGCGTGACTTTTCGAAGCGCCTCCAGATAGGCCTGATCGGCCGGCGCCAGACCGGCACGGTTCGGCATCGGGTCGACCAGCACGCAGGCGAGCTCGGCACCATGCTCGCGGATCAGGCTGACGGCGGCTTCGGTGTCGTTGAAGGGAATGGTGACGGTATCTGCCAGCACATTCTCCGGCGTGCCCTTGGCGTAGGCGACCGACACTGGCGCGTTGCGGCCCCACTGTTCTGGAACCGGATCAAGGCTCACTTCGGCATAATCGTAGGAGCCGTGATAGGCGCCCTCGCATTTGGCGATCTTCGGTCGGCCGGTATGGGCCCGCGCCGCCTTCAGCGCCATCATCACGGCTTCAGTGCCGGAATTGGCAAAACGCACCTGATCGACCGACGGCAGGCGCGCGGCCAGCAGTTCGGCGAGATCGACTTCGGATTCAGTCGGGAGGCCGAACGCCGACCCGATCGCGAGCTGTTGTGTCGCGGCCTTGATCAGCGCCGGATGGGCGTGGCCGTGAATCTGCGAGGTGAAATTGTTGATGCAGTCGATGTAGACGTTGCCGTCGACGTCCCAGACCCGGCAGCCCTCGCCGCGCGCGGCGTAGATCGGATACGGCTTCATGAACACGGTGGTGCGGGTATTGCCGCCGGGCAGGCTCGCCAGCGCGCGGTCGTACATCTTTTGCGACGAGGAATTCGGGTCCGGGTACATGCGGCTTCCTGTGAACTGGCTCCAGCCTTTATAGCGGCTGGATTTTTGCCGGCAAACCGCCGTTCCGCGGCACGCCGCGCCGCAAATATGGATAGCTCACGTTTACGTGTCCGAAATCGCGCCAAAATTCGTGCCGCCGACGGAATAGAACCAGCCGCTACGCGTCACCATCCATGCAAGCTGCGAAAGCTCAGGCGTGTCGGCGTCCAAGCGGCGGGATACGCGCGAGCGCTTTCAGCAAGTTATTCGAACACGGGTAATGCGACAATGCTGCAATTTTTCAAACCATGTCTGCGGGTAGCGATCCTCGGCACGCGCCTTCTCGTTGCCTTCGCCGCACCGTCGCTGGTGTTGGGCGCGTTCGCACATGAAGCCCATTCGACGGTGCAACAGGCCGCGGATTCGGCGGAACGCGCGTTTCTCGCCGAGAACGACACCGCCATGACCAGGATGATGAACGACATGGCGGCGAAGCCGACCGGCGACATCGATCGCGATTTCGTCGCCATGATGGCGCCGCACCATCAAGGCGCGATCGACATGGCCGTGCTCCAGTTGCGTTATGGCAAGAACGAGCAATTAAAGCGCATCGCCCAGGAAATCATTGTCAGCCAGTTGCAGGAGATCGCGGCGATGAGGCTCGCGATCGGCGAACAGGTTTTGGCTTCCGCCCCCGCCCCGACGCAACCCGGCCCGCCGCCGGTATCGGTGCCGGCGGCGCACGACCACATGAACATCAAGAAGTAGGAGCAACTCATGCGCTATTCCGTTTTGAAAACCAGCCTGCTGGCCTGTACGATGATCGCCACATCGGCCGCAGCCTGGGCCGGACAGGCACCGGGCGCCGCGGCCTCTGCTGATATCCCGATCAGCCATCACGACCGCATCTACGCGGCTGAGCAATTCTCGAACACGGTGTCAGTCACCGATCCCGTCGACAACAAGCTGCTCGGCGTGATCAGGTTGGGCGATCCGCAGCCCGGCAACTTCAGTCCGCTCTACAAGGGCCAGGTGCTGGTGCACGGCATGGGTTTTTCGCCCGACCACAAAACGCTCGCCGTGGTCTCGATCGGCTCGAACTCGGTGAGCTTCATCGACACCGCGACCAATGCGATCAAGCACGTCACCTATGTGGGCCGTTCGCCGCATGAAGCCTTCTTCACGCCGGACGGACGGGAAGTCTGGGTCACCGTGCGCGGCGAGAATTACATCAGCGTCATCGACAGCGAAAAATTCGCCGAGAAGACCCGCATCGAGGTGCCGGCCGGTCCGGGCATGCAGATCTTCTCGCCCGACGGCAAATACGGCTACATCTGCTCGTCATTCAATCCGGAAACGGTGGTGGTCTCCGTTGCCGACCACGCCATTGTCGCACGGGTCAAGCAGGACAGCCCGTTCTGCCCGAACATCGCCGCCTCGCCGGACGGCGAGCAGGTCTGGTTCACGCTAAAGGACGTCGGCAAGACCCAGGTGTTCAACGCAAAACCGCCGTTCAACCCGATCAAGACCATCGAGACCGGCCCGATCACCAACCACGTCAACTTCGCGCGCACGCCGAAGGGAACGTTCGCCTATGTCACGATCGGCGGCACCAACGAGGTCAAGGTATTTCGCACCGATGATTTCTCGCTGGTAACGACCATTCCGGTCGGCAAGCTCCCGCACGGCATCTGGCCTTCCGGCGACGGTACGCGGATCTATGTCGGCCTTGAAAACGCTGACGCGCTGGCCGCGATCGATACCGCCACCAACAAGGTGATCGCCAACATTCCGATCGGACAGGCGCCACAGGCAATCGCCTATGTTCCCAATGCGGCCCCCAATCCCGACGACCGCCAGAACCTGCAAGGCCTCGGCGTTGCCGGTCAGGTCGCACATCTCGCGCTCGGCCCGAAAGCCGAAGCCAAAAGCGAGCAGCCGCCGTCCAGCGTCTCGCTGTTCGACCAGGGCCTGATCCAGGTGTTGCAGGCATCGGTGACCGGCCTGCAGCCGAAGGCGCGCTACGTGCTGGCGCTGGCCGACAAGGTCGACGGCAGCGGAACAGTACAACCGCTCGCCGCCTTCATGACCAATCCGGCGGGCTCGGCCATCGTCAACGCGGTTGGGCCGATCCGGCAGATCGTGCAGAATTCCGTCGGTGCCGAGCGGCGATATCTGGTGATCGCGCCGGGCGAGCCCGCCAAATTCGGCGAGGCCGTGCAGGTCCAGACTCCATGAGCGACATGCTGCGCCAGATCGAGCCGGTGATACCAGCGCTGCGCCGTTATGCGCGCGCGCTGGTGCGCAATCGCGCCGCCGCCGACGATCTGGTGCAGGATTGCCTGGAGCGGGCCGTCGGCCACTGGAACCAGCGGCGCGAAGGCGATCCGCGCCCCTGGCTGTTCACGATCCTGCACAACCTCGCCATCAATCAATTCCGCCGTGCAGCGACGCGTGGCAAACATATTGCCATCGACGAGGCCAATGAAGATGATTTCGGGCAGGACGCCGTGCAAGAGCAGAAACTGATGTATCAGGATGTGCTGGACAAACTGGCGCGGCTTCCGGAGGACCAGCGCGCCGTGCTGCTTCTGGTCGCGGTGGAAGACCTGTCCTATGCCGACGCAGCAAAAGTGCTCGATATTCCCGTCGGCACCGTGATGTCGCGGCTGTCGCGGGCGCGCGATAGATTGCAGCAGGAAATCGAGGGGACCGCGGATGGCGCGCCGAAGAACGTGGTGCAGTTGCGGAGCATGAAATGACCAACCGACCGATCACGGAAGACGATCTGCACGCTTATGTGGACCGCGTCCTCGAACCCGAGCGGCAGGCGGAAGTCGCGACCTATCTCGAAGGCTATCCCGACGTCGCCAAACGCGTCGCCGGCTTCGCCGATCAACGCCATCTCCTGCGCGAGGCGCTGGCGCCGATCGCCGACGAGCCGCTGCCGCCGCAACTCGATCTGTCGCGGATCATCGAAGGTCGGCAGCCACGCCGCTTGCCGCTCGGCTGGGCGGTCGCGGCCATGCTGATGCTCTGCATCGGCGGCCTCAGCGGCTGGGTCGTGCGCGGCAGCCTGCAGGCATCGCCAAACGGACTTGTCGCGCTGGCGCAGGAAGCGGCCTACTCCTACAGCGTCTATGCGCCGGATCGGGTCCGGCCGGTCGAGATGCGGGCGACCGACAGCGCGCAGCTGGTGCAGTGGGTCTCCAACCGCCTGCATCAGCCGGTGAAGCTGCCTGACCTGACGGCGTCCGGCTATCGCCTGATGGGCGGTCGTCTGGTCGCGACCTCGCACGGTCCGGCCGCGATGTTCATGTATGACGACGCTCGCGGCGAGCGGCTGGTAGTGTTGACGCGGCCGATGCAATCGGACCAGAGCGCGCCGATGGCGCCGCATACCGGCGGCGATGTCGCGGGCTTTGCATGGGCCGATGGCGGGATGGGCTACAGCCTGGTCGGACAGGCCGCCGCCGAATCCCTTAAACCGATCGCCAACGAGGTGCGCCGGCAGGCACGCGAGATTTAATACTTAGCCGGCCTTGTGTAGACCAGGAAGATCACGGTGCCGATGAACAGTGTTGCCGCCATGTACAACAGCACGGCCGGCAAACCGTAGATCGCCGCGACCACGCCGGTGCTCGATTGCATCAGGGCTGCGCCGAGGAAGAACGCCAGGTTGATCGCGGACAGCGCCTTGCCGGTGTTTTTGGGGTCCACGAGCTGGCGCGTCATACCGTAGAGCAGCGGCTGCGCCGATACCGCGATCCCGATCAGCACGAACAGCACGGCGTCATATTGCGCCGGCATCACCGCGACCCCGAACAAGTCAGACACCGGGAAATGCGGCGCGCCGGCGGCCATCAGGACCAGCATCACCACCGCGACAAGATGCGCTGACGCCAGCACCTCGCGCCGATGGCCGATACTGCGGTCGAGAACGCCGATCAGCACGGGCCCTCCGATCAGCGCCAGCGTGAACAGGCCGAGTTCGTTGCCGGCCTCGATGCGGCTGAGCCCCTTGATCTCCATCAGCCACGGTCCGCCCCATAGTCCCCGCAGCACCAGCGAGGCCGCCAGCGAGACCAGCGCCACCGCGATCAGGCCGCGCAACTGACGCGACAGCCCGAGCCGGATCACCTCGGTCATCTGCGCGAGCGGCGACGAGCGGTCGGCATGCGCGGCCTCCTGTCGCGGCACCAGTGCGAACACGGTGATGGCGACCACCACGCCGAAGCAGGCCGAGATCCAGAAGCCGGCACGCCATCCCCAGTGATCGACCACAAACGCCAGCGGGCTCGACGACAGCAGCATGCCGATATTGCCGATCGACAGGATAATGCCGGACCACAGGCCGAAGCGCGCCGGAGTCATCTGCTTTGCCGCCAGCGTCATCGGACACATCAGCATCCCCGATGTGGCGACCCCGAGCAAAAATTGTCCGAACAGAAAACTCTCCGGCCCGGTCGCGAGACCCGAGGCCAGCGCGCCGAACACGGTTCCAACCAGAAGGCTCAGCGACACCGGCCGGACGCCAAAACGGTCCATCGCGGCGCCGACCGGTATTTGCGAGGCGGCAAAGGCGAAATGATAGATCGAGGTCAGGCTGGCCAGATTCTGCGGCGCGGTGCCGAAATCGGCGGCCATGACGTCGAGACTGATGGCTGGGATCGTCCGCAACAGGGTCGACAGCATGTGGCCGCTGGCCAGCGCCAGCAGCGCAAATACCAGCGCGCGAAAATCGCCGCCCGCGTCATCGGCTTTGGCGCCGTCCATGAATCGTCCCGTCCCGTTTCGGAGGCGGCCTAACACCATTATCGGCCACGCGCCAATCAGCCCTCCCCTGCGGCTTGATCATGCCGCCCGGGGGAACCATGATGGGCCATATCGGCCGATGCCTCGGCCTAACCAGCGGCACAGAAGACCGCGACCGGGAGAACACCATGCAAATAACAATGAACAATCGCGTTGCCGTCATCACCGGCGGCAGCAAGGGCCTGGGGCTGGCGATGGCGCGGCGGTTTGCCGAGTCCGGCGCCAAGGTCGCGATCCTGGCGCGCCGCGCGCCGGACCTGAAGGCCGCGCGGGAAGAACTCGCCAAGGATAGCCTTATGGTCCGCGATTATGTCTGCGACGTCTCGAAGGCGGCGGATATTGCCAAAGCCCATGACAAGATCGTGGCCGATCTCGGCGGTATCGACATTCTCGTCAACAATGCCGGCACCGCGCGCACCGTGGCGTTCGCTGACATCACCGACGAGGCCTGGCAGGAAGATCTCGACCTGAAACTGTTCGCGGCCATCCGGTTCAGCCGGCTGGTCTGGCCGGGCATGAAGACCCGCAAATGGGGCCGCATCATCAATGTGCTGAACACTTACGCCAAGGCGCCGGCGGCGGCGTCCGCGCCGACCTCGGTGTCCCGGGCGGCCGGCATGGCGCTGACAAAAGTGATGGCCAACGAGGGCGGCGAGCACAACATCCTCGTCAATGCGATGCTGGTCGGCCTGATCATGAGCGATCAATGGGTGCAGCGGCACGCCAAGCAGGCGCCAGACATGGACTTTGAGGTGTTTGCGAAAGGCCTCGCCAAGGGCACGCCCCTGGGGCGGATCGGGACCGCGGAGGAGTTCGCCAACATGGCCTGTCTGCTCGCTTCCGATCAGGGATCGTACATCACCGGCACGGCGATCAATGTCGATGGCGGGCGCTCGCCGGTGGTTTAGCGGCGGCAGCGCAGCAGCCCCCACAAACAAAAAGGCCCCCGTTTCCGGGGGCCTTTTCGCTATTCTTAGACCGCGTCCTTGGCGGCCTTGACCGGGCGGGCGCGGACGATCTTGCGCGCCGGCTTGGCCTTGAACATCATTTCCTCGCCCGTGAAGGGGTTGGTACCCTTGCGGGCCTTGGTCGCAGGCTTCTTGACCACGACGAACTTGGCGAAGCCGGGGACGAGGAACACGCCGTTCTTCTTCAGTTCCTTGTGGCCAACGTCAACCAGCGCTTCCATCACGCCTTTGACTTCCTTCTTCGAAACTTCGGTGGTGGTCGCGATCTTCTCGATCAGCTGCGACTTAGACATTTGGGTAGCCATGTTTGCTCCATTGATTCTGGATATGCGAGACGTTATGGCGGAAATTGCCTAAAAAAACAGGGCTTTCGGCATTCTTCACAACTATATCGCCAGTCCACTTAGACTGATTCGTGCTGTTTGGCGCGGCTTTTTCGTGTCCAAAGCCTCTAAAAGCCTATTTTTACAGGGTAATGAGACACATTGTCCGCGTTTCTGCACTGCAATCTCCGGAAGGCTGCGGACCTCGACCTCAATTGCGGCGAGCCGCGATTGCGGATTCGCGGAAAAAACCGGCGATGAAGCAACGCGCAATTGCCTGCTTTCACCGCGGTTTTGGGAATGATTTTACTCATTCGTATCCGCATTAGAAAATGACTCGCGTTCGCGTTCCATCGTAACATCATGTCTAACGGCTGCCGACCGGACGGCGCGCCATTTGATGAACCCTCGGAGAGTTTCCATGGATTTGACGCGCCTTGAGATCAACCGCCGCACCGCGCTGCTGACATCGGCCGCGATTGCCGCCAACGTGATCAATCCGATGCGCGCCTTTGCGCAGGAAACACCGAAGAAGGGCGGCGTGTTCAACGTTCACTACGGCGCTGAGCAGCGCCAGCTCAATCCGAGCATCCAGGCATCCACCGGCGTCTATATCATCGGCGGCAAGATTCAGGAGAACCTGGTCGATCTCGACGCCAGCGGCCAGCCGGTCGGCGTGCTCGCGGAAAGCTGGGAAGCCTCCCCCGACGGCAAGACCGTGACCTTCAAGCTGCGCAAGGGCGTCACCTGGCACGACGGCAAGCCGTTCACCTCGGCCGACGTCGAATTCACCGCCATGAACATGTGGAAGAAGATCCTCAATTACGGCTCGACCTTGCAGCTGTTTCTGACCGCGGTCGAGACGCCGGACCCGCAGACCGCGATCTTCAAATACGAGCGGCCGATGCCGCTGAACCTGCTGCTGCGCGCTTTGCCCGACCTCGGCTACATCTCCGCAAAGCATCTTTATGAGAGCGGCGACATCCGCCAGAACCCGACCAACCTCGCCCCCGTCGGCACCGGTCCCTTCAAGTTCGTCAAATACGAGCGCGGGCAATACATCATCGCCGACCGCAACGCCGACTACTGGCGTCCCAACGCGCCCTATCTCGACCGTATCGTCTGGCGCGTCATCACCGACCGGGCCGCGGCCGCCGCCCAGATGGAAGCCGGCGAGTTGCACTACAGCCCGTTCTCGGGCCTGACCATCTCGGACATGGCGCGGCTCGGCAAGGACAAGCGCTTCATCGTCTCGACCAAGGGTAATGAAGGCAACGCCCGCACCAACACCATCGAATTCAATTTCCGCCGCAAGGAGCTGTCGGACATCAAGGTGCGCCGCGCCATCGCGCATGCGATCAACGTGCCGTTCTTCATCGACAATTTCCTCGGCGATTTCGCCAAGCTCGGCACCGGACCGATCCCCTCGACCTCGACCGACTTCTATCCCGGCGCCAACACGCCGCAATATCCCTACGACAAGGCCAAGGCCGCCGCCCTGCTCGACGAGGCCGGCTTCAAGCCAGGCGCCGGCGGCACGCGGTTCTCGCTAAAGCTGCTGCCCGCGCCATGGGGCGAGGACATCTCGCTGTGGTCGACCTTCATCCAGCAGTCGCTGGGCGAGATCGGCATTCCCGTCGAGATCGTGCGCAACGACGGCGGCGGCTTCCTCAAGCAGGTCTATGACGAGCACGCTTTTGATCTTGCCACCGGCTGGCACCAGTACCGCAACGACCCTGCCGTTTCGACCACGGTCTGGTATCGCTCCGGCCAGCCCAAGGGCGCGCCGTGGACCAACCAGTGGGGCTGGGAAGACAAGACCGTCGACAAGACCATCGACGATGCCGCCACCGAGGTCGATCCGGCCAAGCGCAAGGCGATGTATGCCGAGTTCGTCAAAGAGGTGAATACGGAGCTGCCGGTCTGGATGCCGATCGAGCAGATTTTCGTCACCGTGATTTCGGCCAAAGCGCGCAACCACTCCAACACCCCGCGCTGGGGTTCGTCGAGCTGGCACGATCTTTGGCTTTCCGCTTGACGCTCTTTCCGCCAAGATAGGCTATGCGCATCCTTGGCCTCGCGGGGCGGCGGCTGGCCGCCTCGATTCCGACCCTGTTCCTGATCCTGATCGGCGTGTTCCTGCTGCTGCAGTTCGCGCCGGGCGACACCGTTGACGCCCTGATGGCGCAGATGGGCGGCGGCGATGCCGCAACCGCGCGTGACCTGCGAAAATTCTACGGGCTCGACCTCTCGGTCGCCGCGCAGCTCGGCAATTATCTCTGGCGGCTGGTGCGGCTCGATCTCGGCTTCTCCTCGATCTACGGCAAGCCGGTGGCGTCGGTCATCCTCGAGCGGCTGCCGCCGACGATTCTCCTGATGACCGCGTCGCTGTCGTTCGCGTTCTTCTTCGGGCTGTTGTTCGGCGTCATCGCGGCGCGCGGTTTCAACCGCTGGCCGGATACACTGATCTCGACACTGGGCCTGGTCTTCTACGCCACGCCATCATTCTGGTTTGGGCTGATGGCCATCGTGGTATTCTCGATCTACCTGCAATGGCTGCCGGCCGGCGGCTTTCAGGATATCGGCACGGTTCAAACAGGCATCTGGGGCGTCATCGATATCGCGCGCCATCTGGTGCTGCCGACGCTGACGCTCGGGCTGATTTTTCTCGCGATCTACTTGCGCATCATGCGCGCCTCGATGCTGGAGGTGCTGAATCTCGACTACGTCAGGACGGCGCGCGCGAAAGGCCTCGACGAGACCCGCGTGGTGACGCGGCATGTGCTGCGCAACGCGCTGCTGCCGATGGTGACGCTGATCGGCCTGCAGGCTGGTACCATGCTCGGCGGTTCGGTCGTGGTCGAAAGCGTGTTCTCGCTGCCGGGCCTCGGGCGGCTCGCCTATGAATCTGTGGTGCAGCGCGATCTCAATACGCTGCTGGGGATCGTCTTCGTCTCGGCTTTGCTCGTGATAACAGTCAACTTTGCTGTCGATCTCCTTTATGCGCGGCTCGACCCGCGCATCGCGGCCGAGGGCTGACGCGATGGACGCATTCAAGCGCTATTTCCGAAGCCCCGCCGCGGTCGCTGGCCTGATCCTGCTGCTGGTGGTGATCGCGATGGCGATCAGCGCCGGCTGGTTCTATCCGCGCGATCCCCTGGCGCTGGCCGGGCGTCCGCTGATCTGGCCGTTCTCCAATCCGCGCTTTTTGCTCGGCACCGATAATTCCGGCCGCGATATCGCCGCACAGATTTTCTACGGCGCGCGAATATCGCTTTTGATCGGTGGCGTCGCCACGGCGATCGCGATCCTGATCGGAATCTGCGTCGGCGCCTTCGCCGGCTATTATGGCGGCTGGGTCGACAACGTATTGATGCGGATCACCGAGGCGTTCCAGACCCTGCCGAATTTCGTGCTGCTCTTGGTGCTGGTCGCCGTGTTCGGCTCGACCTTGACCACTGTCACCATCGCGGTCGGCGTGGTGTCGTGGCCGGCACCGGCGCGGCTGACCCGCGCTGAATTTTTGTCGCTGCGCAACCGCGAATTCGTCCAGGCCGGGCGGACGCTGGGCATGAAGGACCTTCAGCTCATCCTCGGTGAAATCCTGCCGAACGCCCTGCCCCCGGTCATCGTCTATGCCAGCGTGGTGATGGCGGTCGCGATACTGCTGGAAAGCGCGCTTGCCTTCCTGCGGCTGTCCGATCCCAATGTCGCTTCCTGGGGCAATTTGATCGGCCTCGGCCGCGACGTGCTGCGGGTGCAGTGGTACGTCTCGGCGATCCCCGGCATCGCCATCCTCGTTACGGTATTGGCGGTGTCACTGGTCGGCCAGGGCCTCAACGACGCGCTCAATCCAAGACTGAAGAGCCGATGAGCGAGCCAGACGCTGTTCTGTCGATCGAGCATCTCGGCGTGCGCCTACCCGGCGGCGCCGACCGATCGCATGCATTATCCGATGTGTCGCTGTCGATCGCCTCCAACGAACTACTATGCGTCGTCGGCGAATCCGGCTCCGGCAAGTCGATGATGGCCAACGCCATCATGCGGCTGCTGCCCAACGAAGTGACGATCAACGGCGGGAGGGTGATGTTTGAAGGCCGCGACCTCGCTTCCGCCGACGTCGCCGAAATGCGCCGGGTGCGCGGTGCCGGCATCGCGATGATTTTTCAGGAGCCGATGACCGCGCTCAATCCGCTGCGCACCATCGGCGATCAGATCGGCGAGATGTTCTCGATCCATACCGAGCTCTCGAAGACCGAAATCGCCGGGAAGGTGCTGGCCCTGCTCGCCGATGTTCGCATCCCCGATCCCAAAGTGGCCGCCAAAGCCTATCCGCACGAACTCTCGGGCGGCCAGCGCCAGCGCGCCATGATCGCGATGGCGCTGGCGCTCGACCCGAAACTGCTGATTGCCGACGAGCCGACCACCGCGCTGGATGTCACCACGCAGGCGCAGATATTGAAACTGATCCGCGACCTGCAGCAGCGCCGCAAGGCCGCGGTGCTGTTCATCACCCATGATTTCGGCGTCGTCGCCGAGATCGCCGACCGCGTCGTTGTGATGCAGCACGGCGTCATCGTCGAGCAGGGCGTTGCCGCCGATGTGCTCAACAACCCGCAACACGCTTATACAAAGCAGCTTATCGCGGCCGTCCCGCCGCTGAAGGCGCCGCCACCGCGCGCGCTTTCGGGCGAAAACATTCTCACTATAGCCGGCGTGTCGAAGACCTACCGTAGCGGCGGCTTTCTCGGGCGCGGCGCGCGGGTAACGCCGGCGGTCAAGGACGTAACCCTCACCCTGCCGAGGGGCGCGACGCTCGGCATTGTCGGCGAATCCGGCTCGGGCAAATCGACGCTGGCGCGTTGCATCGTGCGGCTGATCGATCCGGACGCCGGCTCGATCGTGCTTGAAGGTAAGGACTGGGCGAAGCTGTCGCGTGAAGAAGTCCGCCGCGAGACGCGACATATCCAGATGGTGTTTCAGGATCCTTTCGCCTCGCTCAACCCGCGCCGCAAGGCGGCCGAACTGGTGGCGCAAGGCCCGATCGTACACGGTACGCCGCGGGCCCAGGCGATCGCCGACGCCAGGGAGTTGTTCGCACTGGTCGGCCTCGATCCTTCGGCCGGCGACCGGTTCCCGCACGAATTCTCCGGCGGCCAGCGTCAGCGCATCGGGCTGGCGCGTGCGCTCGCGTTGAAGCCGGACGTGCTGGTCGCGGACGAGCCGGTGTCGGCGCTGGATGTTTCCGTGCAGGCACAGGTGCTGAAACTGCTCGCCGACTTGCGTCAGCGGCTCGGGCTGTCGATCGTCTTCATCACCCATGACCTGCGCGTCGCGGCCCAGATCTGCGACCTCGTCGCGGTCATGAAGGACGGCTCCGTGGTCGAGCACGGGTTGGCCGGAGAAGTATTCGGCAACCCGCAACATCCCTACACGCGGGCGTTGCTCGCTTCGATCCCCGGCGGCGATTTTACCCGCAAACGCGACGCGACTGTGTCAGCCGGATCGGCGTCATGACCGCCGCCTGGTGAGTATCCGCTCCGCCCAGGGCAGCAACTCGAAACTGTTACCTTTCCCCAATTCCTGTGCGTCGCGTTGCCGATAGAGCACCAACATCCAGGGCGCGATCTTGCGCAATAGGCCGTGCACCACATACGTCACCGGTTCGGAGAACGGCAGCGCCAGTTCACTTTCAGGCACGCCTTGGACCGCCTTCGCCAATTCGCGGCCGAGCGGGATCGTCAGCGCGACGGCGCGGCCGTTGCAGCCGGTCCAGCCATAGGCGTTCGGCCCCAGCCGGTGGATGCGCGGAAGGAAGTCCGCGGTCATTCCAACATAGCCATTCCAGACGTAGTCGAAAGAAACGTCGCCGATCTGCGGCCACAGCCGCTGCAGCCGCTCCGTCACGCGCGCCTTGATCCGCTCCACCTTGTTGCCGGGACCGAGCACGGCGCCGCCGGTAATCAACCGATTTCGCGCGTCGTAGCGCGCGAAGTAGAGTTCGCCGTGGGTATCGGACACCGCCTGCCGGCCGGGAATGATGGTCTTGCGGACGTTGTCCGACAACGGCTGCGTCGACATCTGCCACGACAGCACCGGCATCACTTCGGTGGCGATTTCAGGCACCAGCGATTTTGAGAACTCGCCGCTATAGGCATTGGTCGCCATGACCAGCGCCCGGCCGGAGATCTCGCCCTTGTCTGTCTTCACGATCCATTTGTCGTTGCGGCGCTCGAAGCTGATCGCGGGCGAACGCGCATAGATACGTGCGCCAAGGCCGAGCGCGGCACGCGCCAGCCCGCGGGCCAGCGCCAGCGGATTGACGTGGCCGCCGGTCTTGTTCCAGAAGCCGCCATACCACGCATCCGACCCCGTCATCTCGCCGACCTGTTCGCGCGATAACAGCTCGACCGGCGCGCCGAACTTCGACCATTGCTTCACGCGACGTTCAGCGATCCTGATCCGGCCGGGCGAATGCACCGGCTGGACCCATCCAGCCTGCTCATGCTCGGCTTCGATCTGGTACTTTTGCACCACATCGAACAGCGTCGAGGCGCTGTCGCGCAGCATCGCGACGAAGCGTTCGCCGACCGCGCCGTGTTTCGCGATGATATCTTCGGGATCAGGACGCGACAGCGTCGGGATCACCTGGCCGTTGTTGCGCCCCGAGGCGCCCCACCCCGGCTCCGCCGCTTCGACGACCGCAACATCAACGCCCGCCTCGCGCAGATGCAGCGCGGTGGAGAGGCCGGTAAAGCCGGCGCCGATCACGATGACGTCGGCCTGCTGGGTGCCGATCAATTCGGGAAGTTCAGGCCCGGACGGCGTCACGGCGGCCCAAAGCGAGTCGGGCCAGCGGACGTTGGTCGTATTCATCGTGATCCTTTCTTGCGGGCGCCTGATCGTTCTGCTTAGTTTAATCAGCTAATTGACCTCAGGGAAATAACAGAGTGGCACTCAAAAACGTCATCGGAATCGATCACGCCGTCGTCATGGTGAAAGACCTCGACCAGGCCGCCGCCAACTACAAGCGGCTGGGCTTTACGGTATCGCCGCGCGGCACCCACAGCGCCCATATGGGATCGGGCAACTACACCATCATGTTCGACCCCGATTATATGGAATTGCTCGGCGTGCTGACGCCGACAGAACATAATGCTCCGGCACGCGCGTTTCTTGAAAGAAGCGGCGAAGGCATCGAGCGCGTCGCCTTCACGGCGGTGGATTCGACCGAAGGCGCCCAGGAAATTCGTGCACGCGGTTACCCGCCCGTTGGCCCCACCGATTTCGAACGGCCGGTGACGATGCCCGACGGCACGATATCGGCGGCCAAATTCCGCACCTTCCAGTGGCCGACGGCGGAAGCGCCGGGCGGCGTGCGCATCTTTGCCTGCCAGCACAAGACCCGCGAGACCGTGTGGATTCCCGAACTGATGCAGCACGCCAACGGCTCCAAACGCCTGAAGCAGGTGGTGATCGTTTCGCCGGAGCCCGCCAAGGACGCAGCACATCTATCGAAGATGATCGATCGCGACGTGCGCAATGAAGCAGACGGTGCCGTCGCGGTGCCGTCGGGCGGCGACCGCGCCGACTTCGTGTTCCTGACCAAAGATCAGCTCGGCACGCGCTATCCCGGCGTGTCGATGGCTGGTCTGCCCGAACGCGGCGGCGCCGGGCTGGTGATCGCCGCCGATCTCGCTGCCGCGGAGAAGGCGCTCGGTGCCACCGGGGTTCACAGCGCAGGCGGCATTGTCGTTCCGCCGGCGGCCGGCAACGGCACCCTGCTCGCCTTCGTGAAGGCGTAACCGGCAGCGCCAATGGCGAAGGGCAAGATCGAACGGGATGCTGACGCGGCGGCGACGCGCCGCGGCCGCCCCCGCTCCGTCGAAACGACCAACGCTATTCTTGAGAGCGCCTACGCCCTGATGGCAACGACGGGACTTGCCGCCACCACCATCGACGCCGTCGCAAAGCACTCCAACGTCTCGAAGATGACGATCTACAAATGGTGGCCATCGCGGGAAGCGCTGCTGATCGATGCGTTCCTGAACCAGGCATCGCTGATGCTGCCTCTGTCCGGTGCCGGCAAACCGGCTGCCCGACTGAAACGCCACGCCGCCGCCTATGCCGACGCATTGCTGGGCGAGTTCGGCAAGGTGCAACTCGCGGTGATTTCGGAATGCATTTCGAAGACCGGATCGGCGGAGATTTTCTACGAGCGCTATCTCGACTTTCGCCGCACCGCGACGGTCGAGATCATCGCGGCAGGGCAAAAGGACGGAAGCATCGGCGCCGCGGGCGAGCCGGAAGACCTGTTCGATGCGATCTACGGCAGCCTGTTTTATCGCTACATCTTCGGCATCAAGCCGATCTCGGCGGCCTATGTCCGCAATCTCATCGACACCCTGCTGCAGGTCAGAGATCGCTGAGGCCCCCGCTTTGTCGCGCGCGGCGGAACCACGCCCACGTCTCACGCGTCACGGCGATGTAGCCCGGCCCCCGGTGGACGATCTGATCGGCGACAATCTCATTCAGCTTCGGCAGCGCATGGAACGGGATCGACGGATAAGCGTGGTGCTCGACGTGATAGGGCATGTTCCACGTAAACCATTTGACGAACATGCCGGTATAGGTGGTGCGGGTGTTCTGGAAGGCGCTGCGTGTGCGTTCGCAGCCGGTGTGTTCGGCATAGAGATAAGGCCGCAGGAATAACTGGCCGACGATCACGGGAACCACCCAGACCCAGATCAACAGCGTGGTGCGCAGCGCGATCGACGCCAGCAGCAGCACAACATATGCAGCGAGATAGAGCCGTGCTTCCTTGACGACGATGTGGCGCTTGGCTTCGGGTATCCAGGGCGCGGTGGCGTTGCCGGTCAGGGCATGGCGAAGCATCAGCCGCACCCGAAAGGCGACCTGCCGCAAACCGCTATAGGCGATCACGAGTTGGGTGTCGGACGAAGGGATCGGCCCCGCCAGCAGTTCCGGATCCCGGCTTGGATCCTGGGTGTAGCGATGGTGATCCCAGTGGAACAGGCAGTAATATTCATACGGCAAGCCGATCGCGAACGACGAGAGATGACCGACCGCGAGATTTAGCACACGACTCTGAAATGCGGTCTTGTGGGCGGTCTCGTGTACGATCATGAACAGGAAGGCGACGAAATAGCTTTGCGCGACGATCAAAGGCAGCGTCCAGGCCATGCCGTATCGTGAGGACACCAGCCAGATCAGAGCGCCGACAACGACGATCACGCCATAATGACTACCTGCGCGAACCAGACCTTGCAGGTCCGATCGCGCCGACAATTCGCGCAGCATGGCAGGCGTCAGCAGCTTCTCGCCTGTGGCAGTGATCGCATTGCTCATGGTCGTCGTTGCCTCATGAGATGATTCAACTCTGCAGCAGCGCCGAGATTTCGGCATGGATGAAGGCACGGTCCGCAGGGATGGAGATCGGATTTCCGGCACGGTGGCCGTGGATCGACGGGATTGGATGCAGCATGGCCGATCTGGCGTTGACCAGCCGGCCGAGCTCACCCTCATTGTCGCGGACATCGAAGTAGCGATCGGTCTGCCCCGGCATCAGCAAGATTCGTGCCTCGATCGCCGCCAGCGCGCGGTCCATGTTGCCGCCGAATTCCGGACATTGGCTGATATCGCCGCGTTGCCAGATACCGATTTGCGCCAGCAGATCGTTGGCGTCCCGCCGTGCGAAGGCGCCGTCCCAGGAGGCTGCCAGATAGTCTTCCAGCGAATTGAAGCCCGCCTCGCGCCAGACTTCATCCCGGTAGAAGGCGTGCGACATCGCCCATCCGGCATAGACCCGGCCCATGGCGCGCAGGCCCGCGACGGGCTTTTCGACAAAGCGGCCATCCTGGAACGCCGGGTCCACGGTCAGCGCGGCCTTCACACCCTCGAGGAACACATGATTATACGGCGAACATCTGGCGCTGCCGCAGACAACGGCGGCGCGTTCCACCATGTCCGGGTAACGCGCCGCCCAATGGTAGGCCTGCATGCCGCCCATCGACCAGCCATAGACCAACGCAATCCTCGAAATTCCGAATTGCTCGACCAGAAGGCGGTGCTGAGCCGCGACCGCGTCGTGATAGCTGATATCGGGGAATGCAGTCTCGCCAGAATTGGAGGGCGACGACGACAGGCCGTCGCCGAACAGGTTCGGGATGACGATGAAATAGCTGGTGGGATCGAGAATGCCGCCGGGTTGGATCAGCCATTCCGTGTCGTAATGCTGCGCGCTGAACGACGTCGGATAGACGATCACATTGTCTTTGGCCGCATTCAGCGTGCCGTAGGTCTGGTAGGCGAGCCGTAGCGAAGGGAATACGACACCTGACTGCAGCGCGACATCGTCGGCCTCGAAGATGTGATAGTCGCCGCCAGCAGTCATATCGCCAGTTCTCCGAGGAGATCGCGGACAATCTTTAACTGTACTTATCGTACATTATTTAAATCCGGTTTCAAGCCGCTTGGCTGATCGAATTCGCGGCATCGCGACGCAACGCTTGCACAGGAATACCGCACAATAGGGCTATGCAGACGGCGCGCGAACGTTAGTATCCGCCCAAAATAAGCCGACCCCAGGGAGAGAAACAACAATGAGCAAGCACTTGATTTCGCGCCGTTCGGTTCTGGCCGGCACGGCTGCCGCCGGCGCACTCGGCCTCACCGGATTTCCGGCACGCGCGGACGTGCAATGGAAGAAATACGCCGGCACCAAGCTCGAGGTGATCCTCGCCAAGGGGCCGCGCGGCGACAACCTGCAAAAGAACATCAAGGAATTCACCGAGCTCACCGGCATTCAGGTCGAGTCGGAACAGATCCCCGAACAGCAGCAGCGCCAGAAGGCCGTGATCGAACTCGCTTCCGGCAAGCCGAGCTTTGACGTCGTCCACCTCAGCTATCACGTGCAGAAGCGGCAGTTCGAGAAGGCCGGCTGGCTCGCCGACATCTCCGGCTTTATGAAGGACCCGAACCTCACCGCGCCCGATCTCGTCGAAAGCGATTTTTCGGCCGCCGGGCTGCAATATGCCAAGAACGACAAGGGGCAGATGCTGTCGCTGCCGTGGTCGGTCGATTACTTCATCCTTTATTACAACAAGGAGCTGTTCCAGAAGAAGGGCGTCGCGGTGCCGAAGACGCTGGACGAGATGGTCGCCGCCGCCGAAAAGCTGACCGACGCCAAGGAGGGCACCTTCGGCTTCGTCGGACGCGGCCTGCGCAACGCCAACATGACGCTGTGGACCAACTTCTTCCTCAACTACGGCGGCGAGTTTCTGGACAGCAAGGGCGGCATCCTGACTGACGGACCCGAGGCCATTGCAGCCACCAAGCTTTACCAGACGCTGCTGACCAAGGTCGCGCCTCCCGGCGTCGCCGGCTTCAACTGGATGGAATCGATGGCGTCCTTCACGCAAGGGCGTTCGGCGATGTGGATCGACGGCGTCGGCTGGGCGCCGCCGCTTGAAGATCCCGCCGCCTCGCGCATCCCGGGCAAGGTCGGCTACACCGTGGTGCCCGCGGGGCCGAAGGGGCAATATTCCGCGACCTATGGCGATGGCATCGGCATCGCGGCCGCCAGCAAGAACAAGGAAGCCGCTTATCTCTTGTGTCAATGGGCGGTCTCCAAATCGCAAGGTGCCAAGCTGCTGCAGGCCGGCGGCGGTGTGCCGTTCCGCAATTCGATTCTGAACGACCCTGAGATCCAGAAGGGCGTGAAGATGCCGAAGGAGTGGCTGCAGTCGGTGATCGATTCCGCCAAGATCTCGAAGCTCGGCCTGCCTGTGATCATCCCGGTCGCTGAATTCCGCGATCTCGTCGGTGCGGCGTTGACCTCGACGCTGGCGGGCACCGATCCGGCGACGGAACTGAAGAAGGCGCATGAGCAGTTCCGGCCGATCCTGGAGCGCAGCGAGAAAGCGTGAAGGTTCTCACCGAGATCGCTCCGGCGGCGGCACATCAGGCCGCGCCGGAGCAGGAGTTGCGAAAGCCGTCGTACTGGCCGTTCGTGGTGCCGGCGCTCGTCGTCGTGCTCGCGATCATCATTTTTCCGTGGGCCTTCACGATCTGGATGAGCCTGAACGAATGGAAGGTCGGCTCGCCGACCACCTTTGTCGGGCTCGCCAATTATATCCGGCTGCCGAACGATCCCCGCTTCGTCGAGTCGGTGATGCACACGATGGCCTACACGTTGCTGTCCGTGCTGCTGCCGCTGATCTTCGGCACCTTCGCGGCCGTGGTGTTTCACGCCAAATTCCCCGGGCGCGGCTTTTTGCGCGGCATCTTCATCATGCCGATGATGGCTACTCCCGTGGCGGTCGCGCTGGTCTGGACCATGATGTTTCATCCGCAGCTCGGCGTGCTGAATTATCTGCTCTCGCTGGTCGGCATGCCCCCGCAGCTCTGGGTGTTTCATCCCGGCACCGTGATCCCCTCGCTGGTGCTGGTCGAAACCTGGCAATGGACGCCGCTGGTGATGTTGATCGTGCTCGGCGGCCTCGCCGCCATCCCGGTCGAGCCTTACGAAAGCGCGCAGATCGACGGCGCCGGGGTCTGGCAGATGTTCCGCTACATCACGCTTCCCTTGATTACGCCGTTTTTGTTCATCGCCGGCATGATCCGGATGATCGACGCCGTGAAGAGCTTTGACATCATCTTCGCCATTACCCAGGGCGGCCCCGGCTCGGCGTCGGAGACCATCAATCTCTATCTCTACAGCGTCGCCTTCATCTATTACGACCTCGGCTACGGCTCGGCGATCGCGGTGATCTTCTTTATCCTGATCATCTTCCTGGCGGCGCTGCTACTGTATCTTCGCCAGCGCACGCTGTGGACCGAGATCGGGAGCGGCGCATGAGCGTCCGGCAAATTCTCGGCAAGATCGGACTGTGGCTTGCGATCTTCGTGGTGGTGTCGCCCGCGATCCTGTTTTTCCTCTGGATGGCTTCGCTATCGGTCAAGTTCGAGGTCGACAACGCCGCCTATCCGCCGGTGTTCTTCCCCGAACACTACGCCTGGAAGAATTATACCGACGTGCTGGCGTCGAACCGCTTCCTGACCTACTTCGTCAACAGCCTGATCGTGACCGGAAGCGCGACCTTGCTCGCGATGCTGGTCGGTGTGCCCGCCGGCTACGGCATCGCGCGGATGGCCGCGCACAAATCCGCCGTGGTGATCCTGATCGCGCGCATCACCCCCGGCCTGTCCTATCTCATTCCGCTGTTCCTGCTGTTTCAGTGGCTCGGCCTGCTCGGCACGCTGGTGCCGCAGATCATCATTCATCTGGTGGTGACGGTGCCGATCGTGATCTGGATCATGATCGGTTATTTCGAGACCACACCGCTGGAACTCGAGGAAGCCGCCATGATCGACGGCGCCACGCGCTGGCAGGTGTTTCGCCATGTCGCGCTGCCGATCGCCAAACCCGGCCTTGCGGTCGCCTTCATTCTCGCGGTGATCTTCTCCTGGAACAATTTTGTGTTCGGTATCGTGCTGGCGGGACGCGAAACGCGCACGTTGCCTGTGGCCGTCTACAACATGATCTCGTTCGATCAGTTGAGCTGGGGGCCGCTCGCGGCCGCAGCCCTGATCGTGACGTTGCCGGTGCTGCTGCTCACGGTATTCGCCCAGCGACAGATCGTCGCCGGGCTAACCGCAGGTGCCGTCAAGGGCGGGTAGCAAGTCCTCTTTTTCGACGCGTTTTCCTCACGCGAACCGGAAGTCCACTTCGCTTGAAAACGCTATGTTATTCCGCAGGTGCTGCGTGCGGCATATCCATATGCGCGGTGTAGGGCACGCTGACGCTGGTTCGGCCCAGCGCGTACAGCCCTGCCGCCATCACGGCGTAAGCAAATGCCACGCTCGGCGTGACGCCAAAGCCGCCACCGATACCGACCGCCTCGCCGTGCATGAAGCCGAAATAGGTCATGACCGCGCCGGCCAGTGCGAAGGCCGATGCTTTCATGAAGTCGCGTTCGATGATGAACACGCCGACCGCGCCGAGGATGAGCCCGGCCAGAATCGAGCCGCCGCCCATCACGTCGAGCCCATGATAGATCACGCCCTGCTGCGGCAGTGAGGCGATCGCCGCGGTCTTGACCGCATCGACCTTGTCGGCGGCGAGACCGCCGACGCTCTGGGCCGCCGCCATGCTGGCGCCGAGCATGGTGTCGATCTGCAGCTTGGCCCAGGCCGCCAGATGCGGCGTCAGCGCCAGCACGACCGCGGGCGCGTGTTTGGCCGGCGTGGTCTGGAACGCCTGCGCGCCAATCAGCATGCCAATATAGAGCAGGATCGGCGAGATAGCGACGACAGGCACCAGCGCCAGCAGCACCGAGATGATGCCGAACCAGGACAGCACCACCACCATCAGGCCGGTCGCGGCGGAATAGCCGATCCGGCCGCCCATCGCCTTCCAGCCGGGATGGCCGATATAGACCGCGTTGATGAAGGGATTGCCCATCAGGCAGCCGATCAGGCTGACGACGCCGTCGGCGGTCAGGACCCGCGTGGTCGGATATTCGTCGCCGGCGGCTTCCGCGCTCTCGACGTTATCCATGGCCTCGACGAGGTCGTAGATGCCGAACGGGATCGCGGTGACGAGGATGACGCCGAGGAATTCGAAGCCGGAAAAGACCTGGCCGACGGCCGGGATCGGCACCGAGAAGCCGAAGGAGGAAAAGGCGTCGCCGAGGCCCTTCACGCTGAGGCCGCCGAGCCCCAGGCCGAACAGGTTCGAGCCCCAGGCGATGACCATGCCGACCGCGATCGCGACCAGGCCCGCCGGAATATTCTTCCAGTATTTCACTCCGCCGAACCAGCTCACCATGATGATGGCAAAGCACACCAGGCCGATCTGCGGCGTCATGTACATTTCAAGCGCCGGCCGCATCGCGATGAAGGTGACCGAGACGCCGGCGAGCGTGCCGAGCAGCGCCGCACGCGGCGTGATTTTCCGGATATACGGCGCGATGAAGCCGCCGATCATCAGGATGAAGCTCTGGAAGAACACCCAGACCAGGCCGGCGGACCAGCCCTTCATGGGATCGCCGGTCTTGATCGTGATCGGCAGCATGATTACGAAAGTAACGATGAACATGTGCGGCACGCTGACGCCCGACGGCAGTGCACAGACGTCGGTGCGGCCGGTTCGTTGCGCCAGCTTGTAGGCGAGGAAGGCATAATAGAAGGTCGAGAGGCACATCATCAGGCCGAGCGCCGGCAGGATGCGGCCGAAGACGAGAGAATCCGGCATCTTCAGCACGAATCGCAACAGGCCGGTC
Source organism: Hyphomicrobiales bacterium (assembly GCA_038244925.1). GTDB lineage: Bacteria > Pseudomonadota > Alphaproteobacteria > Rhizobiales > Xanthobacteraceae > Bradyrhizobium. Next base: position 1,388 of record JBBRSX010000001.1, on the reverse strand, counting down.
AAAACCAGCATGTTGACGAGAATGTTGGTGCCGAAGCCGAAGAAAGCGTTCCAGTCGCCCGGCGTCCACAACACCGGTTTGAAATCGAGTTTGCCTGCAGTCCCCGTCGTGCTCGTGCTCATCGTGATGCCCCCGCTACTGCTGTTTTTGAAGTCTCCGGTGAAATCGCCTCCAGTACCGCGGCCGAGTCAGCGACCCAGCCGAAGATGCCGCCCTGGGCCTTGATCATCTTCAGGCCCATCTCGTGAAACTCGGGAAAATAGGATGCGCAACCGTCGGCCAGCACCACGCAGCGATAGCCGCGGTCGTTGGCCTCGCGCACGGTGGTGTTGACGCAGACTTCGGTGGTGACGCCGCAGACCAGCAAATTCTCGATGCCGTATTGCTGCAGGACGTCACCGAGTTCGGTGGCGTAGAACGCACCCTTGCCGGGCTTGTCGATCACCACCTCGCTGTCGAGCGGATACAACTCGGGAATGATGTCGTGGCCGGCTTCGCCGCGAATGAGAATGCGCCCCATCGGGCCGGGATCGCCGATGCGGAGCGACGGCGCGCCGCGTTCGATCTTGGCCGGCGGCGCATCCGAGAGATCAGGCAGATGTCCCTCGCGGGTGTGCACGACCAGCATGCCGATGTCGCGCGCCGCTTCCAGCACGGAGGCGATCGGCTTCACCGCGCGCGCGAGCTGGGAGACGTCGTTGCCGAGCGTTTCACCGAAGCCGCCGGGCTCCATGAAATCCCGCTGCATGTCGATGATGAGAAGTGCTGTCGCGGTGAAGTCGAGCGCGATCGGCTCCGGCTCCGCGGCAACCGTGCCGATGAATGGACCGGCCGCTAGTGAACCCCTGGAGTTCGCCATCATGTACACGCCCCGAACGAGAGTACCCGGAGCTAGCTAAGCAAGGCGCGTGCCATTGTGTACAATCGCTTCCGGTGTTCGGCCAAAACTGAATCCATCGTGATTCCAATCTATTGCACGACGTACGCGCGACTGCTCATTCTCTGTGCGCAGCTTTCGCGACGTGCATTTGCTTAAGTCATGAGCGATTTTTTCATTGCACTGGATTTGCGCAGGGCGCCCACGTAGCCCGGAATCCATAACCACGATATGGGAGTATGGAGCTCGCGCTTCACGCGCCCCGGAATGACGGGAAAATTTTCGAGACTTGGAACACGCAAGACGCAAAATTGCCTTCTCGCGGCGCGAGGCGCCCGGAGTTTTGCTGGAAACCTTGGCCCTCGCAAATACAGAGGGCGCAGGGAAGACCGGGTGCGCGCCGCACCCGCGGTCTCGCGTGCAATAGATGCATCGTAGTGCGCACACGAGCATACAGGTTTGGCGGAGAGCACCGGCCTTCCCTGCGCAATGGCTTTACGACTTATACGTG